>CBDUTJ010000080.1:0-2508 GCA_965370415.1 uncultured bacterium | reverse complement strand
TCGCTTTTCTAAATGAGTTATAATTTTTCGTCTTCATATGATAGAAGTAAACACCTGATGAAACTAATTTACCGTTATTATCTTTTCCATTCCAGATAATATCATGTTTTCCTGCGGAATAATTTTCGGAAGCTAAAGTTCTTACAAGTTCCCCTTTAATATTGTAAATATTCAAAGTAACCTTTCCGGCATTTACCAGATCGAAGCTGATAGTTGTGGTCGGATTGAACGGGTTAGGATAATTTTGATGAAGTTGCGTAATAGCAGGAAGAATAAGATCAGTGCTATAAGTAGATTCTACAGTCAATGTGATAGGGATTTCCAGATAACCTTCATCGGGATCATCGTTAATGATATGCAAATTAGCTTCATAAATTCCATTAACCAGATTGGTTGCGTCAAATGATACATTAATATATGATGAATTTCCCGGTGCAATGATTCCATTTGTAGTGCTGCAATAAAGCCATCCTTCATTTATGCCATCATCAATTTTATAGAGAGGACCGTCCCAGTCACTCCACCACAGGTCAAAACTGTCATGAGCAATGACATATGTATCTACTCCTACATCGGGTGGTGTAAACTGTGTGATGAACAGGGCAGTTCCGGAACCGCTATCAAGATTTAATTGTGATACATTAGTGCTCCATAAATCACAACTCCATAAATTCCCGTCTTCATGTTCAGGTACCCAGACAATCTGGCTTGAATCACCACCAAAACTCGAGGTAAACATTTCAATTACAGCGCCAGTATTATCTAACCTGTAGAAAGTTGGATTCGTAACATTAAATGCTTCGTTAACTATGAAGTAAGCTCCATCCCAGGTTAATGCAGGGAAATAAACAAAAGGACAACTAAACGAATCACCTGCCAATGTTCCATTAAGATCATACGAAAATATTTCTCCTGTATTATCTCCAATCCAAAGATATGTACCATCCCAGGTTATACCATAAGGCAAAGCATGTATAGGATATGAAGCTATGATAATTTGATTAACAGGATCAAAAACATCTAAATGATAAGTAATAAAATTTACGATATAAAACAGATCCTCAACTAAAACCATTCCTGTAGAATTAGCTGCTGAATTACCATAATTGCCCAGAACATCGCCTATAGCCCGTGAATTGGAAGAATATGAAAGATTCGATTTGGTTCTTTCGCTGGACGTTATTTCCTTAGTTATGATGAAATCCAGATCAGATGCTCCAATATTTTCGATAGTAAGCATTTCAGTATCTATCTCACCAGGTTCCAAATTTATATCGAAGGAAAGCGGAGTAACTTCAATTTCCGGTTGTGGTATACAAGGATCAGCACGAAGAAGCCAGTTACCAGGATAACCGTAATTGCCAATTAAATCCAGAGGAAAATCATATGAAGGATTACCAATATTGTTAACATTAAAAGTACCCGGCGATAATGTACAAACATACCAGGAAGAACCTTGAGACGAAGTCATATCAAGAGAGCATGGAAAAAATCCCGTTGTATTTTCATATAATGAAGCTATATAGAAAACACCGCTAACAGTCGTAGGAGGTATCGTGACGGTTGTAAATATGTCTGTATCAGGGTTAATGATGTTCGTTGAAGCTTCTGTTAAATAAACAGCATCACTAGGATCCCAGTCATTAGTTGGATCATCATAGAGGATAAGCCTTACTGGATGACCTTAAGGTGTTACTGCTCCCGGAGTTCCCCAGGCAAGACTGATAAACTCGATAGTTTCCGAACCTGCAATTACCTCGAAGCCATTCAGAACCATAAAATCACTTGGATTACTCATACCAAGTGTCTCTTCCGAGCTGCCATCATCGAGTTGATAGAGTTCCCGCGATCTTTGCGGATATGTGTTGTTTAAAATACCCTTTTCGATGTTAGAATTTGATGCAGGTATAACACCCACATTAACCATACTAACGACATTTTCTTGAGCAAAAAGCAATGATGTAAAAAAAGCTAATAAAACAAAAATGAATACTAAATAATTCATTCTTCTCATTTTTCCTCCTTTTGGAATTTTAAATTCTTTTTTTTATTTTTTGAATTTTGTTAGTATTTATAAAATTCTTCTTTTTTTGTCAAACTAAAGTTTATTTTATTTGTTACTGTTAAATAGAAATTACTTTATAATTAAACAAAATCTCTTTTTTTAAAAAAAGGACGACCTTTACAGTCGTCCTTTTAAAATTGAAATCTGCTATTTCAGAATTATCGCTTTTCTAAATGAGTTATAATCTTTCGTATTCAGATGATAGAAGTAAACACCTGATGAAACTAATTTACCGTTATTATCTTTTCCATTCCAGATAATATCATGTTTTCCTGCGGAATAATTTTCGGAAGCTAAAGTTCTTACAAGTTCTCCTTTAATGTTGTAAACATTCAATGTAACCTTTCCAGCATTTACCAGGTCGAAGCTGATAGCTGTTGTCGGGTTAAACGGGTTCGGATGATTTTGATAGAGTTTGGTAACTGGCGGCAGGATATCTATAA
>CBDUTJ010000079.1:0-2820 GCA_965370415.1 uncultured bacterium | reverse complement strand
TTTGGTTGCTGTCATTATTACCATTCCAGGTAATTATATGATTACCAGCGTTTTTTATTTTCATTTAAAATGTTTGATTATTTTATTTTCACTATTTTTATAAATAAAAAAAGAATAAATTAATAATTTTATTGACGGAAAAGTGTATAAAATTAATAAAAGTAATTAATATATTAGGGGGTAAATATGTTCAAAAAAACAAATGTGATATACTTTACGCTAATATCTATTGTATTATTATTAATACTAACTTCTTGTGATGGGAGAAAAGGTACATTAAATGCAAATAGTAAACCTCATATCATGATAACAGACTACTTTGGGGTAGATAGTCTTAATCAAATAGAGGAACCTCATTTGTTCCAACAAACAATTCAATGGAGTGCCTATGATGAAGATGGCATTGTTGAAGGGTTTGCATTTAGAGTACTAAATGAGAATGAGGAACCAATTACAACACCAGGTTATGACGTAATTGATGACGAAGGATGGGTTAAATTTTATGCACCAAATGCAGATATAAGTATTCCATTGGATCAATCTACCCAAACTACAATTTGGATTGACCAGAGTTATGCAACAATTAATTTTCCTGCTGCTGATGCTAATGGTGATAGTGCAAATATTATAAGCATCTTCGAAGTAAAATGCATAGATAATAGAGAAGAAGAAAGTGATATTGCAAGAAAGTACTTTCAGGCTTATTCAGCTATACCCACAGTTTTTGCAGAATCTACGAAAGGTCCTATAGATGGTGAAACAATTAGTACTGCTATTATCTTTGAGTTTACTATGCTCGATGATGATCCGTATGTCGGTTCTCTTACTTATTACTTTTCATATAAACTTGAGAAACGTGATCTAGATAATAATATTATACTTGAGAGTAATGGCGGATATCCTGACGAGTGGATTTCCACACTTGGTTTTGATGACATTATGCATTCACTTCATAGCAGCTTAACCGATAATCCTCTTATCCCCAATACATTTATTGATGAAGTTCCACAGGATTCAACTTTCCTACGTGCAAAAGCAGTTGATGCTGCCCTTATCGAATCGGAAGAAAAAGAAATTTCGTTTATTGTTAAAGAAGGTTTTTACCCTGGCACAGTAATATATTATGGCGAAGGTGCTGGTAATAAGAATGGAATTTATGCACTTGGGGCTCATCATTTTGCAGCATATCTGGACCCGAAATTAGACGATATCTTACCTTCAGTTCAGACTTCGGATGGAGCTCATCATGCCACAGCATTCTGGCTTAATGGTGAGTTTAATTATACTGCAATTGGAAGTGATGACTTTAAAATCTATATGAGATGGGGATACAATGGAGAATTTGAAGACAATAATCCTCAGAAGCAAAGACTGGATGAAACTCTTGATGAATTAACCGGTCAACCTTATTTTTGCGAAATTGTAGGTTACGATCTAAGATTGGATGGTGAACCCTATTATTATCCGCCGATCCCGGCAATTGGAGAATTTCTTCAGGTTGATGATGATGGCAAAGAATGGCTTCGTATACCTGATTACAGTGCAATCGGGCAAAAAACAACAGTAACACTTACAAGTTTTGGTGGAGTGCTTGATAACTTGTATGGTGAGCATACATTTGAAGTTCGAGCTTTCGACCTTCAAGGTGCTGTTGACCTAACACCACATGAATTTCATTTTACAATTGTTCCACCAGTCCTTAAACCTGAAAAAGCAGGTGTACTCATCATTGACGATGAAGCTGATACAGGTGATGCACCCGGAGCTATTGTTGATTCATTATATACATATTTCATTTCTGACTATGGCAATGTAACAGAACATGGCTCCATTAATAGATCGGAGCGTTATAATCTGTATGGAGATAATACAATGCTTGATCTTCATTATGGAAAATCTGTTATTGCTCCATCAGATATACAGCAGTATAAAGCTATCATCTATCACTCAGATAATGGAATATCCCCAAGTCAATTCTATCTAGAATATGAAGCTTTAAAAATATATTTGTTGCAGGGCGGTAACCTTATTCTTAGTGGTGGTGCAACATTAAAAACACTCCAAATAGAATGTATTAGCAACGCATTCCCAATATTAGATGACTATTTTGGAATTACAATAAATAATAGTGAAGCTATTGGTCAGGTATCATTTTCTTATACGATCAATCCATTCTTTATTGGAGCTACATCACAAGGAAGCTATAATGATCTTGATCTGCAATTACCAAGTTTCAATACAGCAATTACAAATTTAGTTGTTCCTTTCTTAAGTGTTAATGGACTTGGTCCGGTTGCATATTTTGTTGATTATGATGCTGATGTTATATACAGATATAGGTGCAAAGAAGTAGGTGAAGATCCTCAGGGATGTCCATATCACATAGTTCCCACACAAGAAGAATATGATTTGTATAACGATTTGCCAATGGCATTAAAATATGAGACAACAAATAATGTGTGCTACATATTCGGATTCCCTCTCTCTTATATGGATTCAGATCATGTTAAATCTATGATGACGCAAATCTTAAATGATATTCCGTAGTTTACTGATATACAAAAAAGACACCTGAATATCATCAGGTGTCTTTTTTTTTATTTTTCATTGTTTATATTTATAAGAAATAGGGAAATACTAAGAATAATCAGCAAATTATAGTAAAAAAACAGGGCATCAATTGATACCCTGTTTCCCATGTTTGTGTTATTTCATAAGGATTTATTCTGCCTGCCCCGATTACTATCTGGGGTGAAATCTTCCCTTATTTCATCAGGATCATTTTCTTTGTAGAAACGTAGTTACCGGATTTCATTTTAT
>CBDUTJ010000078.1:0-3233 GCA_965370415.1 uncultured bacterium | reverse complement strand
ATTTTTTTCTTGACCGTAAAAAAAGATTAAATTATTCATATTATAGAAGTTATATTCCAGAATATGATTTTATACATTTAGTTTATGAAGGAGTTGACCTATGAATATTGGGATTATTATCGGACGGATAGGAGATATCGACGGCGTAGCTCTGGAAACTGAAAAGTGGATCAAGGTCCTAAAAAAGATGGGTCATAAGATATTCATTCTTTCCGGTCAGTTCAAAAGAAGCATTGTTGGTAAGAAAAACGAAAGTGTGTGGCGTGCTCTATCTTTCTTTTCTCCCGAATGCGAATGGGAGCAGAACCGTGCCTTCTTCTTCCCGGAATTTGAACAACAGGAATTGATAGATCATCTTGTTGATACTTCCAATGAAATTGCTGCCCATATTTTCAAATGGATATTAAAGAAAAAGATCGATGTGTTGCTAATAGAGAATAGCACTTCGCTTCCCTGTCATCTTTCCATGGGTATGGCTATTAAAAAAGTGGCGGAATTCGGATACAAGCCTATTATAACGCATGATCACGATTTCTACTGGGAACGGGGTAACAGGTACAAAACACCGCATAAAAAAGTAAAAGAAATTATGAAAACCACATTTCCTCTGGATCTGCAAAATGTACGTCATGTGGTTATTAATACTTATTCCAGAGATGTTCTGAAAAAGAAATATAATATCGATGCAGTTGTGGTTCCCAACGTAATGGATTTTGATAAACCTTTTGCCAGTAAAAGTCAGTATAATCGTTCCATGCTTTCCGACTTAGGATTGGAGAAAACAGACATCCCGCTATTCCAGGTTACCCGCATTGTACGTAGAAAAGGAATTGAAACTGCTATCGAAATGGTTCACCGTCTGCAGGATAAACGTGTTAAACTGATCGTTACAGGTAGTGCTGCTGATGATGCCAGGAAGGGTTACTATAAAGAACTGCTGGAAACCATCAAAAAACGCAAGCTGGATAAACAGGTAGTATTTGGACATAGACGCATCCTGAATGAACGTGGAAAGGGTTGGCGAGGACGTAAAATATTCAATCTTTCCGATGCTTACGCCAATGCAGTTGCCTGCACGTATTTCAGTACTTACGAAGGGTTCGGTAATGCATTTGTGGAATGTGTTCTGGCAAAGAAACCTGTCTTTGTGAATAATTACCAACCAGTTTTCTGGCCTGATATTGGTAGCAAGGGCTTTAAGACCGTAATGCTGGAAGATAACGTTCTTACCGATGATGCTCTGGCAGAAATGGAAAAGATCATTCATGATACAAATCTGCAAAAAGAAATAGCAGAACATAATTACGAACTGGGCAGGAAATATTTCTCGTTCCAAATTCTACAAAATAAATTGGAGGAGCTCTTTCGATTTTAAGCTCATTTTACCATGTTTGAAGATTTCAAAGATCTGCAGTTCACGTCATGGTTCGAACTAAATGATTTTTTAAAAAACTTACAGAATAAACCACCAGCAAATGACCGAAAGGAAAGTTATAAATCTTTCCTGCAAAGAATAGAGCGTAGCGGGATCGCTTTCATTACATTTGAATTCGGAATAGACGGTGTCTCCACAGAAATTGCTAAATACATCACGTTGGTTCACAAAATACTTCCCAGGGTTAATATTCATCTTATCGGTGGGGAATTTGACGAAAGATTTGATATGACCATCAAAGAGAAATGCCAGCATTTTACTGTGCCGGGAATGGCAGGATTTGTCAAATGGAAGTTGTTCGACCTGTTTTTTCATACTAAGCTGCAACGAGGAGGAAAGCAGTATAACGATCTTTTAAAGCGATTCTGGGAAGATACAATATACCTGACCCTGCAGATAGGAACCTATATTGCCCAAAATAGTATTCAATTGCTGTATGTAGTAAATACAAATTCCAACCCGGGTAATGTGTCTCTTGCATTGGCTCTGGTTCTGATTTCATCGTCACTTGATATTCCGGTCATTTCCAATAATCACGATTTCTACTGGGAAGCAGGAAAAAGTGAAATAGATATTAAATATCAAGGCACTAAACACGGTCCTCGCGATCATTATTTTACTAACTCACACCTTCCTGAGATATTTTCTGTTATTGAAATGCTCTATCCCTGGAAAGCAAAAAACTGGCTAGCGCTGAATATTAATTATCGTCAATCTGACCTGCTGGTGAAAAAGTTCAATTACGAACCTGATGCTACTGGTGTTATTGGAACTGCTATCGATACACAGAAATTCAAACCACTTGCTGATGAAGAAAGAAAAAGAGAGATCCTTCGACAGGTGAAGCAACTTATTACCGGCAGGAAAAGCAAATTGCGCTCGGTTTCTATCGAGAAGCTGCTTAAAAATAAAGAGTTACGGGAAACACCTTATCCATTTGTTACCAGCCTGGAAGATAACATAACTTTTGACCTTTGTGCTGATAATCTACTCATTTTGCAACCAACCCGGATTATAGAAAGAAAGAGGATCGAATTGGATTTTCTATTGATAAGTGCATTATTAGAAAATTCCCGGTTTAATAGCTGGCTGAGAAGTGGTAAGATAGAGAACATCGTGCTGATGATCACCGGTCCCATCCTGAAAGGGCATGAGGAATATTTTACTTTTTTACTAAAGGAATTTCAAAGAATGATTCTGGCAGTAGATGCGGAGTTCCATTCCAGAATATTTCTCTCGTTTCTATTCAGTGAACTCGATAAGCCTGCTTATATTAGAAAAGAGGAAAAACCGCTGAAAATACAAGACCTGTTCCAAATAGCATCGTTGGTTACACTGCCCAGTGAAACTGAGGGAAGAGGACTGCCCATAATCGAAGCCTGCGCTTGCGAAACTCCCATACTTACCAGCAGGTATTATCCCGAAAACGTTTATGCCTGGCTGGTGGGTGAACACTTACCCTCTAAATTCAGACTGCGTCCTATTGAATTTGAGGACAGGTTAGATACAAGTGTTATCGATGAGGTTGTGGAACACCTGGCAAAATGTAGAAAATGGCAGTTGCGGCATAACAGCATGGTCATTAAGAAAAGATACTGTTTTCCGCTTTTAGAGAACGACCTGGAAGCTGCTTTGGAAAAATTATACTTGCAAATGAAAAGATAAATAAAATTACTCAAGTCAAGGTTATGTTAAACTTGACACAAGTCTGAAAGATATTGTGTTAAGTTGAATATGTAAAACTTGAGTCAGGAAAAAAATTACTTGTTCCCACGATGCCATGCGGCATCGCATGGAA
>CBDUTJ010000077.1:0-3920 GCA_965370415.1 uncultured bacterium | reverse complement strand
GTGTTTGAGAATTCATCATTGCGAATATCTTCTTCGTAATCCATAATATATTCCTGAATAAATTGAAAGCTGACATTCATTCCGAACCAGTTATGATCGTAACCGATAAGATAATGTGCATAATCTTTTTCTTTAATGCCGTTCACAGTAAAATCTCCCGCAGAAAATCGCTTATCAAAATAATAAGCACCTTCCCCACGCACAACTGCTCCACCCACAGCTTTACTAAAACTTGCACCGGCAAGTGGAAGCCGGTGATATTCCGGTTTAATCAGGATAGTTGTGTCGGGTTGCACAATAATATGCATAGTAGGATTATCGTCCCACATATAAGCAGCCATAAGTTCAAAATCGATTGCACTTCCCAGGTATGAATATTTTAAAGCAATTTCACTTTCGGATAGCTTATTCCCAACATCATAATTATGATAATCATAAACTATAAACATCGGAAAATCCGGCATATTATACCAGATCGAGCCTTTTCTGGGAGTAATGGTTGGTTGAAAAGTGGGAATCCAAACCGCTTCGAAAGTAGAATTACCAAGGTAATAATCAAACTTAACAGCATTTGTCCCAATACGGATCTCTTCAAAATCGGGTAAAATAAATTCCGAAAGATCACGAGGTGAAATTACATCTGTAATAAATACACCATCTGCTTTCCCCCAGATTATCTGCTGCTTTCCGATGCGCAGATCGAAATTATCGAAATAGATATCTACGTATGTCTGTCTGAGTGTAATATCTAAATGATCATTTAGAGCATTGTAATTAAACACCGGATTAACATAAAGTACAACATCACCTTTTCCATAATCCAATTTCCAATCAAAAGTGTTTTGCACAACCGAATACTCTCCATCCTGATCTGTAAGTGTTCCGAGATAAGTTCGTACAAATCCGTGATGGGTTATTTGTGCGTTTAGAATGAAAGCAAAGACTAAAATCATTATTATGATAACTGTTCTCTTCATTTTTTCCTCCTTGTCTGGAGTGCAACATCCGTCATGTTGTATAAAATATCAAGAATATTTTACTCCAAAATTACATTCCTCTTTTCATCATTCTTTCGGTAAATTTATTATCAGAAATCCCTGTATCTACTTTCACATTTTTCAGTACCATTTTTGTTGTATGATCTTTTTGAACATTATGCATTTCGGAAAAGGTGATGATGAGATAATCTTTGATCTTTTCTACTTCTTTCACGGTAAGTGTTTTCAGCAGATCTTCATCTTCATCATAAAATTCCTTTTTCTTGCCGATCCATTTATCTTTCACGATCCAAGTTATGGTTTTGGAATACATATATTCCTTTTCTTTAGGAATGCTTTCTACCACGTAGCAATCTTCTCCGTCAACTGTTTCCTCGCGCAATAATTTGTGTGTATCAGATGATGGATGGCGATCACCCAGATCATCATAAGTAAAATCTGAGCCCATAAAATAATCACTTTTACTGTCGCTGGAAATTCGTTTCACTTTTTTCAGGGCAGGAAGATAAATCCACTGATCATCGTCTTTGCCAACTTCATCATAACTCCAATTCATAAAAGAAGTATTACGCACATCGGCAGGTGATTGGAAGAACATGATCTTCTTTTCCATATCACCAAAATCTTTTAAAAATTGTTTGATCTCGCGTACCCTTTCATCCCCACGGGAATTGATAAGTGACATCGTCAGATCACCTTCCTGATCGTCTCCGATGAGACGATTATAAACATTTTCGATAATTTTGAGTCCTGTGATTTCCTGTGCTGATAAAGTTGCAGTCATAATTAATACTGCTATTAAAATAATTGTGAATTTTTTCATTTTCCCTCCTGAATTTTCTTCCCAAAAAATACATTCGTTTTATAAAGTAACAGATACATTATCGTTACCGTGCCCAAAAAACTGGTGAACATATTTAAAGAAACCAAAGCTCCCAGACTACGATTTGGAGGGAATACTGAGAATAAGAGAACCAGGAATCCGGCTATTACAACAGTTGCATTAAAGATAATAGCTCTGCCTGAATGGTGCATTGTTCCTTGCATTGTTTTCTTTTTATCTCCGGTTTCTTTTGCATATATTTTATATCGTTCGATAAAGTGAACTGCATAATCTATCCCAATTCCAATTGCAATACTTGAGATAAGAGCTGTGGTGGTGCTAAGTGGAATATTCAAGAGTCCCATCACACCAAACCCGACAACTGCAGTGATTACTATTGGAACAGACCCTATGAGACCAGCCCAGAAATTCTTGAACATGAGCGTAAGTAAAATAATGATAATGAATAAAGACATAACCAGACTCTTTATTTGCCCTTCTAAAATGAGATCGGTAAAAATAAGTGCTTTGTAACCGGAACCTGCATAATTCACACTGATACCGAGTTTCTCAAAATCATCTTTATATTCTTCTATAACTGCAATGGCACTGTTTATTGCTTTTGAATTATCGCTTTTCAATTGAATAGTCATGTTAGCAGTTTTGAAATCGTAATCCACAACTTTCCATAAGTTCTCTGGGTCACCACTCATTTCATAAAGCAAGAGATATTGAGCATTCAGTTCCTGCGAATCAGGAATGGTATCAAATTCTTCCTTATCAGCATGCATCACTTTGTTCATGCGTTTCATGTAGTCTGCAAGTGAGAATGAATTTCCTACAACTGCTAATCTATTTTCTACATCATCTTGCAATTTATCGATCAATCTTAAAGCTGCTGGAGATTTCATTATATCGTTTTCTTCGCCTTCAAAGATAACGTTAAGGTTACTGGTTCCACCAAAATTTTCGTTGATGAATTTATCAGTAAGAACTATATCACTGTCCTTTTCAAATTTATCTAAGAAACTGGAATTGATCCAGACTTTAGTAATTCCAAAAATGGAAACTGCAACTATAATAATGGTAAGAAAAAGTGTGATAGTTTTGTATTTGATCACACCTTCAGCAAATTTGTATGAGAAGGGATTCTTGGTAGTTTTATTAACTGTTTCTGTTTTTTGTTTCCTTTTGGGAAAACCAAATATGAGAATAGCTGACGGAATAAGAATTAGCGAAAATAGCATTGCAGCCATTACGCCAAAAGCAGTGAATATACCAAAATATTTTATGGGAAATACTTCTGAAGTGAGAAGCGAGATAAAACCAACTGAAGTAGTTACAGAAGTCATTACAACAGGTTTCCACATTCCATTCAGCATATCACTAACTGCTTCTTTTCGAGTTGCATTCGGGTTTTTACGTAGGAATAGATCAAGATGACTGTAAAGGTGAATTCCATCTGCCACTCCAATTGCGATAAGCATAACCGGAAGCATAGTGGATACAGCATAGATAGGAATATTTACAGCTGCCATGAGACCAAAAGCCCACACAACACTAAAGACAACTACCAGCATTGTGAAGATAGTATTTTTCACACTTTTCATCACAAATAAGAGAACTAATACGATAACCAACAATACAATAGGCACCATCTTTTTCATATCTTTTGGTCCCAAATATGCCATCGATCCTTCTACAATAGGGACACCGGCAACATAAAGTTTTTCCGGTCCTTCAAAAGAGTGCACAAGTTCCAATATTTGATGATAAAATTCCTGGCTGAAAACATCATCACTAATTTCGGCAATGATCACTGTTACAGTTTCATTTTCAGAAACCAATCTGCCAAAGATCATTTCATTTACTCTAACTTTTTCTGCTATTTCCAGCAAACCTTCTTCAGTTGCAGGAACTTTCTTAAAAAATGCTTTCACATCCATACCGTCTTCGGTTCCAATGATATTATCAGCAGTATAAAGCGAGGTCACATCACTCTTTTCTATCTCTTTCATTTTGCCTAACTGCTTTGTTAGATCTTTTACCTTTTGCAGAGTTTCGGTTTGATAAATTCCATCCGGATTTTCGATGGCAAT
>CBDUTJ010000076.1:0-4109 GCA_965370415.1 uncultured bacterium | reverse complement strand
AAAATTTTCAAGTATCTGAATAATCCGGAAATAATTTCTTTAGCCGGGGGATTGCCTTCTCCTGATATGTTTTTAAAATCTGGTATGAGAGAAGCATCACAGAAACTACTGGCAGATAATCTGGAAAAAGTATTCCAATATTCTTCTGTTCCGGGTGAAGTAGATTTTATCCAGGCAATTATCAAATTCCTGAAAAGAGATTGTATTCTCCTCGAAGCTGAAAATGTTGTTGTTACATCTTCAGGTCAGCATGGATTGGATCTAACCGGCAGGTTATTTCTTAATCCGGGTGATTTAATAATGCTCGACCGCCCGACTTTTGCAGGAGCTATTGTAGCTTTTCAGTTGCAGGATCCACAAATTATCGGGATAGATATCGAAGCAGACGGACCCAACGTGGATGAATACAAACGCAAATTACAGAAAATGGATACGATGCCGAAATTCATTTACGTTGTTCCTGATTTTCAAAATCCCACTGGAATTACTACCAGCTTGAAAAAGAGGGAAGCTCTTCTGGACATCAGTTACGAATTCGATATTCCTATAGTAGAGGATAGTCCCTATCGTGATCTGCGTTATAGTGGAAAATCAATTCCTTCAATATTTTCATTAGATCAAAAAAGAAAAGGTACAAACGTAATAGGGTTATATACTTTTTCTAAAATATTCTGTCCGGGAATCCGTGTAGGTTTTAATATAGGACCGAAAGATGTTATTGAGAAAATGAGTAATATCAAAGGTGGCAATCTTCTTAATACACCAAAATATAACCAGGACCTCTGCAAAGCTTTTCTTACTGAAATGGATTATGATGCTCATATGGAAAAATGCTGTACTTATTACAGCGAAAAACTAAATGTCTTCCTGCAGAATATGGAAAAATATTTCCCACCGGAAATGGGTGTGAAATGGACAAAACCAGAAGGTGGACTTTTCTTGTGGGTAACAGTTCCCGAACATATCGACACAAATGACCTTTTTATGGAAGCCATTAAATTCAAAGTTGCTTTCGTTCCGGGTGATGCTTTTTACGGTGAAAACCCTGCAAAAAATCATCTGAGGATCAATTTCTCATTTGCCAGCAAAGAGCAACTTGTAGAAGCTGTGAAAAGATTATCTGATTGCGTGAAAACACAATTGTAGGAAAAGAAAATGGATTTGGGAATAAAAGATAAAGTTGCTCTTATTACTGCTGCCAGCCAGGGATTAGGTAAATCAGTAGCCTGGCGTCTTTCTCTGGAAGGTGCCAGAGTGGTTATTTGTTCAAGATCTTTGGACAATCTTACAAAAGCTGCTGATGAAATCGCTGCAGATACAGGTGGAAATGTAAGAACAATTGCCTGTGACGTAAC
The DNA here is from genome assembly GCA_965370415.1 of uncultured bacterium. Classification (GTDB taxonomy): domain Bacteria; phylum Cloacimonadota; class Cloacimonadia; order Cloacimonadales; family TCS61; genus JACNIV01. The sequence goes on along the minus strand of CBDUTJ010000076.1, from coordinate 2,754 downwards.
AGATGAAAATCAGGTTAAAGGGATGGTGCAGGATATCGTTGGAGAGTTTGGAAGATTGGATATTCTGGTATGCAATGCTGGGGGACCACCCGCAGGAACAGCTGAAGATTTTGAACTGAATGATTATCGGAAAGCTCTGGAACTGAATCTATTAAGTACAATAAATCTTTGCAATTTGACTGTTCCGCACATGAAAAAGCACAAGTGGGGAAGAATCATCGGTATGACATCGGTTTCGGTGAAACAACCTATCGATAATCTGATACTTTCCAACACTGCCAGAACAGGCGTAACAGGTTATTTAAAAACACTTTCCAATCAGGTTGCCCCTTTCGGAATAACTGTTAATTCTGTTTGCCCTGGATACACCAAAACGCAGAGAGTTGAGAATCTTGCTAAAGCTTTTTCAGAAAGTGGAAAAGGTTCAATAAAGGATTTCTATAATAAATTAGAAAAAGACATTCCCATGAAACGAATTGGTACACCGGATGAATTTGCTCAAGTTGTTGCCTTCCTAACTTCACAGGGAGCAGGATATATCACAGGAGTTTCACTGCAAGTAGACGGTGGCTATATAAAAGGATTGTTTTAAAAAAATTGAACTTTACGAAACCTATCTCAAAGAATTTCATCGAAAGAGATTTTGGGAAGTTATGTAAAAAATTGAGGAAATAATGACAGAACCGATTTTATTCTATTCAACAAATCTGAAAGCAGAACCTGTGACTTTCAGAGAAGCTTTATTAAAAGGAATCGCACCGGATAAGGGACTTTACATGCCTGATGAAATTCCGACGTTTACAAAAGAGGAAATCAGAGAATTCTCCGATATGGAATATTATGAGATTGCCTTTGAAATTGGGAAGAAATTCTTGCGGGGACAAATTCCAGATGAAGCACTTTTGAAAATAGTGAAAAATTCCTATAATTACGAAGTACCGTTGGAACACGTTTACGATAATAAATTTGTAATGCGTCTGGATCAGGGTCCTACAGCATCTTTCAAAGATTTCGCTGCTCGTATGATGGGCAGGTTGATGCAGTACTATCTGAAAAAAGAGGAACGAAATCTGATAATCTTGGTTGCTACTTCAGGTGATACGGGAAGCGCCATTGCCAATGCGTTTTATGGATTAGATAATATCAAGATCGTTGTACTTTTCCCGCAAAATGAAGTTACAAACAGACAGCGCAAACAGATGACAACACTTGGTAAAAATGTTCAAATCGTGTCGTTTGATGCAAAGTTCGATGATTGTCAGGCATTGGTAAAACAGGCATTTGCCGATCCCGACCTGGATCACCTTGATCTTTCTTCTGCTAATTCCATAAATATTGGGCGATTGATTCCGCAGATAGTTTATTATTTTTATTCTTTTGCAAAACTGAGAAAGAAAGATGAAGAAGAGGTTGTTTTTTCTATTCCATCGGGAAATTTTGGTGATATGATGGGTGGTATGTTTGCTTTCAAAATGGGACTGCCTGTGAAGAAATTTGTTATTACTACAAATGAGAACGATGAATTTCCAAAATTTGTGAAAACAGGAATATATGAGAAGATAGAACCTTCTCTGAATTGTCTTTCCAGTGCTATGAACGTTGGTCATCCCAGTAATATTTCACGCTTAGTTGCCTTATATGGCGGCGTGATGGATGAAACAGGGTACATAAGCAAAGCTCCTGATATGAAGCTTCTGCAAAAAGAAATTTATTCAGTAAGTATTAATGATGAAGAAACGAAACAAATGATATCTGATGCCTACAAAGAGCACAAATTGCTGCTGGAGCCGCACGGTTCTGTGGGCTGGGCAGGTTTGCAGAGATTTCTGAAAGATAATCCGGAATATGATAATTCTAAACAGCTCTGTATTTCCCTGGAAACAGCGCATCCGGCAAAATTTCCTGAACAGATCAGGGAGATTCTGAATTTTGATCCTGTTCTTCCACCCAGTTTGGAAGGAATCGAGGGAAAAGAAGAATCCTACGATAAAATTGAAAATGAATATAAAGCATTCAAATCTTATTTAAAAGAGAAATATTGAAAAAGTTTGCTCCTCTTTTTAAAGGGAGATTAAGAGAGGTTTTCTTAACCTTAACAAAGGTTGGTAATTCCCTTTGAAATATAGTTGATAAAAATATGAGGTTGAAAATGAAATACATCATAATTCTGGGTGATGGTATGGCCGATCGTCCAATAGAAAAACTTGGCAACAAAACACCACTCATGGTGGCTGATATTCCGCATATAGATAAACTGTGCAAATGGGGAAGATGCGGATTATTTCAAACTATACCAAAAGATATGCCACCGGGAAGTGAAGTAGCAAATCTGGCTGTCCTTGGTTATGATGTACATAAAGTTTACCAGGGAAGAGGTGTACTGGAAGCCGCAAGTATAGGAGTCGAAATCGCACCAACCGACCTGGTAATGCGTTGTAACTTGCTCTGTATAGAAGATGGAAAAATTAAAAATCATTCTGCCGGACATATCAGCACAGAAGAATCACATGTTCTAATAGATTTTTTAAATGAAAATCTGGCAGATGATGTAATTCACTTCTATCCGGGATTTAGTTTCAGGCATATTCTGGTTGTAAAGAATGGAATTAATGACCTTAATTTCACTCCTCCGCATGATGTACCGGGAATCCCATTCAAAGATGTATTGATAAAACCAACCAGTGAAAAGGGTAAAGAAACAGCCAGAGTTTTAAATGATCTTATTTTTAAATCACAAGAGATTCTCAAAGATCA
>CBDUTJ010000075.1:0-5557 GCA_965370415.1 uncultured bacterium | reverse complement strand
CATGCTATATGTCCGGGGAATTTATTCACATCGGGTACAATAATCGTTTTTCCTTTATCTATTGCTACCCAGCAAACTCCTGAATGATCAGGAAGAACTAAACAAGCAACACTTCCCTGATAACAGCAAACAATCAGCTCATCATTGATCAGTCTGTAAAATCCGGTCCAAAAGAAGCATTCAAATTTGTGATGCAAAACTGCAGCAATTGTACTCATTCGAGCAAGAGGGTCTTCTGTTTTAGTGATTAATTCTTCAATTTGTTTTGTGACTCTTTTGTATCTTTCTTCTTTTTTATCCGTGTTCATGATTTATCCATTCATTTAAATCATTTTAATAAAAAAGATTTAATCAATTCGGAGTCAACAGAAATTTCAGTTTAGAAAAGGAAGTTACATAAAAAAACAACGACCGCAAGCTGATTTTTTCGCGGTCGTTTCAAGTTGATAATAATACTTCTATTCTAAAACAAAAATGTTCTTTTTAGCACAAATATCTTTAAGTTGCTGAGGCCAGACAGTAACGCTGACTTCACCAAGATGAGCTTTCCTGAGAAAGTACATATAAGTTCTGGATTGACCGATGCCGCCACCAATGCTGAGAGGAATATCGTCATTAAGAATTGCCTTGTGATATGGCAGTTTCAGGAAATCTATTTGACCTGTGATCTCAAGCTGTTGTTTAAGTGTATCTTTGGTCACGCGAATACCCATTGAAGTCAGTTCATGACGGCGTTGGGTAACAGGATTCCAAACCAGGATATCACCATTAAGTCCATGTGTTGGTTTTCCATCTTCGGAGGTTGTTTCGGTTACCCAGTCATCGTAATCTGCAGCTCTCATTTCGTGTGGATAACCATCTTTGAGTACCCAACCAATCCCAATGATGAAAACAGCCGGATATTTCTTTATTATCTCAGTTTCACGCATTTTACGTGGAAGGTCAGGATACATTTCCAGAATTTCTTCGGCATGAATGAATTTAAGTTCTTCCGGAAAATCTGGATATTTGCTATCTTTTAACTGAGGGAAAAGTTTTTGAGCATGTCTGCCTGCTCCTAATAAAACTTTCCAAATTTTCTTAACAATATCTTTAAGGAATTCAAGGTTTCTATCATCAGCAGTCATAACTCTTTCCCAATCCCACTGATCCACATAAGATGAGTGATCATGATCTAAAAAATAATCTTTCCTGACAGCCTTCATATCAGTGTTAACACCCTCTCCCACTTTACATCCAAATTGTTTGAGAGCAGCACGTTTCCATTTTGTGGCTGCCTGTACTACTTGTGCCTTAATGGGCTTGTCAAGTCCTAATCCGCATGGGAATCCTATAGGTGATCTGGAACCGTCCCTATCAAGATAGTCATTCACTCCACTTTTAACATCAACAATAAGTGGAACCTGAACCATTATCAAGTTGAGTTCTTTACACAGATTTTCCTCAATGTACCTCTTCATTTCGAATAAAGCAATCATTGTTTCTTTTGGGGTCAGCAAAGATTTGTAATCTGAAGGAAGTATTTTTTCCACTTCTTCGTAAGTGCTGATTCCCGGTCCTGCCAGGTCAGCTGTTTTGTCTAACATTTGTTTATTCCTCCTTTTTTAGGAAAATTTGAATCCAAGCAAAATTATTTCTTTTTCCTGTCAATAGAAAGAAATAGCAAATCGACATGCTTGAAAAGAATGTTCAACCACGAAGGACACAAAGCAACACGAAGATAAATTCAGATAGCTTTAATACGAGAGAGATATTGTTTTAAAAAACCCATTTCAAATATCCTTCAAAACGATCAAATCCTCGTTCATTTCGACTGATCAATACACCGGGAGTAATATTTCTTCCGGTTTGTGTAAGGTTAAGCTCATAGCTATCTATATCACCATTCTCAAAAAATAAAGCTGTTGAAAACACCTGGATAGATTCAACTTCGCTAAGCGATACATCGAAAACTCCTGTCAGGCCAAAAAGATTATAGTCTTCTTCACTCACGATGCTGAATTCACTTCCCAATCTGTAAGCACCATTATAATACAATCCGATATTCAATGTATCGAATTTTTGTACAGGCAGGTCCCATTCAACGTTGAATAACGACGTCCAGAGAAATGACGGTTGACAAACAAGGTTGAACAAACACTCTTTTTCGTGTGAGATATTGTATTGCCAGGAATATTTTTTTGACCGATATGAAACACCGAAATCTCCCTTGAATACATTATTAAAAGTTGTTCTGCCAGAAAATCGCCACTTTCCAAACCGATAAATACAATTATAATTAGCAGTAATATTATCTTCTTCGTTCCTGTTTGCAGATAGGGAACCATTCAACTTATTAAAACTATAGTATAATGAAGTGGAAAAATCAAGATCAGAAAAATCGGTTTCATTGATTTGTGATTTCCCGAAATTTGAAGAAAAAATAAAATACCTGGAAAGATATATCGAATTGGATATTTCGATCTCGGTGATTTCTTTTTCATTATTAGCGCTTCCAATCCATGTAAAAGAGGTTTTCTTACCTGTTCTTTTACCCGAAAAATAATATTCATATTGCCTTTGAAAGCGGTTTATCGTGAAATTTCCTGCCCATTCTCTATGAGCAAAAGCAAATGCATTTGTAAGTTCATTAGAAAAATCATTTTGAGAATGATTTAATCCCAACCATCCTGTTTCAAAATCTTTTCTGAATTCTAATTGATAACCGAAATCATCTCGGAATTTTTCAAAAAAGGTTCGTAAAAGATAGTTGTTATAGTTGAATTCTACTTCGGTAAAGTTGTGATCTTCAAAATCCCTTTCATGAGAAAGGAAAAAGAAATCATCTGTTGCAAATTTGTGAATTGCCGGTTTCATTCCTTTTTCTGTGAGAGAACCTTCTTCGTAATAATTGAATTTGTAACCAAAGATTTCTCTTTCGAACCTGAATCTTTGCGGAAGTGTAAAACTGTAATCATCAGTAGAATTCCAAATATGTCTATGAAGCCCTGATGCAATTCCGTAAACAGCAGGAATCAGATTTTTTCTTCCAAAAAGAGAATCCGAATATTGTAGAATGTCCGCGCCAACCAGATCAATAATTTCGTTTCGAAGTTGTGTCTTTTTATAGTAATTCAGATAATCCATTTCCCATGCCGGGTCAATTGAAGCGCTGAGTTGTTCCAATATAGGAAGATCAGATCGAACTTGCTCTGTAGAGCCAATTCTATCGCTGATTATACCGGTTTGAAAGATTCCTGATTCGGATACTGAAACAATAAGTGAGGAGTTTTCCCACCGGTGTTTAACTATCTTTTTGTTTAAGATCATCAAACCGGGATCTGTTGGTGGATAAAGAATTACCTGTGTTTTACCATTGCTTTGCAGATCTAAATATCCGAACCAGCCCCTGACATCCATGTTTAAAGTAAGGTCTACAGGATGATTTGATTGAAAGATCATTTCATTTTCTATAAACAGGTTTGTAGCGGAACGAACTGAAATCAATTGAACGCGGTTTTCTTTTTGAATAAAGGCAATTTGCGCATCACTGCGAATATTACTGCAAGTCCATGCACTATTTGCCAATACGAGGATATCCTCGGTGTTCTCGGTAATTGACTGGATACGACGGGCTGTAGCATTTCCATTTGAAAGTATAGCCAGTTTTTCGATCTTCATCTCAGGAGCTGTTTTATCATCAGGTACGAAGAGAGTGATCAGTTTCTGCTGTTTGGAACGTGGAAAATTCACAATTGTAGTAGTATGGATATTATCAAATTCTTTTAGTGTGTGTAAGCCCTGTTTGGTTGTAAGGGAAAGCCGATTCTTTTCATGAGTAAGAAATTCTGCTTGTAGTTCGATATCATCCTGTTCCCATAAAATATGACTCTCATTGATCTTCCTGATATTTCCCAGTCCATGCCAGGGAATGGAATAGCGGTTTCGATATTCAGATTTCAAGTTATCGATAACAATGAAATACTTTTGTCTGGCAAACCAGATGGTTCTGGAAACTTCAGTATCTCTGTAGAAAGCTTTTATAGTACTAGAAGAAAATTGATCACTTTGGAAATATGCCAGCATTTCACTACCTAGATCATCACCCCAAACTGGATTTTGATCAGGACCAAGACCGTTGATCAATGGAATATTGTGTGACTGTGCAGAGATATACCAGTTTCTGTTTGGATCGTTAGTACCCTTAGGTCCGTAACCAGCATCGATAAGAAAGTTCTTTCCAAATGCAGAAAGCGTGAATGCGGTTGGCTCGATGTGTTCATGATTACATAAATATGGATGTCCGAGTTCACCCAGAAAAAGTCCGTAGATATCGTTGTAACCATGATAGATCGTGATTCCTCCATCGGGATAAAACACAGCAGAACCGGTAGCTGGTTTCCTGGGTTTCACTCTATCATCGAAAGCGCAAAAAGCTTCTACAAAGTTTGCATCCAGCCTGCTAAACCTGTTTATGTTTTTTTCAAAGAGATAACGTAATTCTTTTCCTAAAGATGATAATCCGACAGCGATGGGTTGGTAAAGCAATTTTTCCGGATATGCGTCATCAAAATCTGGAACAGTTCCATCAGGTTTTTCCAGATCGATGAGCCATCTATTCAGGCGGTTAATGACAGGATGTTCAAAAAGATTTTCATTGGTAACGTTATACAGGTAAAAGAAAAAGGGGAACATTCTGCTAACCACAAAACGAGCATAATAAGCACCTTCCCGGTAAGATCCATCTGGCAAAATAAATGCCAACCCGCTTTGTAATTCAGCTATGGCAGCCTTAAACCATTTTTCAGAATTCCGATGATCTAAAACCATGGCAACAGTAGCAACACCGCAGGAAATATCGATTATATGATTATTTTTAGGGATCCCGAATCCGATAGCCAGATCAGTAGAATTCATACTGCCCGGTATGCGGGTGAAATTCTTATATATCTGATCTGTTTTGGCAGCAAGGCGATCCTCGATAAAGATAATCTGGCTTTCACCAAGCTCAGAATAGACCAGATCGTAAGCAACTGCGTAATTCTGTAATGCTTCTGCTGCCTGCATCCAATCACCCCAGCCTACTCCGGGTTTTCCTCCTTCAGCAGTATCAGGAGGATTGGTTTCGCTAATATTTGTAAGGGCACAAATGGCTTCATTAAGGTAACTTTCATTCCTAGTAAGAAAGTATGCAAAAGCATTTAATTTGGCTATCTTGCTTCTGGTCAGTTCAAACAGAAGTGGTGAATCTGTCGGGTAATTCAACGCTAATGCTGCTTCTATGATATTATCTGCCCATTCGCTGTAGGGCAGACGAAAACGACAACCCCGGATAGAGTTTATTTTTTCAGGTTTGAATAACAGACAGGGATGAGTTTTGTTTGGTAGCAGGTGTATGTTACCGATTGGAACCTGGTTTACCGGTAAGATCTCATCGATAGGTGTTTCCCTGTAGTTTGCTTGTAAAATACCTAACAGGAATTCTTCACCAATTTGTTTCAGAAATGGTTTTTGATCTGGATTTTCTGAATATAATGAATAAACAATCAGCCACAGCAGTATGCATAAAACGAGTTTT
>CBDUTJ010000074.1:0-5697 GCA_965370415.1 uncultured bacterium | reverse complement strand
GCACGGTACATAGCACCTGTATCAATATAAATATATTTTAATTTTCTGGCCAGTGCTTTTGCCGTTGTGCTCTTCCCGGAAGCTCCAGGTCCGTCAATGGCGATCACATATTTTTTATCCATTTTACTCCACATTAAAAATGATAAGATAAACTTATCACGTTATCTTCAAATTTCAGATGGATTTTATGTTTTTTTTCTTCAAAATTGAAAAGATGAGCATCAACAAAAGCATCTATTGTGGAAAGAAAAACTACCGCTCCCAGCCACCAGAGATCACTTTGTCTTTTATAATAGTAATCCAGGTAATCGTTATAATCATCTTCACTACCGGAAATCCTGTATTTATCGTAATAATCTTCGGCTTTGAAATGATGGTAAGCTGCCAAACCAATCATGCCACCCTCCAGCGCCAGCACTCCTGTAGATTTAAGATAAGCACCGTTATAGAATTGCCCACCGCCGGGAATAAAAAGGGAAAGAACTGCAGCTTTAAATGGCTTTTTTACTTTTAATTCTACTTCTTCCCCAAAAGCGTGGATAAATAGCATAATCAGAAAGATCGATATCAACAGTTTACGCATTTTGTAATTTATCCTTTACAGCATGATAAAATAACGGGATCATAATTTCATGATGACCTACAAAGTAATAACCTTTTCCACCGCTTTTTGTAGGTCTATCTACAATGTTCGTTTTAGGTCGATAATGAAGGTTCATATCGAAAACTGCTGTATAGAAATTCCGCAAGGGATAACCCAGGTTACGTACCACGGTAACCGCTTTCAGAAATACCTCGGGCATTATTACAGCTGAGCCAAAACTCAGGAAAACTCCACCTTCATTTAAGTTGATAATGTTATTACAGAAAATCCTGAAATCGCGCAGTGAGCAGTCTCCAATTGCTGCACCGTTCGCTGTTTCGTGTTGGTGTACAATATCCGTACCCAACGCTACATGAACTGTAAAAGGAATCTGTTTTTCATATGCTTTTGCCAGCAAAGACAAAGATCTATTCGGGGTTTCTGTTTCCACAAGATGTTTACCTATTGCTTCTCCAAAACCAAGTTTGTTGTGATAGGCATCCGTAATAATATTATTGATTCCATCACCGGTTTCCCGGGCAAAGCCAAAAGAACCGTCTTCCAACGCCGTTGCTACATCTTCTGAGGTCTTACCGAATTTAGCAATCTCAAAATCATGAATTACAACAGAACCATTAGAAGCCATAGTTGTTATCAAGCCCATTTCCATCAGATCGATCAGATACGGCGATAAACCGCATTTTACTACATGCCCACCCAGGGCAACTATTACAGGTTTACTATTCTGGAAAGCCCGGATGCATCTATCCACCAACTCTTTCATATCTTTAGCTGCCAGGAGATCGGGGAAGCTTGCCAGAAGTTCTGCTAAATTTTGCTTTGATGGATCCGCAAAATCCTCTAAATGAACTTTGCTGGGACGGCTGGTAATGGAGTATTTTTTTAAACCTGCCAGATCGATCTCATTATATCTTCCCATATTATCTCCGCTATTCTATTACCTCATCCAGCCCATTGGAAAATTCTTTCTTGAACTGGCTAAACCTGTTTTCCAAGATCGCTTTTCTTGCCTTACTGATGAGTTCCATATAAAAATGAAGACTGTGTATCGTAGCCAGTCTCATTCCCAATAACTCATCCACACTGAACAAATGACGAATATATGCACGGCTGAAATTTCGGCAAGCATAACAATCACATTCTTCATCGATAGGTGAAAAATCCTGCTTATAGCGAGCTGACTTAATTATCAATTTTCCATTCCGTGTAAAGATCGTTCCTTTTCTGGCATTACGTGTGGGCATTACGCAATCGAACATATCTATGCCGTTTTCAATATTTTCCAGAAGGTCAATGGGAGTTCCAACTCCCATCAAGTAACGTGGTTTGTTTTTGGGAAGTATGTTATTAAGAAAGCTGGTGATCTTCAACAGATCATCTTTGGGCTCACCAACAGCCAGCCCGCCAATTGAATATCCCGGAAAGTTCATATCCATTAATTTCCTAGCACTTTCTTCCCGCAGGTCTTCATAAATTCCACCCTGAACAATTCCAAACAGGGCTTGTTTTTCAGTGTCTTTATGTACTTCTTTACCACGTTTTGCCCAGTCGAGTGTAACCTTTAAAGATTCTGCTATATATTTTTTCGTGGCAGGATAGGGAGGACATTCATCGAAAGACATTATAATATCAGCACCAATAGCATTTTGTATTTTGATCACCTTTTCAGGTGTGAACATATGATAGCTGCCATCTATGTGAGACTGGAAACGAACACCTTCCGGTGTGATCTTTCGTAAACCTTTCAGGCTCATTACCTGAAACCCGCCACTGTCTGTAAGTATCGGTTTATTCCAGCCCATGAATTTATGTAAGCCACCTGCTTTTTGAATCAATTCGTGACCGGGTCGAAGATACAGATGATAGGTGTTACCAAGAATAATTTGCGCTCCTACATCATGTAATTCGGCAGGAGAAAGAGTTTTTACAGTAGCCCTGGTACCTACCGGCATAAAGATAGGAGTTTGGATAGTACCATGCGGAGTTACAAGGAGTCCAGCTCGGGCATTACCACTTTTTGCCTTTACTGTAAATTCGAAAATGCTTACCTCCGTCTATTCCATGTTTATTTTCTGTTCATTAATGGCGACGTTACGTGCAAAAATTCTGCTGATATCATTCCAAAAAGCAAAAACCATCAAGAATAATAAGATGAAGATACCAATATTTTGGAAAGCTATCTGCAATCTCTGGGAAAGTGGTTTTTTCTGAATACCTTCTATAAAACAAAAGAAGATATGCCCTCCGTCCAGCACAGGGATCGGCAACAGGTTCATGATCATCAGTATTATGCTGATAGCACCAATAAAGGAAAGTATGTAATTCCAACCTTTATTTATGGTTTGTTTAGACATAGTATAGATCATGATCGGACCACCCAGATTGGATTTGATAGCCTTTGGTTTGGTGATCAGTTTGAATAGCATAACGTAGTTCAGCGCTACAAAATTCACAGTGGTGATCGAACCATACGCTACAGATTCTACGATATTATAACGTTCTTCAATTTTTACGGGTAGGTATTGTGTTATTCCTATGATCTTATTATCCTGTAATATGTTCTCTTCAAGCATCATAGATTTTTCAAAAGTTTGTTCTCCTCGCTTGATGACGAGAGTTATTTCATCACTTTCGCTGCCGGTGATCAGTTCCCGCATTTCATACCAGTCATTCACCTTCTTACCATTCACAGCAAGAATGCTGTCTCCAGACATTAAGCCTGCCTGGTAAGCTGCCATTCCCGGTGCTACTTCTCCAATAACAGAAGGGGATAATGGTAATATCTCACTATACCAGGTTTCAGGTTCAATTCCATCCAGATCCAGATTTATTAGATTACCTTCACGTTTAATCAGATAGGAATTAATTTCACCCTGTTTTGAATATTGCACTATCTGACTCCATCCCTGAACAGGGTGACCGTTTATTTCCAATATTGTATCATTTTTCTCAAATATTTGTTCGTATGCCGGTTCGACCTTTCCGACAACCGGAAAATGATCTTCATAATATCTGCCTATGGCAAAAGAAGCGATAAATATAATAAGCGCAAAAAGGAAGTTCGCAAAAGGTCCGGCAAAGGCGATTAATCCTCTTTCCCACCAGGATTTGGAATGATAGGAACCGGCGGTGTCATCAACTTCCTCGTTCGGGTTTTCACCTTTCATTTTAATATAACCACCCAGAGGAATTAAAGAGATTCTATATTCTGTTTTATCCTTTTTAAAACCGAATAATCTGGGTCCGAAACCGATGGAAAATTTCTCTATTTCCACACCAACTATCCGGGCAACAACAAAATGCCCGGTTTCATGAACAATAACCAATATTCCAAGCGCTATTAATGCACCGATTATACTTAACATCTTTCTCCTTACAATAACTTTAGTTACTATTCCAATTCCAGATTTCACTTGCACTGGTCAAGTTTTTTGCTGTTACCTATTAGGAATCATGAAATTTATTTGACAACATGTGCAGTAAAAACAAAAAGCATTCAATAAATAATTTTAGGAAAAAAGATGAATAGATTTTTTGTGTTTTGTTTACTACTATTAATATTGCTTTCCTGCAGCAAAAAGACACCCGAAGAAATAGATCCCTTTATTTATCTATCCGGTTCCTTGCAGGAAGGGGAAACACTAGCAAATGCCCTCATCGATGAAGGTATCGAAAATGCCACAGTGTATAAATTCGTTAATAAAATGGATTCCATATACAATCTCAGACGTGCTCAACCGGCAGACAGCTTTGTGGTGAGACTTGATACTCTGGACGTAATGCACGAATTAATTTATATTCCCGACAAGATTCACACTTATCGTGTTATTCGCGATACTGCTGATGTTTTCCTCACTCAAATCGATACTCTGAAATTGGTAAAAGAGATAGATACTTTCGAGGGAGTAATGGAATCTTCACTCTGGAACGCCGTTATAGGTGGTGGAGAAGGACCAGCCCTGGCAGTTATGATGAGTCAGATATTCCAATGGGACATAGATTTTTTTATCGATCCTCAAAAGGGTGATACTTTCAAGCTGACTTTTGAGCAGTACAAAACTGAAAATGGAGAATTCATTAAATACGGTGAAATCCTGGTAGCTCAATATACCAGCCGGAACTATGATAATATTGCCTATCGTTATACAAATAGCAAAGGCATTTCCAAATATTATGACGAAAATGGGAAATCATTTCAGAAAGCCTTCTTGAAATCACCATTAAATTACAAACGGATCTCTTCATATTTTGGAATGAGAAGGCATCCAATTACAAAAAAATCGTGGATGCACAATGGAGTAGATTATGCTGCTGCTTATGGAACACCTGTAGAAACCTCTGCAGACGGCACAATCATTCATAGAGGTTGGAAAGGAGGACACCCGACCATAAACGGCAGAACAGGAGGATATGGTAAAACTATTATAATTCGTCATGCTAACGGATATAAAACACTCTATGGTCACCTGAGCAGTTATGGAAAATACAAAGTAGGAAATAAAGTTAAACAGCATGACATCATAGGTTATGTAGGATCTACAGGTCTTTCAACCGGGGATCATCTGCATTATACTATCTATCATTATGGAAAGGCTATTAATCCGTTGAGGTTGAAAAATGTTTCCGGTCCGCCAGTTCCAAAAGTTGAAATGGATCTGTTTCAAATTCATGTAGATAGTTTGAGAACCTATCTTTATAATTCGGATATTTCCAGCCTTGAAATAGACAATTAAGCCACGTAAAATAAACAGGTTGACAATATTGGTTGTAACGAATGTTTTTGCTAAAAATTTTCTTAATTAAACGATAAAAAAAGTAAAGGAGATGTTTATGAAGTTAACCTTTGCCAGAACTGGGTTTTTCCTGTTTCTTCTGGCATTTAGCTTCTTGCTCTTACCACAAACGACCCATGCTGCAGTTAACGAATCAGAGTATATCGTGGAAAATCTTTCCACTGATGATATACCTGGTGACGATGGGTCTGGACTGGTGATCAGTTGGAAGCCTTTGCCACAAGAGAGGAGAATCATCGAGTACCGTATCTATCGCGGTATTACAACTGATTCTCTTTTTTTTATTGGAAAGATCGATGT
>CBDUTJ010000073.1:0-6196 GCA_965370415.1 uncultured bacterium | reverse complement strand
TCGAACTCCCGACCTACTGATTACGAATCAGTTGCTCTACCATCTGAGCTATCCCAGCACGTTCTTTTTAATGATACACATAGCAGAGAATTTGAATTATACTTTTCAGGTCAAGTTGAAATTATATCCAAAATACTCGAAATTAAATATTGACTATTAGATTAAAATAAATCGAATTACAATAAAATTGAAAATTGGAATATTATGAATAACGGTTTAGCAATTATCTGGGATTTTGATGGAACATTGGTTGATACACGCCAAAAGAATCTGAACGTAACCCGCAGAATAATAGAACAGATAACGCAGAAAAAAGCAGATACTTTCCCTGTTTTGTCTTCTCTTGAGAATTACATTTCTGCCACTACCAAAGCAACAAACTGGCGTGAGCTGTATATTCATAAATTCAGACTCACTAACCAACAAACCGATCTGGCTGGAAAGCTGTGGACAGAATATCAACTGCAGGACAACACACAAACCAAACTTTTTCCAGGAGTTCACGATGTCCTTCTACAATTACAAAATATACCACATGGTATTGTTTCGCAAAACTCACATAGCAATATACTTAAATTATTAAACGAATATGGATTGGAAGATCTTTTTAAAGCTGTCATCGGCTATGAAGAAGTAGATATCACCAGGCAGAAACCTGAACCGGATGGTCTTCTGGCTTGCATTGATAAGTTATGTGATTCATCAGACGGGCACGTATTTTATATAGGAGATCATGAAACAGATATCGTTTGTGCGGATAATGCTAATGCTGTTCTAAAAGGGAAAAATTCCAGACTCAAAATATCCAGTATCGCTGCACATTATGGTGTTGTCGATGATATTTCCGGTTGGAACACTAAACCTGATTTTACAGCAGAGAAAGTAGAAGATATAATAGAGTTTAGCAAGTTGATCTGAATGGAGTAAAATGAAGGGAACTCTTAAACCGCGCATAAAAATCTGCTGTATTGGCAGTGTGAAAGAAGCTAAAATGGCAATCGAATTGGGAGCATCTGCATTAGGACTTGTTTGTAATATGCCCAGGGGACCGGGTGTAATATCGGATGATAAAATTGCTGAAATAGTTAGGATAATTCCACCACCTGTCGCTTCATTCCTGCTGACAAGTGAGACGGATGCAGAAAAGATAATCATACATCAAAAGCTGGTTGGAACAAATACAATACAGATCGTCGATAAATTACAAACAGGAACCTATAAAGATATCCGCTTCGCATTAAATAATATTAAACTTGTTCAGGTAATACACGTTTTAGATGAGAGCTCCATTGATGAAGCAATTGCTGTTTCACAGCATGTAGATGCTGTACTGCTGGATTCTGGAGATCCAAACTTAAAAGTGAAAGAATTGGGTGGAACAGGCAGGATTCACAACTGGGAGATTAGTAAAATAATCCGTCAGAAATTGGATATTCCCATCTTCCTGGCAGGTGGAATTAATCCTGATAATATTACAAAAGCCATTCGCTTTGTTCAACCATTTGGCATCGATCTTTGCAATGGTATAAGAACCAATGGCAAATTAGATGAGTGTAAATTAAGAAACCTATTTCAAGCAATAGAAACTGTAAGAGCAGGATTAAATAATTAAATAAATCGTACACCTTTAGTAGAAAAAGCATTCAGAGAAAGATCGGCAAATTCCCTGCGTTTGTATTTTTCTACAGCTGCAGCACCTATCATTGCAGCATTGTCCATACAGTATTCAAGGGGAGGGAAATAAACTTTTATGCCCATTTTCCTTGTTTGTTCTGTTATTTCCTGCCTGAGAAGGCTGTTAGCTGAAACGCCCCCGGCTACAATTATTACTTTCGAACCATGCTTTTTGGCATAATTAATTGTTTTAGAAACCAGACTGTCTACGATTGCTTTTTGAACAGATGCGGTAATATCGACCATATGCTTCTTTATGAATTCTTTATCATGAGCTAAAAGGTAATTCCGAACCGCAGTTTTAAAACCGCTGAAGCTGAAATCGAAATTATCTTTTTGCTTCATGGCTCGCGGAAAATCTACAAAGTGTGCATTGCCACCTTTTGCAGTACTATCAATTTGCGGTCCACCCGGATAACCCAATCCCAATAACTTAGCTACTTTGTCGAACGCTTCTCCAGCCGCATCATCGCGAGTTTTTCCCACGATATCAAAATCATCTATTGCTCTGAAATCAACCAACTCGGTATGCCCTCCAGAAACTACAAGAGCCAGATAAGGAGGATCGAGATCAGAATTCCGGATCTTATTAGCATAGATATGACCCAGCATGTGATTCACAGCAATAAGAGGTTTATTCAGACTGTAAGCCAGGCTTTTGGCAAAAGAAACACCTACCAATAGTGCTCCGATCAATCCCGGATTTACCGAAACTGCGATTGCATCAATATCATCAAAAGTTACTTCAGCTTTACTCATTGCAATTTGTGTAAGTTTCATAATGTTCTTCATATGCATTCGTGATGCCAGTTCGGGAACAACACCCCCAAAATCCTGATGAGTTATCTGGGAAGAGACAAGATTACTATAGACTTTATAATCTGAATCGATAACAGCTACGGAAGTATCATCACAGGATGTTTCAAAGGCAAGTATCTTAATCATGTTTCACCATTGAAGGTAATTCTTTACTTATTTTCAATAACCTGAATTTTCTTGGGAGTGTACTCTATGATCCTGATACCTGCAGGGACTTCGAATTTTACTTCTGTAAATCCTTTTCGTACTTTCGCTAAATTAATGTTGACAATTATAGATGTATTATCAAGTTTTTCCACAAGCTCTTTAGGGCCACGCACCATTACCGAAACTTTTTGAGGAATTATCGAGATATTTTCTGTTTCCGGAAATTTAATGGGAATCAGGGAAATTGTGCGGTTGATGATCTTGGTTTGTGTTACTTCGAATATGATCCTGTCTTTTAATAATTCGGCCTTAGCATCTGGTGTGATTAGTAAAACCGAAAGCTTTCCATTTTTCACCATTTTCTTTGAGATCGGTTCGGTTTGAATTGTTTTAATTGCATTAAGAATGGCCAGCGGACCCTTCACAGTTACCCTCTGTTGAGTATTTGTGATCTTATTCTCGATGAAGAATTCCTCATCTTTGGCAGAAGTATATTGTATCTCGATAGATTTCTTCTTCTCAACCAGTTTATCCATGTTCACATTCAGATTACCACTTTTATCGATATTGAGTACCTCTAATTGAAGCCTGTGGGAATAGACTAAATTCTTTTCAGTGAATCTGAGTTTGTTTTTTCCATATTTGAAGTTTTCTGCATCAATTTCAAAATGGTTTTTAGATAATTTTAAAAAAAGGATATCCATTCCTTTTGCACGAATATGAACAGGGATTTCAGGAAGCTCTTCCTCAAGCACCAGGTCGTGTGGTACATTTGCTAATTTTATTGAGATGGGGATTTCTTCTTCATGAATTTTCATTAATGTAAACTGCATCCAGAGTAAAATCGCAATTATGAGAACCAGAATTTTAATTAAAAGATTTTTTCCCATTTAATATTGTTTATTTCTTTGAATTATACGCCAGAGTCTTTCACCCATCTGAGAAATATTCTCTTTTTCGTCATTCATCCAATCTTTAATTGTTTGTTCTGTGAGAACTACGAATTCTTCTGTTTTGTCTCTTCTATTTTTTTGTACTACAATATTGGCAAGTTTCTTCATAGAGACCCAGATGGTTTTAATTCTTTGCTCGTTGGCTTCGGATAGCCATTCTCTTATATAAGGAAAGACAATGATCGGATTTACCCGGGCAACCTGAGTAAGTATATGGGTAATTTTTTTCTGAACTTCCATTGTTTCATCATCTATAACTTTCCCTATAAAATCCATAATGAAGTTTGGATCGGAGTTCGCAATATTTTCCATCCCGTGAAATGACAACGATCTTTTATGTGAATTTTCAGATTTAATCCAGCCGCTCATTCTTTCTTTCATTAAATCGGGAAATCGCTTCCACATATCATTTATTATGCTCTCAACTTCCCAGGGGACACTATCGAAAGTTTTTTCCAGGATTTCATAGATCTTTTCAGGTTCTTCATAGTAAAAATTATATAAATAAAATAATGCGGTTGCTCGAACACCATATAATTTATGCTCTAACATATGCTGAGTTATTTTCATCATCGTATCATGATCTTCATAATTAGTGAGATTTCTTCCCAGATATTCACGTGTGAAGTAATTAGGCGTTTTAGATACTTCGATCAGTTTTTTTTCTGCCTGTGCTATTTTGTTTTTATCAAGAAGCTTGAAAGTGGAATCGAGTATCGCATTCAATTTCTTGCGATCTTCTCCATTCAGTCGACCTATTTCGTTCAACCTGAATCTCCTTTAGAGTTAATTTCTAATGTTTATTAAATTTAGAACGTTTTCATTTTAAATTATTATCAAAAGTCTGAATCCTGAAAAAAACACGAAACTCGCTCAAATTCTGTAGACAAGATAAAAATTTATAAAACATCAGTCAACGAATTTATTTCATTTCTTTTTTATTGATTATTTAATACTCTTTCAAGTTCCGGTGATAATTCACTTTTATCATCCCTTTTCCAGCGATTATCAATACGTGTGGTTACAGGTGAATAGTTCTTGATGTATTCTATAATAACATCACGCAGATCCTGCTCATAGCGAGTTATTTGTGACTCAGGGATTTTTGTAAGCAAAGCCAGACCGGCGTTTCCTTGCAATAGAAAATCTGTAGTTGCTATCTGATAGGTCTTGTCAGCATCCCAGGGTTCGCCACTGATCATGAGTTTTGTAACCCTGTCAAAATTGCTGCGTTTTCTGTTTATTACAACTTGAATACCAGCTACCCGCAAACCGTGCCTGGAACCGTTAACACGTATTTCTATAATGTCTTTCAGGAATTTTCCATCAACCTCGAACATAACTACCTGGTTATCAAAAGGCATTACATTAAATACATCACGATAAGAAATAGGACCGGCTAAAAGTTCATCTCGTATTCCACCCAGGTTCATAAAACTGAAATCTGCTCCTGTATAGTCCAGCATAGCTTCACAAACCATATTACCGATCATGTTTTGTGGACCTGTGCCGCTCTTGGTAATATTTATAGCAGCATCCCCAATGATCTCATCCATACCGGCTTCCGCAATTTTCTGCATTACCAGGATTGTATCGGCTATCTCTTCATCAGGAATAAATTCATCATCGAATAGTGTTATCATTACTCCTTCTTTTATTGCAGGTACTTCATACCCTGAAAGAGTTTTTGTTTCTTTGTCGATTTTCAGTGTTACGTGCCCGATATTACTACCATAAGCATATCCCTGGAAAACCAATGTATGAGTTAGCGGATCTTCCCAGGGTTCGGGAAATCCTTTGTGTATGTGCCCGCCGAAAAAAACATCGATACCTTCAACTTCATGTGCAAGTTCTTGTGCATCATATCCCCAATTCCGCGCTTGAGATAGATCAGGGGCATCAATATAGCGAGATTTGTAAACAGGTTCCGGATAATATGGCAATCCCATATGTCCTACCACAATAAGCAGATCGACACCTTCATTACGAACTGTCTTAATATATTTTTCTAATGATTCTTTGGCTGGCAGGAACTCAACGTTCTTGATATTATCAGGAAAGCTCATCTTGTCTGTATCGGTTGTTGTAAGGCCAATAATCCCTATCTTAACTCCCATCTTCTCAAGGATGATATAAGGCTTTACATATTCAACCAATTCATTAGTTCCTTTGCGTATAATATTACAGGAAAGGATGGGAAACTGTGCCAATTTATAAGTTTCGATCAGGACATCTTCTCCCAGGTCAAATTCATGATTACCAACTACACTAAGATCATAACCTATCATATTGAAATACTTTATCACAGCCCTGCCCTGGGTTATTGTTCCTACGGGATGACCCTGAAAGAAATCACCGGCATCTACCAGCAGATTATCCCGCAAATTTCCGTCAGATAATTCCCGTACTTTATTGATATAAGTAGCAGCAGAACCACCGCCACCTAGCATGGGCGGAAAATCGGGATTCATGAAAGTGGCTGCATACCTGTCTATTCCTCCATGGATATCATTAGAAAATAACACATCTAACAACAGGTCTTCTGCCGAAATGAAAGTTATTCCAAATAGCAGAATTATCAGAATTAATCTAAATTTCATTAT
>CBDUTJ010000072.1:0-6298 GCA_965370415.1 uncultured bacterium | reverse complement strand
TACCTCTTCTTTTAAAAAGGTCTGGCAAAACTGAAATACACCCTTTTTGTGTCAAGCCGATTTTATATTTTTTATTAATTTTTTATTGTTTTATAAAAATACTTTTTATTTATTCCCGAAACGACCAGACCATGATGAACAAATTTTGACCATACTTCCAGGGTTTCAAGGGATATTCGATTTTTTGCTTTCCTGGTAAAGGATCCGATATGAGGAGTCAAAATTACGTTATTATAATCGGCATAATCGGTTGCAGTAAAAGGTTCCGCTGAAAAAACATCGGTTGCAAATCCTAACAATTTACCGCATTCTAATCCCGTTGCTACTGCATTCTCAGAAATAATTCCACCCCGTGCTGTATTCACAAGCCAGATAGGATGTTCTAATAAGCTGATAGTTGAATCATTAAAATAGTTCTCTGTTTCATATGTAAGTGGGCAGTGGTATGAAATTAAATTGCACCATTTAATTCCATCATCATATTTGATAGATTCGACTTCTTTTTTTTGCCATTCTGTCTTCGATAAATACGGATCGACACCTTTAACTTCAGCACCAAAATACTGCAAAGCTTTTGCTACTCTGGTTCCTACCCTACCAACACCCACAATCAGAGCATTCAAATCGGAAAGCTCCAAATTATTTTTCAACCCGGTTTTCCAATTCCCTCTCAGAATATTCTGTTTTGCAGTTTGATGTTGTTTAATTAAAGCCATTATAAAAGATATGGTATGTTCATACGCTGATATTGCATTTGCCTCCGGGGTGTTGCAGACTATCACATTCCGATGTCTGGCTTCCTGAATATCGATATTATCAAAACCGCTACCAGCACGAATGATCATTTTAAGGGCAGGATATTTCCGGAACATTGTTCTACCAAAAACCGTTTTTGTTCTTATAATAACAATCTCTATCTTACGAGTTGCAGGTATAGTTTCGGGTTGGAAAAAATATTTTTCCCAACCTTTCTCCTGAATTTTTTGCCAGAACAGATCCGGCATTTCTTCTAAAACTAATGTGTTCATTTCAAATTCATTTATAAATAACTATTTTTATAATTTACGTAATTTTCTGCAGATTTATAAATATTTTCAATTTCTTTTTCCGAGAGTTTTCGCAGTACTTTAGCCGGTGTTCCTATGATCAGACTTTGAGGAGGAAACTTTTTATTCTGTGTAACAATAGAACCTGCTGCAACTATAGATTCCTTCCCGATCTCACAACCATCCAGCAAAGTAGCACTCATACCAATAAGGCAGGCATCACCAATGGTACAGCCATGCAGCATGACTTTATGTCCCACAGTTACATCATTTCCAATGTTTGTGGGATATCCGTCACTTTTATCGGGTTTTGTATATTGACTCACATGCACCATACTCAGATCCTGAATGCTTGTTCTACTACCGATCTTAATGGAATGAACATCACCGCGAATAATGGTACCAAACCAAACCGAACTATCTGCACCGATCTTAACATCGCCAATTACATTTGCAGAAGGAGCAATGAACGTTCTTTTACCAATTTCGGGCTTAAATTCTTTATAATTCATTATCATCAGAATATCCTTTTTATACCTGCTGGAAAGTCTTAAAATGTATTTTTGCAACTTCTCTCAGCTTCTCTTTTCCATATTTGGTAACAAATTCAGAAGCAGTTTTCACAACTTTCTCAGAAGCTCCTTTAGATAATTCCAGTTCATATTTTTCGGAAAGCTCTTTCATCTTCTTTAAAAATAAATAACGGGCAATGATGGAAGCAGATGCAACGGCCAGATCATCCTCGGCTTTTATCCTGTGCTGTAATTTGATCTTCTTCAGATCTTTAAGAGAAGAAAGCAGGGTTTTATCGCTGGCAAAGCGGTCTACCACAGCACCTTCAAATTTGTGATTCTTTTTTAAATTCAGAATAACCCGTCCGTGCATCCAGGCAAGAAGTTCATTTAACTTCTTGTTTTGTTTTCGGAATTGTTCGTATAGTTCATTGTATTTGGATGGATGCAAAATTATAGTCTCCACATTGTTAAAAAACCTGGCATACAGTTGCTTTGCGATCTTCTCAATATCTCCATCCTTCAATAACTTGGAATCTTTTACACCCAGTTTTTTTAGAGTTGGCAGCATTGCCTGATTGCAGATGAAACCGCAAACTACCAGCGGTCCAAAAAAATCTCCTTTGCCTGATTCATCCGTTCCTGCCCACAATTTCCAGTTGTGATCTGTTTGAACAGGGTCTATTTTTTGATCCAGGATTCTCTGCAAAAGCGGTTTTAGTTTATTATTTGGCGCACCTCCAATTACTGTAGAGACACCTTTTTTCTTTGAATAGTAAATATTCAAAGGTATTTCTTCCTCATTTCTAGAAAATTTAAGTTGAACTCCAAAATCGATTACTTTCTCGTCAGAAACTATGAGATCATTCTTTTTTGTTTCAGTAAGAAGTTTTACAATAAACTCAGATAATTCAGTTCTCATTTCTCCTCGATTATCACGCTACCGAAAACTACATCGACATCCAGTCTAAGATAATCTTCTCCTTCGGTGTAACTGCCGGTTTTGTAGATATAATCTCCAAAGAAACTCACATTCCCAACGGGCATTTTAGTATCGCCAAACACTGTACTGATCTTGATCTTCATTGGTATCTCTTGGTTGATGTAAATGAGACCCGAGCCGAATATAACAGAAATTTCGACCTTTTCTTTACCACCTGAAATATCAATATCGCTCAAGTCTATTGTGCTCTTTCCAAAAATAACATTGTACTCACTGCCGGGGGCAAGATACTCCACTTTTGTATCGCTGAACATGGTTGTATTGCGATCTGTCTTGAAGCCTGTCCCACCAAATAATATTCTAGCTCCAAAATAAATTAACAGAAGAGCAAACCCAATTCTGAAAAAGGGAATATTTATCTTGAAAACTGCTTTTGTAATTATTGTAGCTCCAAAAAGTACTAATAAAATTCCCCAGAACAGTCCACCAAAAAGAAATTGCATTCTCATTTTTCCTCCTTTAAAAGTTTATCAAATAAATTTTCAATTCTATCTTTAATTTTCTTGAATGTTTCGCGATAAAAATAAACATCTAATCCATAAGGATCATCAATATCTATATTATAATCCGTGAATTCTGAAAGTGTAAAAACCTTATTTATGCTGTTTGGAAAGTAATCCAGAAGATACAACTTATGCTGGGTCGTCATTGTGAGCACCAGCCAGCTATCCTGGATCAACTGCTCATTGATCTGCGTGGAAACATGTTTGGATGCATCGATGCCATTTTCATCGAGTACAACTCTGGAATTTTCAGAGATCATCACACCACTATCAAAAAAACCTGCCGAACCAATTCGATACGAGAGATCATTCTTTTCCACCAGATGTCGTAAGTAATATTCTGCCATGGGACTGCGACAAATATTGGCTGTACAAATAAAAAGGATCAGGGGTTTCGCATAAGAATTCTGAATTTCAGAAAACAGTATCTTGCCTTCCCTGATGCATTCAATATTTTCTTTCGTACAATCGATAACTGTGGAAGGAATTGTGCTGAGTTCTTCATATTTGGAAGGAATAACTGCAAAATCGAACCAGTTACTTTTTTCCTGCAGAATATCTTTAACATTCTCATAAGGAACTTCACCCGATAGATTTGTGCTGGTACTAATAATGGGCTTATCAATTTTCTTTATAAATTCTCTTAGAAAGGAACTTGTTGGAATTCTGAATGCTACTTTTTGATTTTGAGAAACAAATTTAAAATTATCTGCCTGATCATTTAAAATGACAGATAGCTCACCGGGCCAATATTGCTGGAATAGCCTTCTTAATTTAGGATGATATCTTATTTTGTACCTTTCCAACCAATCTACTTCAGAAATTAAAACAATATACCCTTTCTTGTGAGTTCGTTTTTTCAGGTTATCAATTTTTCTTACTGCTTTTTCATTGAAAGCAGAGCAGCCAATTCCAAACATATTACCTGTATAATGCAGAAATACTGCATCTTCAAAATATTTTACTTTTGAAATTTTATTATAAATTTTCATCTTTTTCTCTCAAATACACTGAATAAACAAAAAATGAACGATTTATTAGGCAAGCATTTTATAAAATATTTGACAAAATAACTACCTTAAAAAGAAAAACACGCAAAATTAATAAAGAAAAGTTTTTTAAAAAAAGGAAAAAATAATGAAAGATTCAATAAGAATAATAATAACAGGTGGAACATTCGACAAAGAGTATAATGAGAAAACAGGTGAACTCTATTTTAATGATTCTCACATACCCGGAATGCTTGAACTGGGAAGATCAAGGTTGAAAATCAGCATCAGAACTCTGATGATGGTGGACAGTAGAGAAATGAGTGAAGATGATAAAGAGATCATTGCCAAGAATTGTATGAATGCACAGGAAAACAGGATTGTCATTACACACGGAACTGACACAATGGTTGATACTGCAAGAACAATTGCACAAATTGTAAAGGAAAAGACCATTGTGATAACTGGTGCAATGATACCATACACATTTGGAAGTTCAGATGGACTTTTCAATCTTGGAAGTGCGATAGCATTTGTGCAAACCCTTCCTCCAGGGATTTACATAGCAATGAACGGACGATATTTCCCCTGGGATAATGTGAGAAAGAATAAAGAGATCTGCGAGTTCGAAGAAAGTAAATAAGTGTTCTTTAAAAATTAATTATACCTTAAACTTTTATCACTCCAGGTAATCGAGCGGATTAACAGGAATTCCCTTTTTTCTCAATTCAAAATGTACACAGGGCTGCCTGGCAGAACCGGTACTACCGGAAAGAGCTATCAACTGATTTTTTTTAACCTTATCTCCCTTGGAAACAAGCAGAGAGCTATTATGCGAATATAGTGTGTGAAATCCATTCTGATGATCTATTATCACTAATTTACCGGCTCCGTTATACCATTCGGCAAAGGCTATTACTCCATCTTCCACGGCAACTATATTCGAGCCGGTTATTGCTGCAATATCAATGCCGTTGTTCTTTGTACTTACTTTGTACTGATCGCTTTTATGTACACCATAACCACGAATTATTTCGCCTTTCACAGGCCAGATAAGTTTATCTGTAGAAAATTTATATGTGTAATGTTCTGTAAAAATATCAGCCTGTAATTTCGTGATAAGTTCGTCCAGCGCAGCAGCTTCATCTTCCAGCTTTTTTTTCTGTTCCAAAGCTGCCAGCCGTTCTTTTTCATAATTGCTGATTTCACCTTCCAGACTGCCTATCTGTTTAGTGTATTTTCTCTTCTTTTTATTGGTAACTATCCGTGTCCAGACCAGGTCTTCGTATTTTCTATTTTCCTTTTTCTTAATTTTCTCCAACCCGCTTTTTTTATCTTCGATCTCATTAATCTCATCAGCGGTCTGCCGAATAAGAGAAGCAAGCAGGTGAGTATCTGTTCTCTTTTCGGAAAAAAGAATTCCCCGGTAATGTGCCAAGAATAGTTTGTTAAATTCATCCTGACATAAAGCATGTAAATTTTCCAGGTAAGATGAAGTAGATTTTAAATTACCGATGGTTGTATCGAGTTCTTCTTTTACCTCTTTTTCAGATTTTTTAAGTTTCTTTATTTTCTGTTCACTTTGCTGTTTTTTCTTTTTGGTAGTAGAAAGGTCGCTTTCAGATTTTTTCTTTTGCTGCTCCACCTGCTGGATGTGTTCCTGTTCTTTGGATATCTGATCCTGAAGATCTTCCAGTTTCTTCTTTTTCTCACCCAGGTTTTGGGAAAATACAAAACAAAAAATTGAAAATATTAATACTATAAAAACTACTTTCCTCATTTTTTCACCATGCTCAAAGAAAGATTCCTGAATATCGTATTTTATGTCAAGTTGTACGATTTATGAATTAGAAATTAAGAAATCACACAAAATAGCCTCACCCTGCTATCCCTCTCCTGCTCCCTTGTCTCAGGCGAGGGAACATAAGATGCCGTAGAAAATATAAAAAATCTTCGTCTTTCTGAGTATAACTTTCAATCTTTCTCTCGAAGAATCTGAAGATTTTTCCTCGTTACGAAGTTACACTTCGTAACGCCCTTGAAAGTGAAGTTTAACTTCACAGGAAAACTGTGTTCTTATCCGATCAGTAGAATCCCTGCTAATCCCTTTTAGCAAAAGGGATCATAAGAAACTGTAGAAAGAATTAGCAGCAAAAATCTTCGTCTTTCCGTCTGAGCCGGACACGGTCTGAGTATGACTTTCAATCTTTCCCTCGAAGAATCTGAAGATTTTTTCTCATTAGAA
>CBDUTJ010000071.1:0-6777 GCA_965370415.1 uncultured bacterium | reverse complement strand
CAAGTTTTCCAGGCGGAGTTGTGTATGAAACAGATTCGAGTTTCAACATACTTCAGACAATTCCGGCTCCAGCAGGAGCTAGTGCTTTTGGTATCACCTGGCCGGGTGAGGGTGAAAACTACTGGCTTACCGACTTTGGTAATGATCAGTTTTATATTATCGATGGCGATATTGTTGCATTTGTTGCCCCTCCGGAAGCACCCGCAGCTCCGAGTGGTCTGGTTGTAATCCCTGATGCCGGTGGTGCCCTGATAGCTGATATCGACTGGGTATGCCCAACAGAACAAGTAAGCGGAGATCCCCTCACAGAACTTCTGGAAATGAGAGTATATCGAGGTGATGTTCTCATTTATACGGATTCTGCTCCCGTTATCGGTGGTCCTGGAAGTTACACGGATGTTTCCGTACCTTCTGCTGGGGAGTATACTTACAAAGTTGTGGGCTATAATTCATTCGGTGAAGGTGCACCCGCCACTGAAAGCGTATGGGTTGGCGAAGATATGCCGAATGCAGTTACCGATCTCACACTTACCGATGTAAGTACCCGTGACCTGATGGCGCAATTAGATTGGGTAAATCCCACCACAGGATTGCACGGTGGATACTTCCCCGGTGTAACAGGCTACGATATTGAACGTTCCGATGCTGCCACTTTTACTATTGGCGGACCGGTTACACAGTGGATAGACGATACTATCGTTAATCCGGGCATATACTGGTATACTGTAACTCCATTCAACAATTCAGGACCCGGACCTTCTACTCAAACACCCAGCGTTGGCATTGGCATAACAGTAATAGAAATTGGAAATGCCGAAATTACAGATTATC
Organism: uncultured bacterium; assembly: GCA_965370415.1. GTDB lineage: Bacteria > Cloacimonadota > Cloacimonadia > Cloacimonadales > TCS61 > JACNIV01. Next base: position 5,946 of record CBDUTJ010000071.1, on the reverse strand, counting down.
AGATTCCAATGAATATTTATTATGAAAACAGTATTACTGAATGTGTATATGACAAAACATGGATTGGAACAGATATGCTGATCAATACTGTTGCTTATCATGCAGCAGGTATAGGCAGTACTATTAATCCATTTAATCTTGAAATCTGGATTGGTGAAGTCGATGTAGATGACCTTACAGGTGGCTGGATCGATGGAAGTCAATTGACAATGGTTTATGATGGAACCATCGATGTTCCTACAGGTGATTACTGGTTAGAAATTCCTCTTGACACTCCATTTGAATATACTTACACACATAATCTTGTAATAATGATTGTTAAAGATGACGATGAATGGTATAGTACCTCTGATGTATGGTGGACAACAGAATCAGCTACTCCTTGTCGTACTTTACACAAGTATAGTGATAGCATTGAATTCTATGCAATGAATCCCCCGGCTTCTCCTAATGACAAATCAACATATCCTGATATGCGTTTTTATTATTCTGAGCTGGCACATGGAGACGTAGAAGGTGTTGTTACAGATAATGTAACTACCAATCCTATCGAAGGTGCCGAAGTTTATATAGGAAGCTGGGGACCAGCTACTACAAATTCATTGGGAGAATATCTTCTTGAGGATCTGGTAACTGGCATTCAGGACGTAACAGCATTCAAAGATGGATATTATGATTTCTTCGGACAGGTTGAAGTACTTGCAAATCAAGTTGTTACGTATAATATTGGCATGGATCCCAATTTATTTGGAGCACTTGACGGAACAGTGACCGATGCCGATACTGGTGATCCTCTGATTGGAGCAGAGATCAATGCCATCAGCGACGGTGGTTATGCATATGATACTGTAACTAACGACGTTGGATATTACTCTATTGTAGATATGGTTGTAGAAACTTATGATGTATTCTGCAGTTTCCCGAATTATCCCATCGAGGTTGTGGAAGGTGTTCTCATTGAAGATGGTTTGACGACCACTGTAGATTTTGCTTTGGAAGGTTATGCTTACTGGTGTGATTTTGAAAATAGTGACGGCGGGCTTATTAGTGATAACCCGAATGGATGGCAATGGGGAATTCCAGCTAATGGACCTGCTTCTGCCTATTCCGGCGTTAAACTGTGGGGTACGGTGCTGAGTGCTGATTATCCATCAAGTGCGAACTTTACCCTGGATACCCCCGTTCCGTTCTATATAGTATCACCTCTTGCCGAACTGAAATTCTGGCACTGGTATGACATCGAAAGCTACTGGGATGGAGGAAATGTTAAGGTTTCTGCTGATGGTGGAACTTCCTGGGATATTATATTTCCAGAAGGAGGTTATCCTGAAGATGCTGCTTCTACTGCTAACGCTGGAATTCCAGGAGAACCTTGTTATAGTGGTACTCAAATGACCTGGTCAGAAGCAATTTTCGATCTTTCCGGATATATGAACCAATCAATTATAATCAGATGGCATTTCGGTTCAGATGGTTCTATTAATTATCCGGGCTGGTTTATAGATGATGTTTCTGTAAGCGGTGCAGAGATACCTGATCCGGGCTGGCTGGAAGGAACCGTTACCGAATTCGGAACCGGCACTCCTATAGAAGGTGCAGTAGTTTCAATTGAAGGAACGGGGCTCAGTGCTACAACCCTGGCTGATGGTACCTATGATATTCAAGATATATGGCCCGGAGACTACGATATTTCATGCGTAGCTCCATTATATCTTGCTGGCGAGGAATTGGGTTATTCAATTGTCGAAGGACTTAATACTCTCGATTTCTCATTACTCTGGTCGGAAATTGCTGTTAATGTTACAGAACTTACATCTTACCTACCTCCAGATGAAACAGAAGTGCAGACGTTCACCATCACCAATGCTGGTCCAGGTGATCTTGAATACAATATCAGCTTTGACTATCCAGATGAAATTAGAGGAAACAATATTCCAAGACCAAAGTATCTACCATATAATGATAACTATCCACGTAGAGAAGATGTGGAAGCTTCTGCTGGAATCGATCTGAGTTATGTTCGTTACGAGAATTCTTTTGAAGAACAATCTACAGATATCCTTCGTGGTTCTATAGCTTGGTTTAGAGCAGGAGAATACAGTACTTATTTCTATGGAACATTTGATACAGATACTCCAGGAGATATGACCGAAATACTCTCACCTCCTGCTTGGACTGCTTACTGCGGAGATTTTGATGCTGTAAACACTGACTTCTTCTATACCAACAATCCGGACGATTATAATACTTACACGATTGATTGTGCTACTGGCGCAGCGACATTAGTCGGGCCTACAGGTTTAACCGCATTCCTAAATGGTATGGCCTGTGATAAGACCGAAGGAACAATGTATGCTGTGAATAGTACCGACCTTTACACTATAGATCTTTCTACCGGTGCAGCTACCTTAGTAGGACCTCTCGGAAATACTGGTGGTATAATGCTTACATTAGCATGTGACGGTAATGGAGAACTATGGGGTATTGATCTTACATTTGACACATTATGGAATATTGATAAGGATACTGGTGCTGGTACCGAGATAGGACCAGTAGGTTTTAATTGTGGTTATGCACAAAGTATGTCTTGGGATCCTGAATCAGATATTGTTTTCTGGGCAGCTTATGGTGGTGGACTTGACGGAAACTTACGAATTGTTGATACAACAACTGGTGCAACTACATTAGTTGGTGATTTCGAAGGTGGACGTGAAGTTACTGTATTAGCTTTCCCAGGAACGAGAGATACATGGGTTTCTATCACCAATAATGCTTCAGGTGTAGTTCCTGCCAATGGTGGAACAATTGAAGTTGAAGTTACATTTGATACAGCAGAGCTTCTTATGGGAGATGTACTCACAGCCGATCTGTTGATCCATAATAACTCCAATTACACTGCTACTCGCGGTGATGATTATGTGATTCCAGTAACTCTTACTGTTTCCGGTAATATCCCGCCCAGTAACCTTTACGTTGATGAAGAGACAGGCTTATGTACCTGGGATGCTCCTCCCGGACCTGCTGATTCCGGAGATGATTCAAAAGGTCAAAGAACCAAGAATAACAATGACAACTTACGTGATCTTTTGGGTTACAACGTCTACCTTGATACTTGGGAAGATCCCATCGGAACTACAACTGCTACAGAATGGCTGTATGAAGACCTGAATATCGGTCAAAGTTATATTGCTGGTATTTCTGCAGTTTACGATGACGGTGAATCTGAGATCATGGAATATCCATTTACATACATTGGATCTGATGCTGGGGATATTATTCCTCTTGTAACAGAACTGCGTGGAAACTTCCCGAACCCGTTCAATCCCGAAACCAACATCGCATTCTCAATTAAAGAAGCAGGTTATACAACACTTGAAGTTTACAATATGAAAGGACAGCTTGTGAAAACACTTGTAAATGAAGTTATGGAAAGCGGCAATTATACAGCAACCTGGAATGGTAAGGATAATTCCGGAAAATCTGTTTCCAGTAGTGTCTACTTCTACAAAATGGTTTCAGAAGGCAACAGCGGTAGATATACTTCTACTAAGAAAATGATTCTTTTGAAGTGATTCGTTATTTGATAAAGAATATAACGCCCCGGAGTTCCGGGGCGTTTTTTTGTCTGGATCAGGATTTACAGGATAAAAAAATATCCTCTTTCCCTGTTATTCCTGACTGGAACTGGAATCTATGAAAATCCTTCTTCTTTTCCACTCTTTAGTTCCCCCTTTTATGTTTCATTCTCACTCTAGGCTCCACCTTAGAGCAAGTTCGATAAAATGATATCCGAAATGGAATATTAAATAAAAAAAGTTTTTTATAATAATTTAACTTTCCAGATTTGAACTTGACAGAAAATCAGAATTTTTACTTTTAAATAAATAAAGAAAGGAAATAAAAAAGATGAAGAAAATAATTTTTTTAATTCTTTTTATTTGTATTTACATTATATTAATTTCAAAACCTGCAATTACATTCGATTCACTAGTTCATGATTTTGGGAAAATAAATGAAGAAGAAGGGCCATACAATTTCAATTTTATATTTTCCAATACAGGAGATGAATCACTTCGATTGGAAAAAATTAAAGCTGTGTGAGGATGTACTACTCCCAGTTGGTCAACTGATGAGTTAGAACCGGGGCAAACCGGTTTCATTGAAGTTCAATTCGATCCCACCGATCGTCCAGGAAAATTTAGCAAAATAATAAAAGTTAATACTAATATCAATGATGAAATAGTTATATTAACTATTAAGGGAAATGTTTTACCTACACCAGGTAAATTCAGAAACAAAATTGGTCCTTTACTTGTAACAAATAATTTTATCGACTTTAATGATATTATTTTTGGTACAAATATAACAAAAAAAATTGAAATTCAAAATTCTACAGAAGAAGTAATGTATATAAAATGTGGTAATACTCCTGAACATATTAAAATTAATTTTGAACCTGAAATATTGGATTCCTGCCAAGTTGGGGAAATGATCATTCTTGTAGACTCAAAACGATGTGATTTTGGTAAGTCAATAGATATAATTAAATTGAATATTAAATTTAATGAAGATATATACCAAGGAAATTTTTCAATTTTGACCAATATTGTTGAAGATTTTTCTATATTAACAACACAAGAATTGGCAAAATCACCCCAAATATTTATTCTGAATAGGATGATTGATTTTGGTCAAGTAAAGCCTGATGAATTGAAAACCAAAAAAATTGAACTTGAAAACAAGGGAAAAAGAGAATTATATATTCGAAATGTAAAAATATCTAATAAATTATTTTCAATCGATCCATCAGAGTTTATTGTAAAACCTGGTGAAAAACGATCAATTCAAATTAGCGTTAAACCTACTCCCGAGAGAAATAATATTTCGGCAATGCTAACAATTATCTCAAATGATCCTTATCAGAGTGTAATAAAATTGAGAATAACCGGATTAGTTATACAAACAAAATTAGAGAATTCGTCAAAAAATGAATTCATTGATATCCCTATTAAAAAAGCTGAATATATAATAGAAAATTTGAAAGAGAACAACGAGCTGATAATACTGGATGTTAGAACTAAAGATGAATATAGAAGCGGATGTGTCGAACAGTCCTTAAATATCAATTTTGATGATCCAAATTTCCATGATATTCTAAAATTAATGGATAAAACAAAAACGTATCTTGTTTATTGTCAATCTGGTATTCGAAGCAAGAAAACTGTTATTATAATGTCCAATCTTGGTTTCAAAAAAGTGCATCATATGTATGAAGGTATAGAAGGATGGAAAGAGCTACAAATGGAGTTAGTCGATCCCTAAAAATAAACATTAATCTTTTTTTGTTGATCCTGAACCTGATGTGAACAATTCTCAAATCCAAATAGAGTATCTCATTTCACAAATTTTTTACAAATTCCAATTTCGTACTTTATAGTGTGCTATATCTTTATATTGAAATTATGATATTTATATAAAATAAATGTTATATATAATAAATTAGAATTAAAAAGTCTTTTATTTATTAGTTAATTATATTTAGTTAAATAAGTGATTTTTCTTGAAAAAGATTTGACAAATAAAATGAAAAGAATAATAAATGCCAACATTAAATTTATTATTGTGTAATTTATTTGATAGTAGGTAATTTATGAATTATTGAAGGAAGAAAAAAGATGTTAATTTCAAAATTAAAAGTTAAACCGTTGCTATCGTAAATAAAGAAATATGATATTCTCTATCGAAGATAAAAAATTATGACAAAATTAATTAAAAATTAAGGAGAAATTAAATGAAAAAAATGTTGATTTTTTTAACCATCTTTTTGTTTACAGTTAGTGTTTTAGCAGCAGATAACAATAATGTCGCATCATTTACAGAATGGATGCAAATTAATGGATATACACCCGGTTTTACAGATGATCCGGGCGATATCATTGAACAATG
>CBDUTJ010000070.1:0-7228 GCA_965370415.1 uncultured bacterium | reverse complement strand
TAATGGTTCAATCGGGACGATTGAACCAACAAGAAACGGGACGATTGAACCAGCAAGGGAACATTTTCTTTGACATAAATAATTCAAACATACAAGTTCGTTTTGTTTGATCCGAAATCCAATAAAAACTGGAGTAAACACTCCGGATCAAATTTCGGTCGGTTTGCTTCTGGGTTGAATTTTTATGATTCTATGCAGTGCAGTACTCATTTAAAAATCTATAAAAGGAGAATTTGAAAATGAAAGAACATAGATTCATATTTATTATAATTCTTATTTTCTTACCTCTATTTCTTTTTTGCCTTACAAAAAAAGAAATAAGAAAAATGGACCCGCTTCTTCAACGGATCTATCGGATATATAAACAAAACCCCCGGAAACTTGATAAAGATAGTATCATTCCGATACAATATATTGATAATATCCCTCACATCTCCATATCCTATCGAACTTCTTATTCAAAAAGTGAATTGTTAGAAAAAAATATTCCCGTTCAAAGTAAAGCCGGAGATATTGCAGCTTCCATCATCAACTTTGAAGAATTAGAAACTCTATTACAGGATAAAAATATATTCAGACTGGAAGCTAATACGATGGATTTCCCTCTTTTGGAAGTAAGCACTTCAGATTCTACGAAAACAGGCACAGAAGGAACAGTTTACATCGGTAATAATGCCGATGCATCTCAAACTGCAGGTTATGACGGAACCGGCATTGTGGCTGCTGTTATCGATCCTTATGGTATCAGGTTTACACACGAAGATTTTCAGAAGGATAATGGTGATACACGCATTTATTACATCTGGGATCAATTTACAGGTTCCGGTGGAAGCAATCACCCCACAGGCTATACTTATGGAACCGAATATGACAGTGTTGCCATTAATAATGGCTCGTGTAATCAAACTCCGGGTTATCATGGAAATACTTGCATCGGGATAATGGCAGGAGACGGTTCTGCTTCTCCCAACGGAAAGGATTATTCTGCAATGGCTCCTAATGCAGATATAATCTACGTCAAAGGAAGTTCATCCGCAAGCAGTACATATTTGCAGGATGGCGTGGAATACATCATGAATAAAGCTTCTACTCTGGGAAAGCCTGCTGTTGTAAATATCAGCCTGGGAAATCAATATGGTGCTCATGACGGAACAACTCTGCGGGTGGAAGCAATAGATAACCTGTGCGGACCAGGAAAAATAGTTGTGTTTGCCTGTGGCAACTCCGGCTCTCAGAGAATACATGCCCAGACTACGATTGCGCAGGATGGTTTTCATACTTTTGATATCGATGTTGCAACTGATGACTTTGGGATTGATCTTTGGTTTTCCGGTAATGATACACTTTCCGTATATCTCGATTCTCCCAACCTTGCGGAGATAGGTCCGATCTCTTACGACAGCACTTACGTGGATACAACAAATGATGGTATAAGAGAAATCTACAACTGTACGGATGATCCTTCCAACGGTGACCATCATATTGTGGTCTATGTTTCTCCTACAGAAGCAGATTCTTTTGCCACAGGTACCTGGAAAGTGAAACTAAGAGGAGATTCTATTCAGAGCGGACAGATCGATGGGTGGAGTTTTACTTATAATGGAAATTATTTCACTTCTGCTTCCGGTGGAAATACCAGCAAAACATTGAATGATCTGGCAAGCGGAAACCAGACAATTGCGGCAGCCGGATTTTATGGTGGCGAGCTAAATGACAGCGGAACAATATATTCAGGTAGTGGTAGAGGTCCCACACGTGATGGAAGACAAAAACCGGATATTGCCGGAAATATGAGAGTTTATGTTCCTCATTATAATGATGACACAACTTATTATGCGTCAGGAAGTGGAACAAGTTATGCCGCTCCCCACGTAGCAGGTGCAATTGCTTTAATGCTGCAGAAACAACCTTCGGCTGCACCTTCCGATATAAAAACCAATCTGCATGATTTTGCTTTCACAGATGAATATACTGATAATGCTGGAACCGAGCCCAATTATCAGATCGGATATGGAAAATTGAATACTTTTAGGTCTGTATTTCCAGCATTAGATCCTCCTGATAGTGTTAATATTATGGTCATCTGCAATGGAGATAGTCTTCAAATTACATGGCTGAATAAAGGATATATCTATTATATTTATTCGAGTAATGATCCTTATGCAAATTTTCCGGGATCAAGCTGGGTGTTGGAAACTTCAATAACGGACAGTGGAATAATTACTTTACCAATAGAAGATTCTGATATAAAGAAATATTTTTTAATAACAGCAGATTAGATTTATATAAATCGGAATCGGGAATCTATGAATACTGAGTTTCCAATGATGTTCCCCAAGATGTCCGATAAGTTCGTTCAATCGTCCCGATTGGTGGATACTCGTTCCCAAGCCCCTGCTTGGGAATGCAAATCTGGTTACCAAGCTGGGGCTTTGTAACCAGTATGTAAACGATATTGAAGAAAAACTAATGGTTCAATCGAGACGATTGAACCAACAAGTAATGCCAACAAGTCTTGAACTCTTCTAGAGTGGCAGAAAATTTGGCATTTATAATAAATGAATTATTAAAAAAAATTAACGTGTTGACAATAAATCAGCTGAAAATCATCTGACACCCGTTGATTAAGTGTAATTAATTCTTCTATTATTTTACCCGGTTTTATTATAGGGAATATACATAGCAGTATTTAGACTTATTCGCCAGGGATTTATCCCAAAAAAAATTCAAGGAGTATAGTATGTCTCAAGGCACAGTAAAGTGGTTTAATGAACAAAAAGGATTTGGATTCATTTCATCTGAAGATGGAAAGGATTATTTCGTTCATCACTCATGTATTGTAGGTGATGGTTTTAAATCACTTCCAGAAGGTGCAGAAGTACAGTTTGAAACTGAAAAAACTGAGAAAGGCATGAGAGCCGTTCAAGTTTCAGTAGTATAGACTTATTTGTTCATCTTAAAAAAAGAAGCTCGGTTATTTAACCGAGCTTCTTTTTATTCAGGCAATACATCATCCCACTTAGATTTCAACACAAGGGTTCAAATTTGACAACAAAGTGTCACTCTATTCTTCTTATTTGTTTTCTTCTGTCTTCTCCCGATCTTCTTTCTCGTCCACTTCTTCTTTCTGGTCCCTTATAGTTTAAATCATTGATTTTCCTACGATCCTTTCCAGATCTTCTACCAGACTCCTGCTTTGTTTCATCAATGTTCATACTGATATCCTCCAATTTCCAAAATATATATAACATACATTAGACTGCTTAAATAATCATAATTTACCATCAATATCTCCTTTTTAATTAAAACAACCAGCACCCACAGATTAATCATATTTAACTTAATAAATAGAATTTGAGCGAGCTCCATGAGTGCCGATATACATCATCCCACTTAAATTTAAATATCCTTTAAAACTCAACAAAGCAAAACATATGTGCTGTTTGCTCTGGAGAAGCGATTGTTTATTCGCTTATTGAATTGGCGATCACTCATCCTCGCCATTACAGGGAGGATCGTAGTTGTCGATCAAATCCTGTTCAATTTCGAGACGTGTATCTTCGTCCTCTTCTCCATAAACGCATACACTGTTCTTCTTGTGTTTGTCAAAACATGCCTGCTTGTGATGATTGTCGAATCGCGTCGATAGGTCCTCTGTCTGACCGACATAGATTGGTGTGTGGGAGTGCCCACTATCAGATTTCTTTGTACGTTTGGTAATGAAATAGACAGCACCGCAGTCCTTATTGAAACTGGTGTCCCAAGGATAGACGTTGAAGTCGTATTCTGTTTTTGATTTGCCGGTGAACGTTACGATACTTTGCTTAGCCATTCTTTCCTCCTTTCTTTCACTGAACATATATTAGATTGCTTAAAACCAATATCCTGTTTATTTCACACAACAAGCACCCACAGATTTATTTTATTTAACTCAAAGAATCTGAGCGAGCTCCATGAGCGCCGAAATATCATTCTACTTCCTTTTATAACGCCTTTTTATTAGATAGCTCATTTTAGAAGCTTCTCTATTAGTACCAATTATCATATCTTTTGAATTACGTATAAATACTGTTTCTAATGAATTGTAAGGCAAGGCTATTAAATAGTAAAATTGTCTTGAGAATATTTTACCATCTAGCTTGCGTTGATATTCGATATTAATTTCAGAAAATGTCATATTGTGGAATTTGTTCAAGTCATTCATATGTACTTCTATTGGGTTTTCTAAAGTACCAACGTAAAAAGAGCTGTTATCAGTATTTTCTAATAATCCACTTCTTTTATAATCAAAATATATTTGAACTTTTCCGTTAGCACCAATTTCATTTATAGTTGAATCAGGAGCAAAGGTTTTTATACCACGTTGAAGAAAATATTCGTTTAATTCAGGATCAATTATATGTGTATAATATTTGCTATAAAGTTTGATATTTTTTAATTCAACAGGGCTTTGATTTAATAATAAAAAATGAACCTTACCCGAATCCATTTTGTTAAAATCTTCAGATTCTAAATCAATATTTGGTTCCACAGATAATAACATCTGATAGGCTGATATTGAAGTTAACTTAAATGCTTGATATGCATAATACGCAGTGATAATCACTAAAATTAAAGTTGAGATGGAATTTATTTTGATGAAAATACTATCCTTTTTTGCCATTTCCTCCTCCCCACATTACAACCAGCACCCACAGATTAATCATATTTAACTCAATAAACAGAATTTGAGCGAATACATGAGTGACGAAATACAATATCCTACTTAAATTTTACTTTTCCGAAGTCAATGATTCTGTTTATATTCTTTTTTGCCATCTCAAGTCCTTCTTCCCATGTGATATTGAAATCACTTTGATAATCACCAGTACCATCATAAAACATAAAGCTACTTTGTGTATAATCCTCTTCTCTTATAATGTTTTCAGGATCTTCAATATCTTTTTCGAACTCATAACCATATTTAAGATTTTCCAAAGCAACATTTAAAGTTGTCTGATTAGATTTATTCAAGTATGGAAGAAAATTAATAATTGCAATTTCATAATAGTGCATATTTGTTTCAAGAAAAAAACTAACGGGATTACTTACATTGCTTGGTTTAATATAATTCTTCAGAAAATATAACGTTTCACTAAATGTAGCTCTAAATTCTTTTGCAGCTCTATAAAATTCTTGTTTTTTAAGAATTATTAGTGAGGCAATCCAACCTAAAACTGCCCCAACTATAACACCTAATATGCCATATAACCAATCTGGCATTTATTACTCCTTTATTATCACCCCTACCCCACCTTCCTGATTATCATAAACAACGAATCCAACAGGGTTGTACACGTGTTCCTGGAATTTACTATTATCGGATCATATTCCTTATTAGCGGAAACCAGGACCATTATCTTCTCCTTCATTGGTGAGTAACATCAACAGTGAGAAAAATGAAAAATTGGAGAAATGTGTCAAGGATTTAATAAGTTAACAGTATGAAATAAAATGGGTTTGTAGATAAAAGGAATACTCCCCGTCCATAGTTAAAACTTCTTGACTTAGTAATCATATAATCGCTTATATAGATTTAGTGGCCGGTATAGACCGGAAGTTTAGTTTATTGATAAGATTTCAGGAGAATAGATAGTGAGAATTAAAAAGAATTTGCAGAAGATAACAAAATTAATGCAAAATTGGAATTAATCGTGTATGGATGCAATTATGGAAAAATATTATGAAAGTTAAAGTATTCTGTTTATTCATCTTACTCTGCTCTCAAATGCAGGCAGAAGTTTTTAATTTGAAAAACGACTTCTGGAGTCAGGCAGCTCTTTTTGAAAGATCCAGTACACAGCAATATCATCTGGGAATTCAATACAAACCAACGATTTCGATGAAAGTTATCCAAAAAGAAACATTTGAAATCGATTGTGAAGCAATAATAGACCTATCTTACAAATACATAAAAAATGATTCTACACATTTTGAAGAAAAGGATGCTGAAATTTATCGGGGATGGATGAGATATTCTGGCAATCAGTTTGAAGCACGGGTAGGTTTGCAGAAGATCAATTTTGGTCCTGCCCAGCTTCTTCGTTCTCTCAAATGGTTCGATACAATCGATCCACGTGATCCTCAGGAAGAAACCGGAGGAGTACAGGCAGCACTTTTCAGATATTATTTTCTGAATAATGCTAATATCTGGTTCTGGGGAATCTACGCAAAAGATGAGCTAAAAGGATTAGAGGTATTCCCATCAAAGAATGATAGCTACGAATTTGGCGGGAGGATTCAATATCCTTTTGAATTTTGTGAAGCTGCCTTTTCCTTTCATCACAGAGAACTTGAATTTGATAATACTCTTGAAAACAGGATCGGTTTCGACGCACGTTGGGATTTTGAGATCGGATTATGGATCGAAGCTGTAGCAGCTAAATACAGTGAAACTGAATTTACTCCAAACTGGGAAAAATTCCTGACACTCGGAGCGGATTATACTATTCCACTTGGTAATGGAGTTCACATTCTGGGAGAACATTTTGTTTATTCAAAATCAGAAGACGATATTCTTGTAAGCAGTTATAAAGCAGAATCATCCGCCATCTCACTTAGTTATCCCATCGGATTATTTGATAGTATCATGGCAATGATAGTTTATAGCTGGGAAAATGAAAACTGGTGCAGGTTTGTTTCCTTTCAAAGAAATTACAATTATTTGAGCATTTACCTGAACCTTTCCTGGAACCCGGAAGTTGATAGCTTTGATCCAGACCAAATTTCAAATGATGGTAAATCCGCGCAAATGATGATCGGGTATAGTTTTTAGGATAAAATGAGCTATGAAGGACGTTAAGGTTCACGAAGATGAAAAAGAAAACGGTCTCATTAACCACCAACTTCAGTTGGTGGAATAAGGAAAAACATCCTGTTCTCACAGCCGTTTTAACGGCTTATGGATTCAAGTTTGGTAAACCGTTGAAACGGTTATTGTCGTATTTTTGTTTTCCCTCCCACTGGCTGAAGCCAGTGGTTAATGAGAGCAGATCACCTCGATGCTTTACTCTCAAGTCGAAATAAAGAAAAAAACTTAGTGTTTCTTCGCCTGCCAGGCATAGCCTTAGCGAAGACTGGTGCTCTTAGCGGCTAAATAAAAGAGGTAAAATATGGAACTTATCAAAATCGAAAAAATGACCAAACACTATCCCATTGGAGGTGGAAAATTTACTGCTCTACGGGATAT
>CBDUTJ010000069.1:0-7459 GCA_965370415.1 uncultured bacterium | reverse complement strand
ATTCCTATAAGATTTATAAAATTAGGAAAACCTTTCTCAGATTCTTCTTGAATATAAAAATCACGGAATATTTCATCTGGTTTCTGTAATTTTGCACGTATGCCACAGTCATCGAGTTGCAGCCAATCTTTTTCTACATTTATATATTTATAAATCGATTCAAAGAAAGCATCTTTATGAGTTTCATTCATAATATAATCGATTTCATCCACATAATAAGCATTCGGACCGAAACGGCAATCTCCAGCCAGGTTTACTGTGAGATGAATTCCCAGGGAAATAGCGGTGGGAACCGGATAGATAAGACGATTAATATCCTTTAATTTACTTGTTTTGTAATATTCACCTTTGCACCAGTGTAAAGTAAGATCATGTTTTTCTGTGTCAATACCAATCATTTGTGCAATTTTATCGGAATGCAGCCCGGCGCTGTTAATTACAATATTCGCTTCGAATACTTCATCGTTTGTAAACTTTACAATATAACTATTTGATGATTTATCAATTGCACAAACTTCCATTTCATATACTAAAAAAGCATCCTGCTCTTCAGCTATAGCAGCCAATTTCTGCATCAATTTATGAGTATCTAAAATACCGGTAGAATCCACTTTTAATGCTTTTATTGCTTTGATCTGTGGTTCCAGTTCCCGGCATTTCAACTGATCAATTATTTCCAGACCTTGCACTCCATTTCGTTCACCATTTTCTTTTAATTTTTTCAATTCCGGGATTTCTTCTTCGCATGTAGCTACAATAAGTTTACCACAGTTATTGAATGGAACATCATTTTCTTTGGCAAAATCGTAAAGCAGGTTCACTCCCTTAACACATAATCTGGCTTTCAATGAATTCTGCGGATAATAAATACCAGAATGAATAACTTCGCTGTTGCGACTGCTGGTATGTCTGCCAAAGGATTCTTCTTTTTCTACCACAACTACATCTTCAAATTTTTCGGAAAGAACTTTAGCTAACGAAAGTCCCACAGCTCCTGCTCCGATCACAAGAATATTCACTTTCTCCATTACATCTCCATATTATCTATCAGGCGCGTACTTTCTATAATTACTGCCACCAGAATCCGACATCCGGTTCTTAATTCAGCTGAATGTTCAAGTGTTTGGGAATCAACCACTTCGATATAATCTACAATACCATTGTTATTTTCTATCAAATTGCTCATTTCAGCTATTATTTTGTTGGAAGAAGTAATTCCCTGCTTGAATAATTTTTTAGCCAGCAGAAGCGAGTTATGAAGGCAGAGAGCATCTTTCCTGGCAGAATCAGATAAATATTTATTCCTGGAACTCATTGCCAAACCGTCTTCTTCCCGAACGATAGGACAACCAATTATCTTTGTTCTTAAATTCAGATCTTTTGCCATTTGCTGCAAAACAACAAGCTGCTGGAAATCTTTTTCACCCATGAACATATAATCCGGATTCACTATGTTAATCAATTTTGTAACGATAGTAGTAACTCCCCGAAAATGAGTTGGACGTGATCTACCGCAAAGTATCTGAGTGATCTTATCAACTGTAACCCAGGTTTTGTAGCCTTCCGGGTACATTTCCTGTTCTGTGGGAAAGAAGATATGATCCACTTTAAGCTCGGTGAGTAATTTAACATCAAGTTCTATATTTCGCGGATATAATGCCAGATCTTCGTTGGGACTGAACTGGGATGGATTTATAAAAATGCTCACCACCAAAGTGTTGCACCGTTTCCTGGCTGCCCGAACCAGACTCAAATGCCCTTCATGTAAGTACCCCATTGTGGGAACAAATCCGATAGTTCCTTTGATACCTCTGCATATTTTCTGCATTTCAGAAGCAGAATTTACCAACATTGATTGCATTCATATCTCTCTGTAAACAAGATTTTTATCGTCTTCCACAACAATGATCTTTGCTTTATGATTCTTTATTTCTTCTTCATCAAGCAGACAATAATTAACAATAATGATCTTATCACCGATACTCACAAGCCGTGCAGCAGCACCGTTTATACCTATAATTCCCGAACCAGCATCACCTTCGATAATATAAGTAGCAAACCTGTTTCCATTGCTGATATTGTAGATCTCTACTTTCTCATCGACTTTCATACCGGTAACATCCAATAGATTTTTATCTATCGTGATACTTCCAGTATAATTCAGGTCTCGCATCGTTATATTTGCCCTGTGTATTTTCGATAAAAGCATCGTTCTTTGCATTAATCCTCCAAACTTTCTAATTATATCGGAATTTGAAATATTTTCTATTCCTCACTGGAATAACAATGAATTAATCGTATCTGATTTTGTAAAACTTTTTTTAACTAATTTTCCTGTGGCATCCAGGAAAGTGCTATCCTCTTCCCTTTTTCCTCGTTAACTGTTTGTAATATTAATGCTCCACAAATAAAAAAGATAGCAACAGAAAGAATAGCCCATTTCTGGTTACCTGTGATCCTTGATATTTCTCCGTAAACCAAAGGTCCAAATATTGATGCTATCCTTCCTGTAACAGAATAGAATCCAAAGAATTCTGCCATTTTATCTGGCGGTGTAAGAAGCGCTAACATCGTTCTACTGCTGGATTGGCTGGAGCCGATAGCGACACCTGCTAAAAGTCCTACAAAATAAAATTCATTGAGCGATCTACAGAAATATGCCCAGATCACAACTGCTATCCAGATGAGCAAAGTAATAGTAATTGTTCGTTTTGCACCTATTTTATCGAGGATATAACCAAATATAAAGGCACCTATCATAGATGTAACATTGGCTATCACAAAATACGTGATAAGCTGTTTTTCGTTCATTCCAAAACGTGTGACTCCGTAGATGGCTGCAAAACTGATAACGATGATAATTCCATCATTATATACCAGGTAACTGAGAATGAATCTTATTAATTCTTTAAATTCCTTTATGCTTTTAAAAGAAGTTTTTATACGTGTTACGGCAGTTTTAATATAATTTGTTCTTTTGGAAGGATGACGAATCTCTTTTAGAAGGAAAAAAGTAGGTAGAGCAAAAAGTCCAAAAAATACAGCAACTGCTGGAAAAACAAGATTGATCCATTTATTATGTATCAGCGGCAGCATCAACAGTAGTGAAACAAGACCGCCAATATACCCCACAGCCCAGCCCCAGCCTGATACTTTACCTAATTGATCACGAGGAGCAACATCTGGCAGAAGTGCATTATAAAATACATTACCGCTATTGAATCCAAAATTTGCTATGATGAAGAACAACATCCCGATAAATATATTTCCCGCTTTTACAAAATACAAAAGCGCAGTAAAACCAACTGTAAGATAGGTCATATAGAACAGGAACTTTTTTTTGGCTCGGGAAAAATCGGCTACTGCTCCAAAAATGGGAGCCGTAAGAGCTACCATAAGCATCGAAATACTTATTGCTCTACCCCACAATGCAGTTCCCAGTTCACCCTGATTTACAACAACATTCCTGAAATAAACGCTGTAGATAACAGTTACAATGATAGTTGTAAAAGATGAATTGGCAAAATCGTACATTATCCAGCCAAAAATGTTTTTATTCAACTTCACTTAATTTCTCCATTTCAATTTCAGGTAAATTGAAAGGTTCATAAATTTCAGTATTTGGCGTTGCAACAAAAACCTGGTGTTTTTTCTTCAGCATTCCCATTATTTTTTTTGCCCGCTTTTTATCCAGGTCAGCAAGAACATCATCAAACATAAAAATTGGTGCTTCGCTGCCTTCTTCCAATATCAGTTGAGCCTGAACTAACCGCACTGCAATTGCCAATGAACGTTTCTGCCCCTGTGAGCCGAACTTCCTGGCAGCATGCTGATCAATCAGGAAATCAATATCATCCAGATGCGGTCCGCAAAGGGTTCTCTCCTGTTTTATTTCCTGTTCTTCTGTTTCGTTCAGATGCCTAAGAATGTCATCTGCGATATCTGTTCCTGATACTGGAAACGAATATTTGTATTCTATTCCCAGGGTTTCACTATTCTCGTTGATATTATCATAATATTCTGTAAGAATAGGAATAAATTTTTCGAGGTATTTCAGTCTGAGTTTTATTAATTCTGCTCCATTATGAGCAAACTGTTCGTCCCAGATCCTTTTTTCCGAGCTTTCAAATTTGGTTTTTAACAGTGCATTCCGCTGCTTTAAGATACGGTTGTAAGTTCGCAGAAATTCTATATATTTAAAAGAATATTGCGAAATTGCCTGGTCGATGAAATTCCTGCGGTATTTGGGAGATCCTCCGATCATGAAAATATCATCGGGAGAAAAGTATACAACCTTCAGATAGCGATAAAGTTCACTTATTCGTGCAATAGCATTGCCATCGATTTTGATAAGTTTCCTGGTTTTATCGACTGCAGCTTCAAATTTGTGAATTGTGTTTTGTAATTTAAATGAGCCTTCAATACGAAAAAAAACTTTTGAGAAATTTATCAAATCCAGATCGCTGCTGGTTCTAAACGATTTCCCAAAAGCAAAATATGATACAGCTTCCAGAAGGTTTGTTTTTCCAATACCATTCTTACCATGGATAAGAGCACCTTCCGGCTCAAAAACTAACTCAAGTTCAGTAAAATTACGAAAATTTCTTAATTTTAAAGATAATACTTCCAACTAAACTAACCGAAGCGGCATCAATAAGAAACGGGCTGAATATGTTTCGTCTTTGTCTGTGTTAAAAAAGAGTGCCGGTTCATTTGATTTACCCATGCGGATCTCGATCTCATCAGATTCCATTACATTCAGGATAGCATTAAGATAACGATAGTTGAAGGCAATGATAAGAGGTTCACCGGAATATTTAAAATCTTCCAGAATTTCATTAGCCTCTCCTTCTTCCCGTTTTGCACTGTTAATTGATAAGGTTTCGCTGGTTATATCAAATTTAACTTTGAATGTATCTTCCGATGCTAACAATGAAACCCTTTTTACAGCCTCTTTCAGCATATTCTTTTTTATTAAAAGAACGTTTGTATTATTAGTGGGAATTGCTTTAGTGTAATCTGGGAAACGACCTTCAATAATATGAGTAAATATCGTGTAATTTCCATAAGCGAACATAACACGGTTAGATTCGATGAGAACGGATATTTTAGGTAATTCTTCACCTATTACCTTATCCAGGAACAGCAATCCTTTAGTAGGAATGATTTGTTCGATAACTTCCGGAATATCGATCTGAACATTCAAATTAAATTCTGCAATTTTCTTTCCATCTGTAGCAACCATCAGTTGCTTATCGGCGGACATCTTCCAGAAAATACCGGTGAAGATGGGTCGATTGATCTCACTGGAAACAGCAAAATGAGTGTTATCGATCATTTTTTTAAACAACTTTGCATCGAGCTCTATTACATTGGTAAGATCTTTCTGGGGAACAAGTGGAAACTGACTGCTTTCGGCACATAGCAGGCTGAATTTTGAATGTTCACAATGAATTTTGAGAGAGTCTTCTTCTAACAGAAAATGAACAGTCGAATCTGGAAGTGAATTAATGATCTCGTTCAGATTCCTGGCAGAAATAGCTGCCTTTCCTCCTTCCGAAATAACTGCTTCAAACTCGACAACAACAGTGATTTCAAGGTCGGTTGCGGTAAATTTCAGAATATTCTTCTGGTCATCTGCTTCGATAAGATAATTTGTGAGTATAGGCATTGTGTTCTTGCTGGGTACTATATTATATAAGTGCTGAATATTAGATTGGAGATCCTGCTTCTCAATTGAAAATTTCATAATTTCCTCTTTTAATTATTTTGTGTTCACCACACAAAAAAAATAATAGATAAAAGAAAGGCAAGAGTTTTTTACAACTCTTGCCTTTTTAAAACATTGCTGCTTACCTAACTGCTTCTTTAAGTTTTTTACCAGCCTTGAATACTGGAACTTTTCTTGCTGGGATATTAATTTTAGCTTTTGTTTGAGGATTAACACCTGTGCGTGCTTTTCTTTGGTTTACTTTGAAAGTGCCAAAGCCCACCAGTGACACCTTGTCACCTTTTTCCAAGGCAATGGTAATACCATCGATTACTGCATTTAATGCAAGGTTTGCAGCTTTTTTTGTTACATCTGCGCTAGCAGCGATTTTAGCAACTAAATCTTGTCTGTTCATGAACACCCTCCTTTATTTAGTGGTTTAAAGAACACCGTCGAGTATTTCGATTTCCCGTTTTTCTTGTCAACAAAAAAATTCTCTAAACCTGCATTTTTACTGGCTTCATCGTGTTTTCACGTCTTTTAACCTGAAATTCCATGGAATTAAGTGAATCCGTAACTCCTTATTTTACAATAAGTAAGAACCCCTATGTACAAAGTCATACTTACATGGTTATGGAATTCTATTTTATTAAAAAAAAAGTACTTAAATGTCTTTGTCTTAAAAATCATTTAGCTACACTTCTTTTTTTAAACCCTGTAATTCGTAAATTGTTATTTTTTTTGTTTTACCCTTCACTTTAACTTCATCTATTAAGTTAGCTATGATATTTTCCTGAGCCATCTGATAAGTGCTTTCGCTGATAATGATATTGTTTTTTGTTTTATAATCCCTGGTCAGGGCTTCTATTCTGGCTCCTGCATTCATATTGTCACCAATTGCAGTATAGTCGAAAATCTGCTCGGAGCCAAGATTACCCACTGTCATAACACCACTGTTCAATCCGATTCCAATTTCGAAAGGATCTTTTTTCTCTGCTTTCCATTTTTCTTTCAGTTCATTTATGCGTTGCCGCATTTCCAACGCTGCTTTGCAACCCCAGTATGCATGATCTTCCAGATAAACAGGAGCACCGAATAATGCTACGATCTCATCACCGACAAACTTATCCAGAGTACCTTTATTAGTAGTTATCACTTCCACCATTTCTGTAAGGTATTCTCGTAGAATATCCACTGTTTCTTTGGGTGCATGGCTTTCTGTGTAGGGAGTAAAAGAAACGATATCTGAATACAATACGGTTAGTTCTTTCTGTTCACCGCCATATTCGAGTTTTTTGGGGTCTTGTAATAATTCGTCTACCAGTTCTGGAGCGATATAATGACCAAAAGCATGTTTAATGAATTTTCGTTCCTGTAATGTTTTAAGATATTGGAAGATCAATCCGGCAATATAAATGACGACGATTAATACAGGAATTTCCAACGTGGGTATCAAAAGACTCTTCTGAACAAATAAATAGTAAGAATAGCCTAAATATCCCACCAGTAATAAAAAATTGATTATGATCGAAAAAGTAGGCTTTATATATAAATTCATAAAAAACAACAGAAATGAAAGAATGAAAAATATGATGAGAAACTTGATATAAGAGAATTCGCGAAGGTAATCTTGCCTTAAAGCCATTTCAATGAAATTAGCGTGTATTTCCACACCGGGCATTAACTGTTTATCTTTAGAAAAGAAAGGAGTATGGTGAGTATCGTGAAATTCTACCGATGTTAATCCAA
>CBDUTJ010000068.1:0-7635 GCA_965370415.1 uncultured bacterium | reverse complement strand
TCATAACAATAACTTAACTACACATCGCGTCAAGTTAAGTTGTCATGAACCTTAATTAATTTAATATTATTTTTCTTTTTTCTTTACGGTTTTTGCTTATATTATTTTTCGGTATCAAATTAAATTAATTGGAGGAATAAAATGTTGGATAAAGTAAAAGTACAGGAAGTTCTGGATAAGGTGCGTCCTGCTCTTCAAGCAGATGGTGGAGATTGTGAACTGGTAAATATTCGCGAAGATGGTGTAGTGGAAGTAAGACTTCAAGGTGCTTGTGGTAACTGTCCCATGGCTACGCTCACACTTAAAGCAGGCATCGAAAGAGTCCTCAAAGAAGAGCTTCCGGAAGTAAAGGAAGTTATTTCTGTATAATTGAAAAATCTGTAAAATATTTTCACGCTCTCAAAACAACATTGAGAGCGTTTTTTTGTTGACGTGCAAACTGGTGGTAAATATTAAGTAAATAATCTTAAAAAAGGGGATAAAAATGAAACATTCGCATTATGAAGATATTCCATTGGAAGAAGTAACAATGGAAGGTGCCAGAAAAACCAGGATCCGCAGAATGGTAACTCAAAAGGATGGTGCACCCAATTTTGCCATGCGCATGTTCGAAGTTGAACCAGGTGGATTTACTCCCTATCATTCGCATAGTTGGGAACATGAAAATTTCATCGTGGAGGGTGAAGGCGTTCTTACCACCGAAGATGGCGAAGTGCCATTTAAAGCAGGTGATATTCTTTATGTGGAACCGAATTTCACACATAATTATAAAAATACCGGTGACAAAGTTCTCAAATTTCTCTGCATAATACCTCATGATAAACCCAAAAAAGAAAAAAAAGAAATAGTAAACCCCTTTGCCTCTGGAGTTGCAACTAATTGCTAATATGATAAATTAAAAAAAGATTAAAGGAGAACAAATGGATAAAAGATTTTTTAAAGACCTGGTGTTGGCACCCAGTCCTTCCGGTTTTGAACAGCCGGCACAGGAAGTTTATAGGAATTATGTAAAAGAATATGCTGATGAAGTAAAAACAGATGTTCACGGTAATGTAATAGCTGTGAAGAAAGGTACAGGCAAGCTTCGATTTATGGTGGTTGGTCATGCAGATGAGATCGGTTTGATGGTGCATTATATCGACGATGACGGATTCATTCGATTTAAAGTTGTAGGTGGTGTGGATACAAATCTTCTACCCGGATTGCGTGTAAGCATCTATCATGGTAAGAAAGTTGTTCGTGGTGTTATTGGTAGAAAGCCCATTCATCTTCTTAAACCTGATGAACGTAAGCAAGCTCCAAAATTTGAAGACCTCTGGATCGACATTGGAGCAAAAGATAAAAAAGCCGCAGAAAAAAAAGTTACTATCGGTGATATCGCTACTTTTTCACCAGGCATGGAAATGTTGAGCAGTGATCTTGTAACAACCAAAGCTACAGATAATAAAGCTGGAGTTTATGTAGCTGCTGCTGTTTTGAAAGAACTGGCAAGTGAAAAGGTATCACCAAGTGTTTATGCAGTAGCATCTGTGCAGGAAGAGATCGGGTTGCGTGGTGCAAAAACCAGTGCTTTTGGTATCGACCCTCATGTAGGTATCGCCATAGATGTAACTCATGCCACCGATTATCCCGGTATGAACAAAGCCCTGCTGGGCGAATGTGCTCTCGGTAAAGGACCGGTTGTTGTGGTAGGTGCTAATATCAATCCTAAAGTATTCCAACTTCTTAAAGAAGCAGCTGAAAAAACAAAAGTTACTTACCAGGTAGAAGCTGCTCCACGTGGTACAGGCACCGATGCCAATGCAATCCAGACAACACGCTCCGGTGTTGCGGCAGGTCTTATCAGTATTCCCAATAGATACATGCATACTCCAAATGAGATCATTTCATTCAAAGATCTGGATGGTGCTGTTAAGATCATTGCAGAATTTGTGCGTATGATCGATGATAAAACAGATTTCATTCCCAAAGCATAATCGTAAAAAAATTCTATAAGGTAGAGATAATCTTATCTCTACCTTTATTTATAAATTGCAATAATTCAACTTTTTTATTGAAGAGGACTTATGATAGTCGCACAAAACCTGACTAAAGTATTTATCCAGAAAGATGGGGAAGAGCTCTATGCAGTAAATGATCTTACATTTACTGCTGATAAGAGCGAGATAGTGGTTCTTTTGGGCGTGAATGGAGCAGGAAAGACAACCTGCATGAGAATGCTCTCCACAGTGTTACAGCCTACTTCAGGAACAGCATCGGTGGAAGGTTTTGATCTGAAAAATGATCCGCAGAAAGTAAGAGCTAATCTTGGTTTCCTGTCCGGTGATACGGGTTTATACAGCCGCTTAACTGCACGAGAAGTGATTACATATTTCGCCAGACTTTATGATGTGGAAGATGCAAAGATCAAAACCCGGATAGTTGAACTGGCAGATCTTCTTGATATGCACGATTTTCTCGATAAGAAGATCGATTTCCTTTCTACAGGTATGAAACAGAAAGTTTCCATTGCCCGTTCCATCATTCACGATCCACCTGTGATGATATTTGATGAGCCTACAGTAGGTCTGGATATTCTTACTGCAAAAAACATCGTCTCTTTTATTCATAAGTGTAAAAAAGATGGAAAATGTGTTCTCTTCTCCACTCACATTATGCGGGAAGCCGAACGTATTGCCGATCGCATAATAATGATCCACGAGGGAAAGATATTAGCCGAAGGAAGCTGGGATGACTTTAAGCAGGAAACAAGTATGCACGATCTGGATGATATTTTCATACATTTTGTAAACAAAATCAAGGAGGACAGCAATGAACTTCAATAAGATCTTCATCATTTATAAAAAAGAACTCCTGGACCTGATGCGTGACAGAAGAACGGTAATAACTTCCCTTATTCTGCCGATCGTTCTTTATCCGCTTCTAATGATAGGCTTTTCTTCGATGATGTCACGTCAGGAATTGAAACTGGAAAAACAGGAAATGGTCATTTATGTGAATGATAACATAAAAAATATTTCTTCGGTAAGTATTGAAGATGAATTTAAGAAGGTAGAAAATTTTCAGATCATGGAAGAAGTTATAATTTTTGAAAAATCAACTTTCCTGGATCTTCTGGAAGAGAATTCTATTCAAGTTCTGATAGATATTCAGGATAGTGTTTCCACTTCCGGTTTCCAGGTGCTAAATGTTTCAGTATATTATAATCTTTCAAACGAAAAAAGCTCTTTAGCACATAATAAAATTGTAGATATAATTAAAGATATAGAACAGCAACTGGTTGGAGAAAGACTGAGTAAGATCAATATAAACGTAGAGATACTGAATGCTGTGGAGATCAAAGATGAGAATATAGCTCCACCCGAGAAAATGATGGGTTTTGCGCTGGGAAAATTTTTACCCTATTTGTTAATAATCCTTACTATAAGTGGTGCTTCTGTTATCGCTTCTGATCTGGTAGCCGGTGAAAAGGAACGTGGTACTTTAGAAACAATATTAGTTAGCGCAGCACGTAGAAACGAACTTGTGATAGGAAAGTATCTCACCATCATTACCATGTCTATATTAACTGTACTTTTAAACCTGTTCAGCATGTACATTTCTTTTTCTCATATCTTCAGCCAGGCAGGACAGGCTGTAGATGGTTTGAAATTACCTTTGGGCAATTTTGCTCTGATCTTGCTGATAATGCTTCCACTCATAACGCTATTTTCTGCAATTTTACTCTCGATATCCACTTATTCCCGCAATATCAAAGAAGCCCAAAGCTACCAGATGCCTCTCATTTTTGGTTCTATTATGCTTTCCATGGTAAGTTTCTTACCGGGCTTTGAATTGAACCTGGGCTTTGCTTTGATCCCCATTGTAAATTTCTCACTTTTGATAAGGGACATTATGTTAAGCAGTTATAACCCGATATACTTATTCATTGTAGTTGGCTCGACATTGATTCTGGATATTATTATGGTCACAATCTCTATCAGGCTTTTTAATAATGAAACAGTACTCTTTAGAACCGCAGAAGAAAAATCACTGAAATTCTGGGGAAAGGGAAAAAAGGATATCTTCTCAGTTCAGTTTATTGTCATTTTCTTCTTTGTTATACTTCTATCATTGTATTATATCGGAAGTAGCTGGCAGGCAAAAGATCTGCTGAACGGTCTTATTAAAACCGAATTACTCATCATTCTTCTACCTGTAATTTTACTTCTCAGGATTTCAAAATCCGATATTAAAAAGAGCCTAAGATTGAATCCTGTAAAACCTTTAAACTTTCTTATAGTAATGCTGGCTGCAATACCGATCATCACTTTAGCTGCTATTTTAGGTCAGGTTATCAATCTGATCTATCCTGTTTCGGAATCTTATATGGAAGTAATGAAGAATCTGGTTACAGTGCAGGAAAGAGGTATCTGGTTCAGTATTTTTGTCATTGGTATTTTACCGGGCATTTGCGAAGAAACAATGTTCCGGGGTTACATGCTCAATGCCTTTCGAAAAAAAGGTTTCTGGCCTGCGATAGTAATAACAGCCGTTTTATTCGGTATCTTCCATCTGGATCTTTTCCGATTAGTGCCCGTAACTCTGCTGGGTATCTGGATGGGTTTTCTGGCTTTGAAAGCGAATAGTCTTTACCTGGCAATATTCGCACACGCTTTAAATAATAGCCTGGCAATTGTCTTTGTAAATTATGGTGATAAAATTCCATTCCTGGAGCAATTAATCTCAGAAGAGAATATACCATTCTGGTATGCTGTTCCAGCCGTCCTGATACTGTATGCTGTGTTTATAGCACTCAGGAAGGTGAATGAAGAAGTAATTATTGAAACATATAATAAGTTGGAGGAAACATGTGCGGAATAGTTGGTTATATAGGAAAAAGAAACGCTACTCCGATAATAGTTGAAGGCATTAAACGACTGGAATACAGGGGGTACGACAGTTCGGGTATCGCTATTTTAGATAAGAACAAACAATTAAAGATATTTAAAAAATCGGGAAAGATCACAGAATTGGAACGTTCACTTCCTTCTCCCGATGAAACTTATGGAACCATTGGTATAGCACACACCCGCTGGGCAACACATGGTGAGCCTACTACTGTCAATGCTCATCCGCATTCGGGATGTTTTGGAAAAATCGCTGTTGTGCATAATGGAATTATTGAAAATCATACGATATTACAGAAAAAACTGGAAACCGAAGGACATAAGTTTATCAGCGAGACTGATACAGAAGTAATTGCTCATCTTATCGAGCACTTTTTAAAGAAAGGAAATGAGTTCAAGATAGCTGTAATGGAAGCTCTCCGGCTTGTAGAAGGTACTTTTGGAATAGCTGTAATAAACAAAGAAGAACCAGATAAAATTATCGCAGCCCGCAGGGGTAGTCCGTTAATATTAGGAATCGGGAAAGATGAATTCTTCGTAACTTCCGATGTCGGTGCAATAATAATTCACACTAAAAGAGTTATTTATCTGGAAGATAATGAGATCGTTGTTCTCAATCATGAGAATTTTGAAATTACAACTCTGGACAATAAATATGTGGAAGCAAAGGTATCTGAAGTTGATTGGGATGTTTCTTCAATCGATAAAGGTGAATATAAGCATTTCATGTTAAAAGAAATATTTGAGCAGCCTACGTCTGTTGGGAATGCTTTTCGAGGTAGATTAATGGAGAAGCTTTCAACCGTTCGTCTGGGTGGTTTAAATATGAGTGGGGAAGAACTGCGAAGCATAAAAAAGATCCAGATAATTGCCTGTGGAACTTCCTGGCATGCCGGTCTTATTGGTAAACATGCTATAGAAAATACTGCCCGTTTACCGGTTGAAGTGGAATACGCCAGTGAATATCGCTATCGCAATCCTATCATTTCTGAAAACACATTGGTTATTTCCATCAGTCAGTCGGGTGAAACAGCTGACACGCTGGCAGCATTGCGGGAAGCAAAATCAAAAGGTGCACGCATTCTGGGTATCACAAATACGGTAGGCAGCACAATTGCCAGAGAAACCGATGGTGGAGTTTATATTCATGCCGGAGCAGAAATTGGAGTTGCATCCACAAAAGCTTTTACTTCACAGATCACTATTTTGATGATGATGGGAGTACTTTTGGGACGTATGAGAAATCTTCCGCCAACCTTTGGAAGCTCTTTCATCAAAGAACTCAGGCTCATTCCCTCCAAAATCCAGAGTATATTAAATAAAAATGATGAAATAAAAAAAATAGCAAAAACAATCAAAGACTCTAAAAATGCATTATACTTAGGCAGAGGTGCCAATTACCCGGTAGCTCTGGAAGGTGCGCTTAAATTGAAAGAGATTTCCTATATTCATGCTGAAGGTTATCCTGCTGCCGAAATGAAACACGGTCCTATTGCGCTTATTGATGAGAATATGCCTGTAATTGCTATTGCTCCCGATGATGCTATCTATGAAAAGATCATTTCCAATTTACAGGAAGTAAAAGCCCGAAACGGCAGATTAATAGTAATAGCTACTGAAGGCGATACAAGGATCAAAGATATTGCCGAAAGTGTGATCTATATTCCCAAAACTCTTCATACACTGCAACCACTTCTCACGGTCATCCCGCTGCAGCTTCTTGCCTATTACGTAGCAAACCTGCGGGGGTTGGATATAGACCAGCCACGAAACCTGGCAAAAAGCGTAACCGTAGAATAAAACTATGACGGAAAAAAGTCGCGAGATAATTCTGGAAGGAATTATCCTGAGAAAAGTACCATTTAGGGAAACCAGCATTATTCTGGATATTTTTACCAATAAATTAGGAATTATACCGGTAATGGCAAAAGGTATAAGAAAGGAAAAGAGTAAAAACGCCGGTCTTACCGAAATTTTAAACGAGCTGGAATTGGTGTTATACAAAAATCCCAGTTCGGAATGGTATATTTTCAAATCTGCTGCTTTAACCAGGGCACATCTATTTGAAGTAAATTTTAAAACAGGTGTACTGATGCAGGCTGCAGCCGAGATCTTTCGTCAACTCATCATTCCCGGAGAAGATTCAGAAAAGCTTTATGAATTATTTTTAAAATACTTACAATTTATTCCTCAAGTTAATAAAAACGGCATAGCCATATTCTGGCGTTTTCTAATAAGGCTTTTCAGATTGATGGGTATTGAATTCAATTTAACAACTTGTATAAAATGCGGCAACAAAGGTGATTTTATAGCTTACTTTCCCCGGAAACACGGCTTTATCTGCAAAAAATGTTTTCGTCCGGTGTATGATGATCTTGTATTTGAAATATCCGGGGAACAGGCAGAACTGTTTTACAATTTAAATCATATTGGAAATATGCTGGATGAACTCCAGATTTCAAAATCCACTATCCAGCAGGTCAATAAAATATTAATGCTTCATCTTTCCGAACATTTTCACAAATCATTTTATCTGAAAAGTATAGAATTATATTAATTTCGAACTATTAATAAATAGTAACCTCTTTCTCGTTCCTGAAGTCCACCCGTCTGTTCTCGTTCCCACGACATGCAGCATTGCGTAGTGCGGCATCGCGTGGAAGTCCCGCCCATATTCTCGTTCCTATAGCTCCACCCATGTTCTCGTTCCCAAAGCTTTAGGACGTTAAATGCGAAGCATATTTAA
>CBDUTJ010000067.1:0-7911 GCA_965370415.1 uncultured bacterium | reverse complement strand
GAAGCAATTTCAATCCTATTCTCACCTGCTACGATCTATCCCGAAGGAAGAATGCGGAATATTGTACTTAAAGGAATCGATCCGGATCAGAATCTGATAGAACTTACAACAAAATATCTGGCAGATCCTGATGGTGAAACAAATTGTATAATCGGCTCCGGATTTGCTGATAATCTTAATATTAAAGAAGGAGATTTTATCGTTCTGCGCTGGCGTGATAAAAACGGAACTTATGATGCTCGTGATATAAAAGTTGCTCATGTTTTTTCTACAACAGTAATCACTGTGGAAAGCAATCAGATCTGGATATCTCTGCCAGTTCTACAGGAAATGCTGGGTTTACCGGATCAAGCAACTATCATTACGATAAAAGATGAAATGTATAGAAAAGAATTCTCCGGTTGGCAACATAAAGATTTGGATTTCCTGCTAATAGACCTTACAAACATGATCAAGGCTAAAACTATCGGTTCATCAATAATGTACGTTCTTATGCTGTTCCTGGCTATGATAGCTATTTTCGATACACAGATACTTTCCATTTTCCGTCGTCGTAAAGAAATGGGAACAATGATGGCTATGGGAATGACACGACCGAAAATAATTCAACTGTTTACGCTGGAAGGTGTTCTTCACGCTGTATTGGCAATTTTGATGGGTGCGGTATATGGAATTCCTTTATTGAAACATTTTGAAAAAGTTGGAATGCAAATTGGAATGGATGCTAAAGAATGGGGCTTGAGCGGTTTGGATGATGCGCTCTATCCGGTTTATGGTTGGAAACTGGTTGTTGGAACAATCGTATTAGTTTTAATAACAGTTACTATCGTTAGTTTTCTTCCTACCAGGAAGATAGCGAAACTGAAGCCAACCGATGCCCTGCGCGGAAAGATGACAAAGTGAGGAACCAAGCATGATTCAAAGCAAACCTTCTTTCTTTTACTTCAATCTTTCAAAAATAACCCCTGTCATTCTGAGTTCCCCTGTCATCCTGAACTCCACTGTCATCCTGAGTTTATCGAAGGATAGAGAAATCTTTCAAGATGACTTACGAAGATTACCCCCACACTTCGACAGGCTCAGTGTGACATTAGAGTAGTGATGAGAATTTTCAGAGTGACATTAGAAAGTATGAAAGAAATAATAGAATGGAGAAAATTATGAGTAAAACATATTGGGTATATATCTTAAAATGTTCAGATGGGAGTTATTATACTGGTTCAACTTCCGATATTGAAAAGCGTCTTTCCGAACATCAAAACGGTGTGATCAAAGGATATACTTCTTCCCGAAGACCAGTGAAACTTGTCTTCTCCGATTATTTCGAAAGAGTTTATGATGCAATCTCAGCTGAAAGACAAATTAAAGGATGGCGAAGAGCTAAGAAAAAAGCTCTCATTAAAGGAGATTTTGATTTGTTAGTAAAATTATCAAATATGAAAAATGCAAAAAAGAAAGGAAATAAAAAATGATCTTTAATTGTTATTTTTCTATAGCTCTTTCAAAACTCACCCCTGTCATCCTGAGCCTGTCGAAGGAAAGAGGACTCTCCCAAGACGACTTACGAAGAAAACTACCCTACTTCGATAAACTCAGCATGACAATAGAAGTAGAAAGAGTTTAAAGCTCAGTGTGACATTAGAGCAAGAGAGATAAAAATGTTAACTTTTTTCAAATAATTATGAGGATAGAATTATGTTAAAATTCTTAGCAAAAGGATTGTTGCGAGATCGTACCAGGAGCTTCTTCCCCATTCTGATCATCGCATCTGGTGTGATGTTAACCGTTCTTTTTTACTGTTGGATAAATGGTTATGCTACAATGCTGATCGCGGATAATGCCCGTTTCGAAACTGGACATGTGAAAATAGTAACCAGAGCCTACAATGAACTGATCGATCAAAAACCTTACGATCTGGGATTGATGAATGTGAGTGAGAAAATTGAAATGCTTTCCAGTGAATATCCCCAGATGCATTGGCAGCCCCGCATCTATTTCGGTGGCTTGTTGGATCTCCCCGATGAAAAGGGAGAAACATTGACCCAGGGAGAAGTGATCGGTTTTGGAGTTGACCTTTTCACTGATTCCTATGAACGAGATCTTCTGAATCTGGAAGAAGCCCTATCAAATGGAAACCTGCCAACCAAACAGGGAGAGATATTAATAAGTAGTGAAGTTGCAGAAAAACTTGGAATAAATATTAATGATAAGGTAACGATCATCGGAAGCACTATGTATGGCTCGATGGCAATGTATAATTTCACGGTAAGCGGTATGGTTCGTTTTGGAATTCAGGTTATGGATCGCGGAGCTGTGATCGTAGATATAGCTGACGTACGCATATTTCTGGATATGGAAGACTCAGCCAGCGAGATTCTTGGCTTCCTACCTAAATACGATGAAGATACAACTTTTGATATCTCTGCAGCATTCAATGAAGCATACAGTAATGAAGATGATGAATTTTCTGAAATTATGCTTCCCTTAAGGACACAAGGACAGATGGAATTCCTGCTCACTGCTCTGGATGAGAGAATGGGAATATTCATATTTATATTCATTTTTGTAATGTCGCTCGTTTTATGGAATTCCGGTCTTATGAACGGAATACGACGCTACGGAGAGATCGGAGTTAGATTGGCTATTGGAGAAAGCAAAGGACACATTTACCGCTCATTGATATTAGAATCTTTTCTAATCGGAATTGCAGCTACAATTATTGGAACAGCTATTGGGCTTGTGTTTTCCTATTTCCTCCAATACCATGGGATCGACGTGTCTTCAATGTTAAAAGATTCAAAAGTGATCATGAATGCTACAATGCGGGCACAGGTAACTCCAGCAAGTTATTTCATCGGTTTTTTCCCTGGTGTTATCGCTTCTGTAACGGGAGCTGTGATCTCAGGAATCGGCATTTATAAAAGAAATACAGCACAATTATTCAAGGAGTTGGAAACATGAAAAAGATATTTATAATTTTATCACTGCTAATTGCAATCACCCTTTTTGCAGAATTTCCTGATGGGAACGAACTCATCCGAAAGGTAGATGACAATATGTATTCCAGAAATGCAGTCTCGACCTCAAGGATGATAGTGCATGGCAGAAGAGGAAGCAGAACAATGGAGATAAAATCCTGGGCAGAAGGCGAAGACAGATCTTTCTCTGAATATCTTTCGCCACCCAGAGATGCAGGAACAAAAATGCTGAAGTTAGAAGATAAACTGTGGATCTACAATCCGTCTTCAGATCGCACCATTCAAATATCCGGACACATGCTGCGTCAATCTATGATGGGTTCCGACCTTTCCTACGAAGATATGATGGAAGAAAATGAACTGATCAAAATCTATAATGCCGAAGTAACAAATGAAGAAATTATTAATGAAAGAGATTGCTGGATCGTTCTTTTAACTGCCAAAGTGGAAGATGTCGCCTATCAAACCAAAAAGGTATGGATAGATAAGCTAAGGTTTCTTCCTCTGCGTGAGGAACGCTTTGGAAAAAGCGGTAAATTGCTTAAAACCACAGAGATAAAAGAAGTATTCAAGATCGGGAAACGCTGGTATCCGAAAAATATGGTTTTTAAAGATGTTCTGAAAAAAGGTAAAGGCACAGAATTTATCATCGATTCCATTGAATTTGATGTTGAAATTCCGAAAGCAGTCTTTACGAAGGCAGCGTTGAGGAAGTAGAACTCACCCCCGACCCCTCTCTTCAGTTCAAGAGAGGGGAGTTATAAAAAATCAGGAATGTAGAATGGATATTATGGCTCACTCTTTATGGTCGTTGGTTTTACTACCTGGTCCACCATCAATTGCTAAAGTGGTTCTGGGAATTGCACCAGATGCAGCTGTATTTGCCACCAGCCTTACTGTTCAAGCCTTAAAAGGCAAAATGCAACCCGGATTTAAAACCCGACAGGAAATGATGGAATGGTACGACCGCAAAGAGAACCGCTGGATATTAAATCTTTATAAATGGACTCATTCCCTGATAATCTGGGTGCTGCTGCTCATTCCACTTTCCGCATATTATTTATACTTTCTCAACCAGGTTCCCTGGTATTTGCTTGCCGCTCCCTTGCACATTCTAATGGATATTCCCACCCATGATAGAAACTCGTTCCCTGTGCAATTCCTCAATCCGTTTTCCAGGTTCCAGTTCAATGGTTTGCATTGGTCCAAACCCCTGGTTTTTATTGGAAATTACGTTTTGTTAATTTTAGTAATCTACTTCCGCTTGTTCGTGATAAAGAAGTGAATCCATAAGCACTTTCACTCTCCAACTCTTTAACCCTTAATACAAAACCTTTGTAGGAAATAAATGGTTCAAAACTCACCCCTAACCCCTCTCTTCAGTTTAAGAGAGGGGAGTTGGAGAAAAGCAAGAGGATTTTCTTCATCCTTCAGTCTTCACCAAAATTACACCAAGAAAGAAGAAAAAGATTTTCTACCGTTTAATTCCTTCTCTTTTGTTAAAGAGAAGGTTAGGATGAGTTAACAAAACTCTGAAAATCTTTCTAAACTCCAGGATGGTTGAACCAACAAATGAAGTAACCATAATTTGTTGACCTTTGTAAGGTTAAGTTAAATATTTCATTGACACAAAAGAACAAAAAAACATTTAAGTTTTATGTGTGTAAAAGATTTTTTTATAGTAATCATCAAGACTGGAATATACAAGAAATGAAACAAAATACTCAGTGATTGGTTGATGTAAATTAGTTCAATTTACAGTTTTTAATGAGGGGGAAACAGGAAAGAGATTAATTTTACATTTAATAAAAACTACCCTTACAGGAGGATAAAAAGATGAAAGAAAAAGGACTTTTTTTAGCGTTTATCACCTTATTATTAATTTCTCAGGCTTTTGCCGGCTGGGTTGTAGAAGAGGTATCTTCCTATGGAGGAGAAAAAAAATCCACAGATATTAACTATGTTCAGCAGAACAAGGTGAAATCTGTACATTCAGAAACCACTATAATCGATTTGGAAAAAGGAATTTTTTACTTTATTATCCCCGAGCGCGAAGCCTACTGGAGCGGTACACCCGAAGAATTCCGAAAGCTCATGGAAGAAGGTAAAAAAATGATGGAGGAACAGCAACTTAAAAGTATGACACCTGAGCAGAGAGAAGCATATAAGCAATACATGAAAACCAGAGAAGAAGAAGCTAAAACAGTTCCTCCTCCCCAAAAAGTAGAAGTGAAAAAGACCTCGGAAAAAGCCAAAATAGCCGGTTACTCCAGTCAGAAATATGAGGTATGGGTTGATGGAAAATTGAAAGAAGAATTATGGGTCTGTGCCGATATAATGCCACTGGACGAGATCGATATTAAAAAACTTGAACAATTCTTTGAAACGATGTACGAACTCTATGAAGATGAAGGTTCTTACGAATCCTCTCACGAATATAAAAAGATTGCAACATATATGGAAAAAGGATATAAGCTCAAGAATATAACATACGATGAGCATGGTATGGAAAAATCGGTGAGAGAGGCTGTAAAAATCGAGAAAAAGAATATTCCTGATTCCGAGTTCGAAGTTCCCAAAAACTACAAGAAATTGAATGATGAAGAATTTATCAGGGGGATGATGGGACAATAATATCCATCCAATGCTTGTATGAACCCGACTCGGTCCGGTAGCTGCCGGATCGAGTCGAGTTCCAGTTGACCTTTTCAACAGTTTTATTTTCATTCCCAACTGCGATCGGGAACCCATGAAATCTAAAACCTTTAAAAGGACTCTTACGAATTAACCGCAATTTGTTGACCTTTGGAAGGTTAAGTTTATTATTTCATTGACACAAAAGAATAAAAAAGCCAGTCAAGATTTTGGAGTGCAAAGAGGAACTATTATGGTAATTATTGAAACTGAATTTATGGATTTAAAGAAGATATCCAAAACCTTTTTTGGAAATACATTTAATAACAGCAACTTTGGGAGTATGAAATGACAGCACACATTTTGAGGAATTATATCAAACTTCTCATAATCTGTTTCCTGGTTTTTTATCCAACAACTTCTTATTGCAAAAAAACTTATGAAGAAAAAAGAAAATCAATGGTTAAATGGCAGATCAAAGCCAGAGGAATCAAAGATAAAGCTGTTCTTAACGCAATGAGCACTGTTCCCAGGCACTTATTCGTTTCCAAACTCTACCGCTCTGCATCATATTCAGATCGTCCCTTGCCAATTGGCTTTGGTCAAACAATTTCACAACCTTATATTGTTGCTTTAATGACAGAATATCTCAAATTCGAAAAAGATAACAAAGTCCTGGAAGTGGGAACAGGCTCAGGTTATCAGGCAGCAATCTTATCTCAAATCACAGATAGCGTTTATACGATTGAGATTATTGAGAAATTGTATAAGCGAACAGATGAAATGCTTAAAACTTCTGGTTATGAAAAGATTCACACGAAATGTGCAGATGGATATTTTGGCTGGGAAGAGTTCGCTCCTTATGATGCAATTATTGTAACTTGTGCTGCTGAATTCATTCCACCTCCACTCATTGCTCAACTGAAAATCGGTGGTAGAATGTGCATTCCGGTTGGACCTCTTTTCAGTATCCAGAACCTTCTTCTCATCACTAAAAAATCGGAAACTGAAATTGAAACAAAAGTTATTACAAGTGTGAGATTTGTACCCTTAATACGAGAATGAAAAATAGCATTTCGCATTCAGAAACTAAATTTATCCAACCTGTGATTTTCTTCACCTCTTTCACGATTCTTTGCTATGAAATAATTTTCATTAGAATATTCGCAATTACACAGTGGCAAAATCTTTCTTCGCTTATTATCAGCATTGCACTTTTAGGTTTTGGAGTGAGTGGAACAGCAATAATATTCTTTAAAAACAAGATAGAAAAACATTTTAATAAATTTATCTTTTTTACATTAGCCTTCTTCCCCATTTCAATGAGTTTAGGTTTTATTATATTTTGTAAAATTCCATTTAATCCCTTTGAAATTGGAATCGATAATCGCCAGGTATTTTACCTTTTTTTATACTTTGTTGTTATGGGAATTCCCTTTATTTTTGGAGCTTCAACCATTGGAATCTCTTTGACAAGATTCCCAATCAGCAAAACTTATTTTTCAAATTTAACAGGTTCCGGAATGGGAGCGATCTTTGTTGTACTTATCTCATATTTTCTGCATCCATTTTCCACGTTACTTTTTATCACAATCGTCGCCTTCATCATTACGATTTTTTTCTCCATAAATCTGAGTAAAAAAATCTTTTTGCTCACTATAGTTTTCTCTATTATTTTCACTTCTCTTTTTTATCTTGCCTTTGATAAACTTAATCTAAAAAAGATCTCGCAATACAAAACAATTTCTTTCGCTTTAAATCTACCGGAAGCAGAAATCATTGAAGAGAGATATTCTCCGCTTGGACTTGTACAAGTTGTTCAGGCAAAAGGATTAAGATCAACCGTAGGACTCAGTTTTATTTCCAAACATCAAGTTCCGGAGCAAAAAGGAATCTATTATGATGGAGAAGGAATGAGTGCGATCACTCCTTTTGATGTAGATAAAAGCTCAATTCTATATCTGAATGATATTCCTTCGAGTCTCCCCCATTTTCTTTTGGGAAAAAAAGATAAAGCTCTCATCGTGGGAGTTGGTGGCGGTGAAGGTTTGTTAAAAGCATTATTACACAATTTCCAGAAAATAATCGGTCTTGAGCTGAATCCAAATGTTGTCTCTCTGATGAAGAATGAATTTGCAGGATTTTCGGGAAATATTTATTCAAAAAAGCAAATTCAAATCATAAAAAAAGAAGCTCGTGGTTATATTAGAAATTCTAATGAAAAATACGATTTAATAGAAATTTCCATGCTGGATACTTACAACACTGCATCATCGGGAATTTATGCTTTGAACGAAAC
>CBDUTJ010000066.1:0-8267 GCA_965370415.1 uncultured bacterium | reverse complement strand
AGAAAAACGTAGTTTTTCAGAGGGGTTTTGTTAACTTGAACAAAAATTGTCATCCTGAGTTTATCGAAGGATAGCGAATTATTAAAGCAAAGATTAAAAGGAGATACACATGGAAAAAAGAGGTAATTGGAGTAGCCGTCAGGCATTTATTTTAGCAGCGATCGGTTCCGCCATCGGTTTGGGAAATATCTGGCGTTTCCCGTTTAAATGTTATGAATCTGGCGGTGGGGCATTTCTTATTGCATATCTCATTGCAATGCTTACAGCCGGAATTCCTTTAATGATTCTAGAGCTTAGTTTTGGTCACCATTTTAAACTGGCAGCGCCACTTTCATTTTCCAAAGTTAATAAAAAATTTGAATGGATCGGCTGGTGGGCAGTAATAGTTGGTTTTATGATCACCACGTACTATGCTGTTGTAATGGCATGGGGTCTTAATTACACTGTATTTTCCGCTACTCAAGCCTGGGGAAAAGATACCGGAGATTTCTTCTATAACAATTTCTTAGGTTTAACCAGCGGTCATTTTGATTTTGGTGGCATTCGTCTTCCCATTGTTATAGCACTTGTTTTTAGCTGGATATTGATAGTTGGTGCCATCTGGAAAGGTGCAAAAACGGTATCCAAAGTCGTCTATTTCACAGTTTTTATTCCCTGGCTGCTGCTTATAGTGTTTGTAATTCGAGGTGTTACACTTCCTGGCGCTATGGATGGATTAACATTTTATTTGAAACCGCATTTTGAAAAACTTCTGGATCCAAGTGTGTGGGTGGCAGCTTACGGACAGGTGTTCTTCTCTCTTTCAATAGGATTTGGAATTATGATAGCATATGCCAGTTTCCTGCCCAAAAAAGCTGATATCATAAACAGTGCGCTCATCATTGCTTTGAGTGATGGTGCCACAGCATTCATTGGCGGATTCGCAGTTTTCGGAGCTTTGGGGTATTATGCCAATATGACTGGACAGGCAGTTCAAAATGTCCTGAAAGGCGGTCCAGGATTAGCATTTGTAACTTATCCGGCAATTATTAATATGCTGCCGCTTGCCAAAATTTTTGGTATTCTCTTCTTCCTGATGTTATTAACTCTGGCAGTGGATTCCGCATTTTCTCTTGTGGAAGCAGTTGCCTCTTCCTTGCGGGATAAATTCGGTTGGACGCATAAGAAAGCAAATCTTATCACAGCGAGCTCGGCTTTTGTGATAGGATTATTATTCACAACCGGTGCCGGACTTTACTGGTTGGATGTTGTGGATAAATGGTTGGAAGTTTTTGGACTTTCCATGGTCGTGCTGGTCGAGTGTATAGTTCTTGCCTGGTTCTTTAAACTGGATGAACTCAGAAAGTATGCAAATGATTATTCAGAAGTTAAAGTGGGAAAATGGTGGAATTATATGTTAAAGTTCTTTGTACCTATCGCAGTATTTGCACTCATCTTAACAGATGCAATAAAGCTGATAACCAAAGGATACGAAGGTTATCCATCAAAAGCTTTGTTATTTGGTGGCTGGTTAGTTGTAATAATCGTTCCGATAGTAGCTATCATTGCCGCAACTGCCAAACGTCGTGGCGAAGAAAAAGCAGTAGAAACCATTCATCCTTCGGAATCATTTGTGTCTGATGTGGGATACAAACGTTTACATAGATATTTCGGAGCTATTTTGATCGGTGGAATAATTCTGATAGCTGTAATAGTATTAAGTAACTTTGTTCAATCGTTGGCAATTTATGTTACACCTCTCATAGCACTTTATATCTTCCTGGCGTTAGTTGGCGGTGCCATCTATTTCTTGCGAATTTCTTTGAAAGAAGGTCATCGTAGAGAAAGTTGGGCTAAGCAAGCTTTAAAGAGCGATGAATAATATCAAAAGTGCAATTCTCGTTGCGATAGTTTTATTGGTTAGTTGCAGTCTTTCTGCTTTCAGTCAAAAGGAAATAATGCTGAAACAGGCAAGCAGATATGATAACCAACGGCAATACGAAAGAGCTATCACTATTTATAAAACTCTGCTGGAGGATCATCCGCAGGATGGAACTGTTATCGAAAAATTGATTATTGATCTTATAAGGATATCGAAGATAAAAAAAGCAGAAAAACTATTTGAAGATAAAGGACAATATTTATCCGGAATGGTTTATGTAAGGCTGGGATCATCGCTTCACATTATTAAAGGTGAGCTGAAAGAAGCAAAAAAAATATGCCGATCTTTCCTGGATAAAAATCCCGGGAATATCAGTAATTACAAGATCATCGCCCAGATATTTACCCAGTATCGTCAATATGAATACGCTATTGAATTTCTGCAAGATGCCCGGAAAATAGCTAAAGATGAGAATCTTTTTGCGATGGAAATTGCTCTGAATTATCAGAATTTGAAAGATGATGAGAAAGCTGTGGTCGAGTATTTCAAATTGTTGGAGCACCAGAAAAGCTATTCTAATTTTATACTCAGCAAGTTAAAAATGATCCTGCAGGAAAATCCTGCTATTATCAAAAATATCGAGAAAGCAACTGCAAAATATTCCCTACAAAATGCATTAGAGGTCTATGCGTTATGTCTGGTGGAGTTAGGTGAACATGATAAAGCCTTGCGTGAATATGAGCAACTTTCGCCTGATAAACTCAATAAATTTGCTGAACAACAATTAAAACTTAATAGATTCGAAGTTGCTTTCAAAGCGTTTGATTCCTACCTGCAAAGGGTGTATGAACCCAATTTAGTGGCAGACGCAAAAATAAAGAAAGCAAAGATCCTTATCTTTCAGGAAAAACTGAATGAAGCAAAAGAAATCCTGATTCAAATATATAATGATAAAGAAATTGGAAAGGTAAAATACCGGTATAAAACCAGAGCGAACCGGCAATGCAGAGAATTACTGGCAGAAATATCTCTTATGCAGGATGCCCCGGAGAATGAAATACTAAAGTACCTGGAAGAAGCAAAAAATTATGCATTTAATCAGAAGGAAAAGAACGAACTTGATTTTCAGATAATCCATTATCATATTATGACCGAAAACTACTCAGAAGCAAAAGAAATACTAAGTAAGGTTTTACATCGCGAAGAACCCGGCTCAGATAATTTTAAACTTGGTTATTTCTATTCCTTCCAATTGGCTTTAATGGAACAGGATCCTGCTGCCGACAGCCTGCTGGCAGAATTGATAATCAATCTACCGGAACATCCCGGTACAAATGATGCCCTTTTTCTTGCTGATCTTAAAACCGCTTTCGCTAATGACTGGATCGGATTTCTTGGTGCTTACCGGCTTAAAATGCTGCATAGGGACAAGAAGGCTATAGATAAACTCATTGAAATTCATGCTAGTTCCGAAAATGAAAAAATACTATTCCTGGCAGGTGAATGGGCTGTAAATATAAATGTAGCTACTGCAAAAACTATTTTTAATACTGAATTCCAGGATGAGATTTTAAAGGAATATGTTGTATTGAAAAGAGTACAAATTGCTGAGAATAAGCAGGTAAGACAAAATATAAGTCGTGAATTCCTAAAAACAATTCCGCAGTCCGTTTTTTCTCCTGAATTTAGAAAAATATTAGGAAATTAATGAGAGAATATTTACGATTCTTAATCCTTTTCCTATTCTTGATAGTGATTTTCAGGTTCTTCGGGTTCATGATGTCTTTTGCTATTCGCTTCTGGTTTATTATCTTACCTCTCGGATTGATTCTTTACTATTACATTAGTAAACGAAAAAAGAGTATAAAATTCAGGAAAACAACCGGCTTGGATCCCGAGAAAGAAGTAAAGCTGAAAAAAGAACCGAAAATTGAAGTAGAGGATGATGAAAAATAAACTTTCTCCTCATAATCTGGCACATTTGAATAGTTTTCAATATCACCTGAAAGTGGAAAAAGGATTGTCACCAAATAGCGTGGAAAGCTATGTGCGAGATGTACGCGATCTGCTTATGTTCCTGCAAAAGGATTCCGAATCGATCCGATCTTCCGATATTACCAATTATTTCGTTAATTTGCAGGAATTGGGAATTTCAAATTCAAGTGCTGCCCGTAAGCGCAGTTCCATCCGTTCCTACTTTAAATTTTTAAAAGAAGAGGAGATTGAGATATCTGTGAATATCGATGATATTCCCAGGATCAAGTATTCTCAAAAACTTCCTGATATTCTTTCGGTTCGGGAAATGCTACGCCTTCTGGATGGAATTGAAACAGAAGACGCCATTGGTATGCGGAACAAAGCAATGTTGGAACTAATGTATGCTTGTGGACTTCGAATATCGGAGACTATAAATCTTACAATTCATGATATTTTCTGGGACGAAAATCTAATTCGGGTTATGGGAAAAGGAGGAAAACAAAGAATTGTGCCAATTGCCCGTCAATCCCTGGATTTCGTTACGGATTATAAAAATAATGCTCGAAATATCCTGAAAAAGGAAAAGGAAACCAGTATGTTCTTTCTGAACAGATTTGGAAACAAACTCAGCAGAATGGGAGTATGGAAGATAATTGATAACCTAACAACTACAATGGGAATTCAGAAACATGTTTCGCCTCACACTTTCCGTCACTCTTTTGCAACTCATCTTCTGGAAGCTGGTGCAAACCTACGTATTGTGCAAATGCTGCTGGGTCACGCAAGCATCAATACAACCCAGATCTATACAAACATCGATACTAAATTCATTGTAAAAGAACACAGACTATATCATCCAAGAGGTTGATGACGGGCAGTTTTTTATTAGTATCTATAGCTGTTGGTTCAATCGTTCCGATTGAATCAGAAGTTTTTTTTTGCATCATCGTGATACAATAGAGAAATAATACCTGAACCCCATTCCTGACCCTTCCCCTTTATCAAATGGGAAGGGAGATGGAGAAAAAGCAAGAAGAAATGTGGAAATCAATGGCTTGGTCGTTTACAAATATGTAAAATAATTTAATAAATTAATCTTCATAGAAATAAATAGAATTATTGACACGAGAGAAAAAATTTAAGAAATGTCCGAACAAAAATAATGGAGGATAGAATGTATAAAAAGATTTTTGTAATCTTGCTTATATTAATGACTGCTCTCGCTAGCATTCTCTGGGCAGAAAAATCGCTGGAAAGAATTGCTAATGAAAAGGGCGTGGAAGGTGAGACGCTTTTTAACGAAGGAAAATTTCTGGAAGCAGCAAAAGCATTTGAATCAGCTATTTCCAAACTAAAAGAAGCTGTGAACAAAGAAGGTATTCCATTGGATAATGAAAAGATATCCAAATGGCTTGAAAATACATTCCAAGGATATTTTCAGGGTAAGGATTTTGAAAACGCCATTCTTATTCTTGATAAAAGACTGAAACTTGATCCCGACAATTACAAACTAATGAATAATAAAGCCATTATTCTTAAAAAATATTTAAACAAGGTAGATGAAGCTATCATTGTCCTTAAGAATTACAACAATAAGAAACGCAGTTTTAAAGTGGAAAAGAAGATCGCTGGTTATTATTCTGCTATTGAAGATTATGAGAATTCATTGATATGGTATAAGAAGGCATATAAACTTAGAAAAGATTCAGGAGTTATTAAGAACATTGCTGTTATCCTGTATAAATATCTTGGAAGAAATGAAGATGCAATTAAAGCTTACGAAGGCTTTATCCTGACTAATCCTAAAGAGAGCGTTCTTGCTCAAACATATAAGAATATGGGAAAACTCTATGAAGATATTGGTTCGTATTCAAAAGCAAATGTTCATTATGAAAAATCCTTGGCTTTGAAATATGACAAAGATATTAATCTAAAACTTATTATTAGTTATTATGATAATGATAACTTCGCAATGGCAAAAGAGAAAATCAATCAGCGGCTTGGTAAAAAATTAAGTGATGCAGATGCAATATATTACAGAGCTATGATCAAGGTTAATGAAAATGATAAACCTGGTGCTAAAATTGATTTTAAAAAATTGCTGGGTGGAAAATACAACAAGTCTGCCAAGGGTTGGATTGAAAGTATAGAGTCTGAATAAATCAGGGGAAAAATGAGAAATATCATTATTGCCGGTAACTGGAAGATGAATAAAACCTTTTCCGAAGCAGAGGACTTCTTTGTTGAACTAACCGATTTTCTTAATGAAAAGGAATTGGGTAAAGTGGAAGTAGTTGTATGTTCTCCTTATCCTTACCTGGAAATGGCTTCGGATTTTGCCTGTGAAAATCAAGTATTTATCGGAGCTCAGAACGTAAATGAAAATGTTTTTGGAGCATATACAGGAGAAATATCTGCGTCCATGCTCAAATCCATGGAGATAGATTACTGTATAATCGGTCATTCGGAAAGAAGGAAATATTATCACGAAACCGATGATCTGATAAATCCCAAATTGAAAAAACTTCAGGAATTTGAAATTGTGCCCATACTCTGCATCGGTGAAACATTGGAAGAAAGAGAAAAAGGAATTACAGAGCAGGTGATTATTTCTCAGCTTAAAGGTGCTTTGAAGGAAATTAAAATCAATGATGATCTGGTTATCGCTTATGAACCGGTATGGGCAATTGGTACAGGAAGAACAGCCACTCCACAGCAGGCACAAGAGATCCATTCTTTAATAAGAAAATGGATTTCAGAAAAATTTTCTTCGGAAATATCAGATAGCATTTCCATATTGTATGGTGGAAGTATGAAACCCGAGAATATCAGGGAACTCTTGCATCAACCCGACATAGATGGAGGTTTAATTGGTGGAGCTTCGCTGGATATTGATAAATTCAAAGCGATGATCAACACAGCCGTAGAGTTATAATCTTTAAAAAAAATATTAATTTACAAAAAACCCACGGCAAATGTCGTGGGTTTTAAATTATAAGAAGGAAAAGGAAAGATGCTGGATATTAAATTTATCAGAGAAAATGCAGATATTGTGCAAAGGGCAATCAAAAATAAAAATGAAAAATGCGATCTGAAAATGATTCTTGAACTGGATGAGAAAAAGCGGAAACTTCAATTTGATTTTGATACAATGCGGGCAGAACAGAACAGGGTTTCCAAGCAGATACCTGAATTAAAGAAACAAAATATAGATACTGCTGAACTCATAACAGAGATGCAGAATATCTCCCAAAAGGTCAAAGTTCTTTCCACTGAACTTTCCGAAGTATCTGTTAAATTTGAAAATGAATTATTATGCATTCCAAATATACCTCATAAGGAAGTTCCCATAGGTGGTGAATCTGAAAATAAATTCATAAAAGAATGGGGTTCAAAGAAAACTTTTGCGTTCAAGCCAAAAGATCACCTTGTTCTAGCTGAAAAGAATGAACTGCTGGAGCTAAAAAGAGTTTCTAAACTATCTGGGAGTGGTTTTGTTGGATACAAAAATAAAGGAGCTTTATTAGAACGCGCCCTGATTAATTTCATGCTGGATTTCCATATTCAGAAACATGGTTATACCGAGGTTTCTCTTCCCGTTTTAGTAAACAGGAAGACAATGACAGGCACAGGTCAGTTACCTAAACTTGAAGATGATATGTATCGTATCGAGCAGGATGACCTCTTCCTGGTTCCTACTGCCGAAGTTTCAGTTACTAACCTTTATGCGGGTGAGATATTACCTTTAAAGATGCTACCGCAAAAGTTTGTTTCTTATAGTCCGTGTTTCAGGCGGGAAGCAGGTTCTTATGGAAAAGATACGAAAGGTTTGCAGAGGATCCATCAATTCAACAAGGTTGAGATATTACGTTTTGTTCAACCAGAAAATTCTTA
The DNA here is from genome assembly GCA_965370415.1 of uncultured bacterium. Classification (GTDB taxonomy): domain Bacteria; phylum Cloacimonadota; class Cloacimonadia; order Cloacimonadales; family TCS61; genus JACNIV01. Next base: position 535 of record CBDUTJ010000066.1, on the reverse strand, counting down.
TCAGGTTCTTGAAGAAATGCTAAAGGATGCGGAGGATATCCTGCAGGCACTTGGCTTACATTACCGCGTGTTGACCCTTGCTACAGGTGATCTCAGCTTTGCTTCAGCCATAACTTACGATCTGGAGGTCTGGGCTCCGGGTGCAGGAAAATATCTTGAAGTTTCTTCCGTAAGTAATTTTGAAGATTTTCAAGCTCGCAGAGCTTCCATCAGATTTCGTGATATTGATGATAAGGTAAGATTTGTTCATACACTGAATGGTTCCGGTTTAGCAACCCCAAGAACATTTATTGCACTCATTGAGACATATCAGAACGAAGATGGCTCTATAACTGTGCCTGATGCACTAGTGCCGTATTTATCTGGACTTAAAAAACTATAATTTTTTTGTCGATAGTTAAATAACTATTATATTATCATGTTAGAGTATAATGTTGTCCTTTATTAAATATTGAAAAGTATTTGTTTGCAATAATTAGTTTGACACAAAAAGGGTGTATTTCAGTTTTGCCAGACCTTTTTAAAAGAAGAGGTA
>CBDUTJ010000065.1:0-8512 GCA_965370415.1 uncultured bacterium | reverse complement strand
TTTATTTAGACTTGTTTCGCAGAAGTAGAATTGCGTTAATCTTAACAGCAGGAGGTTATTATGAAAAACCTTTTATTAATTTTTATCCTGTTTTTTTTCATTACTTTACTTTTTTCACAAACCACAATTCCCGCCGGAAACGTTTCCGGTACATGGGATTTGGTTGGTTCTCCGTATCTGATTGAAGGTGAAATTGAGATTCCTAATGGAGAAACCCTTACTATTGATCCGGGTTGTTTGATCGAGTTTCAAGGGCATTATAAATTCAATGTTCAAGGAAGATTGCTGGCTGAAGGAACGGTACAAGATTCAATTCGGTTTACTGTTGCTGATACAACAGGATTCTCAAATCCTAATAATGATATAGGAGGTTGGGAGGGAATTAGGTTTGATGAAACATCAGAGATAAATGATTGGTCATTAATCTCATACTGCAGATTTGATTTTTGTAAAAATATTACAGCAAATTTTTGGGAAAATTTAACAGGTCCAATTTTTATAAAGAATTTTTCAAAAACTTACATAGTAAATTGTTTTTTTACGAATAATTGGTCAAAATTTGGTGGTGCGTATACGATTACAAATGCTTATTCCATAGTTGAAAACTGCAAATTTGCATTTAATAAATCATATAGAGGAGGAGCCACGTTTTTTCATTATTTAAGTAATCCGTTTTTTTACAATAATTTAGTTATAAATAATTATGCTGAAAAAGGTGGTGCAATTGCAAACCAGCATTCAAATGCACAAGTAATTAATAACACAATCTGTTATAATTTTTCTGAAATCCAAAGTTACGGAGCTCTTCATTATGAAACATATGGAGCTGGACTACTTTATAACAATATTATCTGGTTTAATAATGAACAGTTAGGTGGATATTTTAATCCTGCTGACATTAAATATAATAATATCGAAAACGGTCTTCCCGATTATCCGAATTATTATGAAACCAATCTTGATTTTGATCCGTTCTTTGTAGGTGAAAATGATTATCATCTCAATCCAATTTCATCCTGCATAAATAGGGGAATCCCAGATACAACCGGACTAAATCTACCAGAATTTGATTTTGATGGGAATCCTCGAATATTTGATGGTGACAATCCCAGAATTGATATTGGAGCTTATGAATATCAAGGTGAACCAATATTGTTTTTTCCGGATTTTAATTCGGATATAAATTATGGATTAGTTCCACTTACTGTTCAATTTACAGATCTTTCTGAAGGAGATATCTTAAATTGGGAATGGGATTTCAATGACGATGGGATTATTGATTCTTATGAAGAGAATCCTCAATTCACATTTACTGAAACGGGTCGATATACAGTTCGTCTTACTATTAGTGATGGGATACATTATTTAACCAGAACGAAATATAATTACATTGAAGCAGCAGATGAATACAATTATTACGAAGAAAAATTCAGATTTAATAAGATCAATCCTGATGATATTATGAGTTCTTTACAAGTTCTTGATCTTGATAATGATGGGATTAAAGAAATTTATGTTAGTTTTGTAAATACTGATGATGAATTCTGTCGAGTTTTAGGCATAAATAATAATGGTAACATTTTTATGAACGAGATTATCGATTTCATTTCTTCTGATGAAATTACGTATAAAATTCGTGTTTTCAAATGTGATGCAGATAATTATATTTCCACAGTATCAAAGGTAATTGAAAATGGATTCTATAAAATTAAAATCAGGATTTATGAATTTGATACACTTGTACAAGTAGCAAATTATTCCTATACAGCTATATCAACTAATGAAGAAAATTTCTGCGGTATCTCTACAATAACAACCCGAAACATTAATGAATTAACTGATATATATGTCGGTATTAGTGTTTATAGTGGTGGGATGTACGGAGGATTAAGTCTTTCAGAATTATTAACACTTTCATTTGATGGTGTAAATTTGAGTTGGGATAATGTTGTCACATTTAGTGGAGTTAAAGTATATCCTAGTAGTAATCTTACATTCGGACATTACTCGTGGTGGGATGATATGGGAGAAGAAGGAGAATATTCATATTTCAAGCGTCTTGAAGATGATTTCTGTTTCTTCACAGTTGAATGGCCAAGAGTATATACAATGCTTACTTCTGATGATGGATCATATGAATATTATGGAACAATAATCTATTATGCAAGCGATAACTACCCAACAGGAAAAATGGTTAGTTATTCACCTGACTATACAATGATTCTTTGGGAATTACCTATTACTTTGTATAGTGGTTCATGGAATGCAACCATGAAAGCTGCTTCATCAAACATTTCTTATGAAGGAGACGACCATTATTTGCTCTTCTTTAATTTTCTTGAAGATACAGTAAATATTCTTAATAGAATAACAGGTGAAATTGTTTATTCAGAATATTCTTCTCTCGAACCATTTTCAATTCAAAAAACAACTTTAGATGAATTAATACTTTTTGAAAATAACGATGATGAATATATTGTATATACAAATGATCCCAATTACTATACTGGTATTGAAAATCATGAAATTCCTCAGATTTCAGAAAAATGCTTCTTGATTAACTATCCAAATCCATTCAACCCTGAAACTACAATTTCCTTCTCTATAGCCGGTTCTGAAGATAACAAGCAGAAAGTTTCCATATCTGTTTTCAATATTCGTGGTCAAAAAGTTAAAACACTTATCGATGAAACAATGAAATCCGGTAGATATTCCGTAATTTGGAACAGTAAAGATAAAAGTGGTAAACCCGTTTCCAGCGGTATTTACTTCTACAAGCTGGATATTGATGGTAAGACCATGGCAATGAAAAAAATGCTTTTATTAAAATAATAAAAACTTGAGTTAAGCAGGCTTCAGCCTGTCTTGACTTAAGTTATTTTGGAGGGATCATGAAAAAAATAATTTTTACATTCCTGCTACTTTTTATCTCTTTCTCTCTCTTTTCCCAATCTGAAGAAATCTGGGATCTGCATTTTCAAGTTGATGTAACAACTCCATCCGGTTTTGCCAGTCCAAGTGGCGTGGAAACAGACGGGGAATATTTCTATGTTTCCAATTCTGTTGATAACCAAATTGCCAAATTCGATATGAATGGAACCTGGATCGAGAATTTTGCCATTCCAAATATTCCCTTTGGTTTGAATGACCTTACCACAGATGGTGAGTATTTCTACGGTGGCAGCGGATTAGCTAACACGATCTTCAAGATGGATTTTAGTTCGCAGTCCATTATTGGAGGTATTACATCCCCGATTAGTGTCGATGCAATTGCTTATGATCCGAATGAAGATGCTTTCTGGGTTACGAACTGGCAAGTGGATGTGCTCCTTCTGATCGATCGTAATGGAGTTTTGCTGAATCAATTGGTTTTTACAGATGACGCAAAAGGATTGACACACGATTCATACTGCGCGGGAGAACCGTTTTTGTGGACTTATACAGGAGTTTACACAGGCGGAGATGGAATCGTAACACAATATCAATTACCCGATTTTTTTCCGACTGGATTATCTCGCAATGTTACGGAAGACTTTCCCGGCACCCACGCCGGAGGTTTGTTCTGCTCCAGTGAAATTGTTCCCGGAGTTGTGATCCTGGGTGGCATTGCCAAAGGAACAACAAGTTACTTGTTTGGTTATGAAATTGCTGCAACTGGATATGCTCCCGGTCCTCCGACAGATTTTACTTTAACCGCGGAGCCGGCAGGTGCTTTGGAAGTACTGGTTAGCTGGGTAAACCCGGCGATCGATGTAAACGGAAATCCGCTTACAGATCTGGATGAAATACGACTGTATCGTGATGCTATATTAATCTATACTGATACTTCTCCAATAATTGGTGAACCTGTAGCCTACAACGATGTTAGTATTCCAACCTCTGGCTACTCAGAATATTTGCTGGCTGCGATAAATAGTTACGGAAGCAGTTCGGTTTCCAGTAATATTTGGGTTGGTCCGGATATGCCAGATTCTGTCAGTAATTTTTACGGTGAACAAACAGCACCCAATCAGCTTTCCATAACACTCACCTGGGAAAATCCAACACAAGGATTGCACGGCGGTCCTTTTATCGACCCGATTATGGGATATGAGCTTGTAAGAAGTGATAGTACTCTCTTCATAATTAACGGCATAAGCAATGGAATAACAGACAATTCTATCACACCTGGAGTTTGGTATTATTATCTCACGCCATATAATTCAATTGGTGCCGGCGGGACAGCAAGGTCTAATGACATTCTTGTTGAAATCACAGGAATAGAAAATGACCAATTGCCAATGACAGGTTTTCAACTTTCAAACTACCCTAATCCATTTAATCCAACAACGACAATTTCATTTTCATTAAACACTGAAAACACCGAGGACACCGAATTAATAATCTATAATTTGAAAGGTCAGAAGATACGTACATTTAATTGTCATCCTGAGCTTGTCGAAGGACAATCTTCAATTGTTTGGCATGGTACTGATCAAGCTGGTAAACCCGTCTCCAGCGGCATCTACTTCTATGAGCTGAAAGTCGATGGTAAGACAATTAAATCTAAGAAGATGCTTTTATTGAAATGAAACTCGCAGTTATCGGTTCAAAGGAATTTACAGATTATTCAAAACTTAAATCAGTTCTCGATTCTATATCGGGAATCTCTGTGATCGTAAGTGGTGGTGCATCCGGCACTGATACTTTAGCCCGTAAATACGCACATCAACAAAATATTAAATTCCTGGAATTCCCACCCGATTTTATAAAATGTGGAAACAAAGCTAAGCATATTCGCGATAGATTGATCGTGGAACATTGTGATGAAGTTATCGCATTCTGGGATGGAAAGTGCGAGGGAACAAAATATACGATGGATTATGCCGAACAAAATGAGAAACTTGTAACAATTATCAAAGTATAGTTCTTTACAAAAAAGACCTTACTGATTAATTATTCGTTGATGAAAAAAATTATCATTGGGATTCACGGATTAAAAAATAAACCACCCAGAGAGATTCTGGAAAATTGGTGGAAAAAATCGATTCTGGAAGGATTCCAAAACCACGGTTTACCGGAACTTGATTTCCACTTTGAACTTGTTTATTGGGCAGATCTGAATTATGAAAAACCACTCGATCCACTGGTAACAGATAAAAATGATTCTCTGTTTTTAGAATATCCATACGTTCCTGCCACAGAGATTGAAGAATCACACGAAGATCACAATTTTAAAAGAAAGGTTCTCGATAAAGTTGAAACAGGTTTGGATAAACTTTTCCTGCACAAAAAAGGCATTGGCGGATTAGAAGCTATTGTCGATCTTGCCATTCGTCGCAAGTTCATAGATCTTGATATTTACTATCATGGAAAATGCAGGGTAAATGAACAGCAAATAGCTAAAAATGCTTTCCGTAATCGTCTGATAGAAGTCCTGAGAAAGCACAAAAGAAAAAAAATTATGCTTGTAACCCATTCAATGGGTTCGATCATAGCTTATGACGCATTAACACAAGAAGTTCCAGGTATCAGGATCGACACTTTAATTACTTCTGGTTCCCCTCTGGGCCTGCCAATAATTTTAAAAAAGATACTAATCGAACAGCATCAAAACATTGATCAGAATTCCAAACCTTCCACACCCCAGAATATCAGAAAAGCATGGCACAATTTTTCTGACCTGAATGATAAAATTGCATTGAATTATAACCTTGCCGATGACTATTCTGCCAATACCCGAGGAATTATACCACAGGATAATATAGTAGATAATAATTACGAATATAATAGACAAAAAAATCCTCACAAAGTATATGGGTATTTGCGTTCGCCTCAGATGGCGGAAGTGATTCATAGTTTCCTGAGAAGAAAGGAAAATTTCTTTTTAGATTTTTTCAAAAGGCAGGGTTAATATAAAAAATAATTACTACCAAGAGGATATTCCTTCTTCAATAAATATGAAGATTTAGTTTTTATGAAGTAGAATTTATTTCGATTATTGCCAGATAATTCACTTTATCCTTTACAAATTTATAGCTATAAATTGTTTTTTGAATTGGAATGAAAATAGCATAAAGAGGATAAAATGAAGAAATTAATTTTTTCCTGTATATTTTTCTGTCTTATCTCAACTTTACTCACTCAGAATTTCGAAGGTTTCGAATCCGGGAATTTCTATTATAATAACTGGCAGTTCGGTGGTTCTGCTGACTGGACAATATCAGCATCGAATCCTTATGAAGGACTTTTCTGCGCTCAGGCGGGAGAGATAACTCACGACCAGACAACCTACCTGTATATAACAATGGAAACCACAGAAACAGGCAATATAAGTTTTTACTGGCGGGTAAGCAGCCAAGAAGATAACGACAAACTCATCTTTTACCTTGATGATACAGAAGTGGCGAATATTTCCGGAACTGTTTATTGGGAACTATACACACTTTCCATTTCTCCAGGCTTTCACACTTTTAAGTGGAGCTATGAAAAAGATTTTGAAACGAATGCAGGTTTAGATACCGGCTGGTTAGATAGCATTACATTTCCTCCTACCACTACCTACGATAACGATCTGGCGGCAATTTCTTTTTCCGGACCGGGTGCAGTATATGGAGGGAATTCAGCGGTATACAATCTTCATGTAAAGAACTATGGGGTAAATCCACAGGATAATTATACACTTAAACTGATACGGGAAGGCGGCATTGAATTGGATGTTCTGAATGTAACAGAAACACTTGCTTCGGAAGAGGAGATAATACTTCCGCTGGTGTGGATAGTTCCGCCGGACGAGCCGGCTTGTGTTACCTATGTTTACGGTGAAATTGAGCTTGTCGGTGACGAAGATCCTTCCAATAATATTACTGATAACTTAAGTGTGCTGATTATGGAATTAGGTCTGGTGGAAATACGGGTGGGAACAGGTAATCACCAGACAAGCTGGTACCCTTTTAATTTTGCTTTCAGGAACAACCTTTCCGAAACCATTTATTTTCCTACTGAAATTCCTTATGCTGGTTTAATACATGCAATTTCCTATTATAGTAATTTTGATAATTATGTAGGCAGCAAGCAAATACGCATCTGGATGGGAAATACAGCACAATCCACTCTCACGAACGGTTGGATACCTGCCGGATCATTAACCGAAATGTTCAACGGATACATAAACTTTCCTTCCGGTATGAACACGATTATGATCCCGTTCGATAATCCTTTTAATTACCTGGGCAATAACCTGGTAGTAATGGCAAACCGGGTGTGGGACACACAAACATACAGCCTTAACGATAAATTCTATGAAACAATAGAAACAGCTCCATATTATGACAGAACACGGGCTGTGAACAGTAACACAACCCAGATAAGTCCTACCAATCCGCCTGTCGGATATCTCTTCAGCAGGTTTCCCAATACATCTTTTTATATGGAGATTACAGGGCTGGGCGTGATCGAAGGGACTGTATACGACGATGTAGGTAACCCCATTACCGGAGCTCAAATTACAATAACCGAAACCCAGATATCTACCATCAGTAACGGAGCCGCTTTTTACAGGTTTGGAAACGTAATGGAAGGTTCTTATATACTTACTGCTTCCTGCTATGGACATGAATCTCAGTCACAGCCAGCGGTAGTAGTAGAAGGTAATACAACCTACATCAATTTCAATCTTGTGCCGTTTGGAACAGTAGAAGTAAGCGGACATGTGGTGGGCAGCGATGATCCTGAAATAGGACTGGAAGGTGCCTTTGTAATTATGGTGGGAGATGAAGTATATCAAACTGTAACCGATGAAAATGGAGATTTCATCCTGATCGATGTTTTTGAAAACAACGATTACTACATGGAGATTTCCAAGTTTGGCTATGATGTTTATTCAGAGAATATCTACGTTGGCAATTCTAATTATGATATGGGAACTATTATCCTGGATGAAGTAGCCTTTCCACCGGAAGATATAACAGCAGTACTGAACCCGGAAGAAACCGAAGTGACCATTACCTGGTCGCCCCCGGCACTAACCGATAGAAATTTTGAATATTACAACGTATATCGCTTCCTGCATGTTTATATTAACGAGCCATTCACCTGGATATGGATCGGTGCGGAACTGATTGATACATTCTTTGTGGATACCGAATGGGTAATCCTTGCACCGCAATTCTATCAGTATGCTGTGAAGGCGGTTTACACAAATGGAGTGGAATCAGATGCTGCATTTTCTAATGTATTGGAAAAAGAATCAGGAAGTGATTCTCCCGAGATATTACAAAACGTAAGAACCGAAATTACAGGAATCTATCCAAATCCATTCAATCCTACAACGACTATCTTATTTAATCTTACTGCAAAGGACGCAAAGAACGCAGAGATTGTAATTTATAATATTAGAGGTCAGAAGATTAAAACTTTTCCTGTCATCCTGAGCTTGTCGAAGGACGAAGGACAATCTTCAATTATCTGGGATAGTACAGATGAAAATGGTAAACCTCAACCAACAGGAATTTATTTAATTCATCTAAAAATT
>CBDUTJ010000064.1:0-8999 GCA_965370415.1 uncultured bacterium | reverse complement strand
TAATGAATGGTTGGATGGGAAAAATTATAAAAATAGATTTAAGCACTGGAAAACAGGAAACTGTTGAGGTCGATGGTAAAATAAGAAGAAAATATCTTGGCGGCAGGGGACTCGGTGTTAAACTCTATACAGAAATATGCTCTCCGCAAACCGAACCTCTTTCCCCGCAAAATGCTCTAATCTTCCTAACAGGTCCGTTAACAGGTGTAATGCCTACTTCCGGTAGATTTCAGGTAATCTCACGCTCTCCTCTCACAAACACGATCTGCGATTCCAGTTCAGGTGGGATATTTGGAGCAGAACTCAAAAAGACCGGTCTCGATGGATTTGTAGTCACAGGAAAAGCAGCAAAACCTGTTTATCTGAATATAACCGACGACGGTATCGAGATTAGAAATGCTGCACATCTCTGGGGTTTGAATACACAGCAAACTAAAGAAGCAATTGTTCAAGAAACCAAAGCAGGTTCTTCTGTTGCCAGCATTGGTCCTGCAGGAGAGAATCAGGTTCTCTTTGCAGCTATCATGAATGATAAAGACAGAGCAGCGGGTAGAGGTGGAATGGGTGCTGTGATGGGATCCAAGAATCTGAAAGCTGTAGTTGTAAAAGGAACAGGGAAAGTATCTGTTAACGATCCGGATGCGCTAAAAGCATTTCTTCCCAAATTAGATAGATTGATAGATAAGAATCCAATAACAGGTAAATCACTTCAATTGATGGGAACTTCGGTACTGGTGAATGTAATGAATGCTCATGGACTGTATCCAACCCGCAATTTCCAGGGTGGTGTTTTCAATGATGCAGAGGGAGCAAGTGGAGAGAAGCTTTCCGAAATTCTCGTTCATAAGAAAAGTGCCTGTTATAAATGCCCTATAGCCTGTGGTAGAACCACAAAAACTGCAAGCAAAGAAGGTGAAGGACCGGAATATGAAACACTCTGGGCTTTTGGTGCGCAGCTTGGTGTGAATGACCTGACTGCTATCACGGAAGCAAATTATGCCTGCAATGAACTTGGATTGGATACAATAACTTGTGGAAGTACTATCGGTTGTGCAATGGAACTTTATGAAAAAGGTGCATTCCCGGAAAAACTGATCTGGGGTGATGCTGGTAAATTAGTGAAACTTGTAGAAGATATTGCTTACAAACGAGAGATCGGTGCGGAATTAGCGTTGGGTTCAAAAAGATTGGCAGAAAAATATGGCAAGCCGGAACTGGCGATGCAGGTGAAAGGAATGGAAATTCCTGCTTATGATCCGCGTGGTGTGCAGGGACAAGCTCTATCATACGCTACAAACAACCGTGGTGGATGCCACATTAAAGCATATATGATCGGACCTGAAATCCTGGGCTCACCTGTGTTTTTAGATCGTTTTGCAACAAAAGGAAAAGCAGAGATAGTTGCACTTCTCCAGGATATATCTGCTATGGTCGACAGCATAATACTTTGCAGGTTCCTGCAGTTTGCGGTGAGTCCTTCCACTTTTGCCGAGATGCTAAATATTGTTACAGGACTCGATTTCACAGATGATGAACTGGTGAAGATAGGGAAGAGGATTTATACACTTGAGAGAAAATTTAATTGTGAAGCAGGATTCACCAGAAAAGATGACACTCTCCCGCTCAGATTTCTCAATGAAGTTCTTTCAGAAGGAGCTTCACGGAACAGGACAGTAAAGTTGGATGAAATGCTGGATAAATATTATGAGATAAGAGGTTGGGATAAGAATGGTCTTCCAACTGCTGAGACATTGAAGGAATTAGATATTTGATGGGAATATATTTCGGAGCAATATGCCGCACCTCTGATGCTGGCGTGTTTTTCTTACATTTCCCGACGCTAACGCATCGAGTTACCAATATATCACACCTACGGCGTTGTAGAAGATGAGTGAATATAAAGCTCCATCGGAGCTAAATATTAGTAGCTCAGGGCGTTAGCCCTGTGATATGTGAAAAGTATAGAATAAACCCCAGAGGGGTGGAATAGTGAAAAGGACACAATAATGGCAAATACATACACACAAATTTATATTATGTTGGTTTTCGGTGTTAAGGGAAGGCAAAACCTAATCAGAAATGAAATTGAACCAGAGATATTCAAATACATTTCTGGAATTGTTAACAATTGTGGACAAAAAATATTCCAAATTAATGGTATATCTGATCATATTCATATTTTAATCGGTGTTAAACCAGATTGCTCTTTATCTGATTTAGTTAGAGATATAAAAGCAAATTCATCAAAATTTATTAACGAAAAGAAGTGGTTTGTTGGTAAATTCCATTGGCAAAGCGGATATGGAGCATTTTCATATTCTCATTCTCAGATAGATAAGGTTTGCAGGTACATTAGAAATCAAAAGAAACATCATAAGAAAATATCTTTCAAGGAAGAGTATCGAAAATTGTTGGATTCATTTGGTATCGATTACGATGAGAAATATATTTTTAATTAGTATGCCGCACCTCTGGTGCTGGTGTGTTTTTTCTTATTTTGCCCGACGCTTACGCATCGGGTTACAAATATATCACACCTACGGCGTTGTAGGGATGAATCAATATGATGAAGTTCCGTGGGATCAACATAAAGTGCGGTATAAGATAGTGGTAATATAAAGCTCCATCGGAGCGAAATATTAGTAGCTCAGGGCGTAGTAAGCCCTGTGGTAGAAGATAAAAAGGGAGAGCTCCGTAGGTGCGTAATAGAGTAAAAAATTAAAACGAGGTAAAATGAAAGTAACAATAGCCGGATATAATATTGATAAACATCTTATCGAGCAACTTCCAAACAAGAACATTGCTACTCCCGAAACCATCTCTGCAGCTTATGCGCGCATCAGCCGAGACCCGAGAGATGTTCCAGAACTAAGAGCAGAAGCCAGGGAACAAGTAGAAAAAGCCAGAAGATCAAACAGAGCGATCGTTTTTGGCATGAGTCACCATTCCGTAGCAGAACATGCATACTTTAATTTTGACATCTTAGGCATCTCACGATTAGCACTGGAAGAACTGGAAGCAAGACGTATCGGCAGTGCTTATACAGAGAAATCACAACGTTATATTACTTTGGAAGGAGATTTCATAACGCCAACCGAATTCAGCCAACAGGACAAAGAGACTTTCGTAAAATTAGTAAAGCTTCAAAATAACTTCTACTTAAATAATCTTGAGAAATTGGTCCAATACCAGTATGGAGCAAATAAAATACTTGCAGAAAAAGCGAGAATAGCATCCAAAAAAGGAATTTCTGACAAAATGAACAGACACAAGAACACTCTGGAAGGCTGGGCAAAAGAAGATGCCAGGTATGCTTTGAGCCTGGCAACACAAGCTCAACTCGGCTTATCATTTAACGCAAGAACATTGGAACATGCAATAAGAACAATGCGGTATTCGGAACTTGCAGAAACAAGAGAATTATCTCAAAAACTATTTAATGTTACAAAAGAAGTTGCCCCGTCACTCATCATCTTAACAGACCCGGAAGAATTTAAAAAAGCATTTAAAACAGAGCTGCAGGATGACCACTTTAAATACACTAAAAAAAACCTGAAGAAAATGGTAGCATTAATAATTACAAACGCGCAGGGAAATTTATCTGATGATCATTTTCCTGAAAAAATTAGTGGAGGAAATGCAATTCTTTTCCGGGAAGATAACATCGATATAAGCATTGCTGCTGCCTTAATTCATAATAATTCATTATTGCCTTTCGAAGATTCATATAAAATTGCATTTCATATTCTCATTGCTCAAAACCGTGGGAAAACATTCTTCAAAGAAGCCTTAAAACATATTTCAGTATTCGATTCTTTACCGCGTGAATTTGAATTTACCGGTAACCTGAAATATGAATTGATTGTTAGTGGAAGCAACTTTGCTCAGTTAAAAAGGCACCGTTTAATGACATTATTAGCTCAAGAATACAATCCTGAACTTGGCTACACGATCCCGGAATCAATTAAAGCGATAAATAAAGAAAAAGAATTAATGGAAATTTGTAACAGAAGTTCAGAATTATTCTATAAATTCAAAATAAAATATAATAGAGCAGCAGAATATTGCTTAACCAATGCTCATCGCCGCAGAATTCTGGTATCGGTCAATCCTCGCGAACTCTACCATATATCGAGATTAAGAGAAGATGCTCATGCACAATGGGACATAAAAAATACTACTCGAAATATGCTCAAACTTGCAAAACAGGTAGCTCCTTTGACTTTTATGCTATCCGGTGGAAAAGACCAGTTTGAGAAGATGAAGAAATAGAAACAGAGACGCAAAGATGTAAGAAAATAACCGTAGATAACGCTTCAATCAGCCGACGCGTTAGCGGTTGGTTGTATTGGTTTGTTAGCTTGATAGTGCAAAATTTTTGTTGTAACATCTAAATACTCAAAGGCTGCTGCAGCTTTCATAACCAACCTCTCATCGCGACATAAATAGAGATGACAAAAAGAAGCGATACCCGCATGGGTCATATCACTAAAGGACGCTTTAAAGCGTTTTTCCTTTTTCATTTTTGAATCGCGATAATAGCCCAGGAAATTTAATTGGTGATATATAGCATTTACTTTTTCTTGAAGCGTTCGTTCTCGATCAGAGTCTTCTTCGAAAGCGTGTGACTTAATTCCAAAGAATGTTTCCAAATCAATGTTTGGAGCATTAATTTTTTCTGAGACTACCTCCCAAACCTTCATGACAACATTAGGAGGGCGGATGTTATTGAGTATTTTGGGACCGATGCCAGTTTCTTCTTCAAATGCTGATATGGGTGATACATCCCGTGCATCCAGTTCCTCTGCCATAGAAGAAGTTTGGGTCAACATCATTTCAGGGAGATCAGCAAATAATGCCTTAAGTTTTTCTATTTCGTGTAAGTTCATTTTGGGAACATTTTCCAGCTCATCGAGAGCCTCTAATATGTAATGTTGCAATTCATTTGCACCGCTTGCAAATATTTCTTCGAAAGAAGCATCTTGTTTGCCCCCGTAAAACTTCATGAGCATCTCTGACAGTCCAAAATTCCCCTTTGGTGATTCTGCTAGATTTTTCAGAAATTGTTCATAAATAGCTTTTGGGCAAACAACGTGAATTCTCGCTTGACCTGTTTGCTTAAACTTCTCATTCAAAACAGGCTCAATATATTTTGCGTCAATCTCTTCCAATAACTCTAAAAATTTATTTTCATAACCTTTAGAGCGATGAATCTCCTTTAAAGTCTCATTCGAATAAACTGGAGTCAGGCTGGCACCTTTCAACAACTCTTTGACTTTATGAGGATCTCCTTTAGTCATAAGATCTAACACATTGTGATCTAAATAAGCTAAGATTTCAGTTTGCTTCATAATATTCTCAGAAAGCCAACGACGATCGTTATAAGATGACAGTTACAAAGCGACACCCAAGATCCTCCCCAGTCGTGCAAGCGCCCTGTTGTTGCCGACTACCGTGATGCCATGCTCAAGGTACACCAATCGAACTCCCATAAACTGTCCTTCCCAAACATGGCTCGAATTACCACGATCATTCTCGAGATCACAGATTTCCTGTAATTCAACTCGTTTTGTAACCCAATTTTCCATTGTCTTTCCATGTACGAAAAGTAGTTTCGGCTCAGCGATGCCTATTAACTCATCCAATACCTTATCCCATCTATCCAACATCAGCTTCACGTCATCTGGGACTCGTTCTGGATAGATTGTCGGAAATCTTCGGGAATAATATGGACACCAATCAATGTTGATGAGAGCTTTTTGAAGATCAAATCGACATGTATGTTCGCCCCACCGGTCCTGAACTATTAGCAACTTGCGTAGATTCTTAAAGGTTCGATTGACTGAGATATCACACGGATACTCCTTAAACCTATTCCGGCAGAAGTCATACCACTCTTCAAGACTGCAGCCATTCTGCTCATGTTCTGTGCACTCAGGGGTATATTTAGGATTTAAGCTAATCACTACTATCTTGCCTATTTCTTCAATGTCCCCAGTAAAATGACAGGGAAGTAGTGAGTCTGTGACAAGTGGATATCTATTGTAGTATTGATTGAACAGTGTAACCTCAGAGCTGATTGTCTCTCTGTGAATTTCCAGGATTCGTTTGCGATAATCCATTCGTCATCTCTTTCTTATAATATACATTAGACTGCTTAACAATTCATATCCTGCTTAATTAGGCAGTAAATTAAATTTTCGAAATTTTTCATTTTCCTGTTCAAATCTGTCAAATATTTTGTGAATTCAAGCTTTCATATTACTTCGGCTTGGCAGTTAGAGCTATCCCTACTTCAGCAATAACATCTTCTTTACTTTTTGGTAACTACCTATTTTTAATTTGTAGAAATATATCCCGCTGGAAACAGGTTGTTTGTTTTGGTCAGTACCATTCCAGGTAACGCTGTATTTATTTTGCCCTCGTCCTTCGATAAACTCAGGATGACACAAGCTCGGGGAAAGATCTTTCACTTTCTGCCCTTTCAGATTATAGATTACAAGCTCTGCGTTCTTTTCATCCTTTGTTGCGAGATTGAAAGTAATCGTCGTTGTTGGATTGAATGGATTGGGATAGTTTTGTTCCAAGCTATAAGTATTTAGTGAGATAACTTCTTCGTCGTAATAAACATAAGATTCCTGGCATGTGGATATAAAAATAGCAGTTTCGTCCTGGATTTGATGTGCTGTAGCAGGATAAATATTGGCAAAAGAAAGCAGCAGACCATCTGTTTGTTCTTTATTCTCGATGCCTATTGTAGCATAGTTGTGCTCCTGGTCTACATTGTTAATATCTTTGTATTGGAACAGGATTTCTCCATCTCCGGTTTCAGTAGGATAATACAGCGGATCATATAGAATTACTTCAAATATCTCGAAACTGAAATTGTAGTAACTTCTGAAATCAGACCATTCAATTACGAAATAATGCTCATCCTCGTTATAGTAAGCATAAATATTCCCGTTAGTTAGGTTATCCCAGAAAGGAGCTATCATTGCTTTTGGACCGGCTCCGGAAGGAATGTTCCTGTTAAGATGAAACATTATTTCGCTTGTTCCCATTCCAATCCAGCCATTTGAACAGATAGATGCCTGATCGTAAGCTTCTCCAAAATACTGGAATGTGAATGGTAAGTCGACATTTGTTACAGATCCATCGCTGGTTGTATGCCCTCCTGTAATTAGAGTACCCATACCTCCATAAGAAGGATCAAGCTCTATCCAATTGTACTGTGGTGCAGTGAAATTTCCGATATCGTTAGATTCTATAGCATAATAGCCGTAGTTGCTGAAAGTAGGACTTTCTTCCGAAATTATTCCGATCGGAATTGTAAAATCAAGCTGCTGAAGAATTGTTTCGGAATCTGATACATCCAATCTGAAAGATGCCAGTTCTCCAGATATGGAATTGAAAATCTCAATCTGAAAAGGAACGGCTGTCATTCCAGTAGTATTAACTGTGAGTGGACTTATGGAACTGGTTCCACTTATTATTTCTGAATTAGTGTTCATACTCAAAAGATCCACCTCAAGTGCTTCCGAATCAAGGTTTCCACAATTAAGCAATTGTAAATAGACTTCGTTTACTTCGTTTTGAAGAAGGCAGCCTTCGGCATTATTCACCATGAATTCCGATATACAGAATTCAGGTGAGAAAATTTCAAAAGGAATAATAAAATCCTGTTCGCCATAACTGGAATTAACCTGTAAAAATACTCTGGTAGATAAGCCGTTTCTCCAGTTATTTTCAATTTCAAATTGGAAATAACCGTTGTATATTTCACCTGCTTCAAGCTGGATTATATTAACCGGACCGGAAGTAACTGTGAGAAAATCTTCATAAGATTCAAGAGAAATCTGAATATCTGTAGCAGTAATATCTCCTGTATTCTGGATCGTAATTTCCAGATCGATTGTTTCACCGGCTATGGTTTCGTCTAATATAAATGAATTCAGGCAGATCGTATTCTCTTCGATCACATCCAGGTCTACTTCCTGTGGAATACAGCCATATTTGGATGAAGTAACTGTATAAGTACCAACAGGTAAATTTATTGGAATATCTACCATACCATTCTCGTCGGTAATTCCTACTGCTATCAAGCTGTCTGCATTTGTAATGGCAATCGTAAAATCTTCAGGATCTTCTATTGTATTGTCTATCTGAACATGCAGGTAATTGTAACCTGTATTGATCTCAGTTTCAAAATCCATTTCCACTTCTCTGGGAATATCAGTCCATACTCGCAGACCCGGATCACCTATCAGGTTATATACATAAAAATAGAATTGATCTGAATTCAGGGCGCTTCCCCAGGCATGGTTATTCGGGTAGTTAATATATAGTTCCATCTTGCCACGTAACAGCATTTCCCCGCATCTGAAAAGGTCTTCCTGCGTTATTCCCTGGTAAATTCCCAGATCGTAGGCATTATTGAACCAGGTTTTAGTATCGTATTCACTGGGTCCTATAAAACCGATAGCCCCTTTGGGAACGGATGGTGAGCCTGCATTCAGCCAGGCTTCACCAAAGCAAGATGGATTATATGAATATGCAAAATCTCCGCCACCACAGGTCATGCTGGTTACCATAGGCAGCATAAAACCATTATTTAGTAGTGTATATATATCGTTAGTACTGAACATAGCTCCGTAACATCCAGCCCAATATTCAGGTCCTCCAGCTCCTCGATAATTAAGGAAAGTATGACCCGAATTTATCTTATTTGCCAGATTATATGCACCGGATTGCCAGGGAGAAATAAATGTATCAACTTCTGTGAATTCAAAATCCAGTAGTTTTTCCCGTGCTGCCATCACGGTTTCTCTTGGAGAATAATATAACCAGTAGCTTTCAGTTACATAACTTATCATTAGCGCACGTTTCATCCAGTCATTTCCCATTACAGGATTTCTTTCATAGTTGATTATCTTACTAACTATTGTATTCAGTTGCATCTGATCTTGATATGACAACCGCCCAATCAAAATATCAGGAAA
>CBDUTJ010000063.1:0-10796 GCA_965370415.1 uncultured bacterium | reverse complement strand
CAGCCAGAGTTTTAAATGATCTTATTTTTAAATCACAAGAGATTCTCAAAGATCACCCGATAAATAAAAAACGAATAGCGAATGGCAAAGATCCTGCCAATTCTGTCTGGTTCTGGTCTGCTGGTTATAAACCGCAAATGAGAACTCTGAAGGAAAAATTCGGTGTTACCGGTGCTGTTATTTCCGCAGTAGATATCATCAAAGGGTTGGGTATTTTTGCCGGAATGGATGTAATTGATGTGGAAGGAGCAACAGGGCTCACAGATACAAATTACGAAGGTAAAGCAGAAGCTGCTATCGAAGCGATTAAAACTCATGACCTGGTTTACCTGCACGTAGAAGCTACCGATGAAGCCGGTCATGCCGGAGATGTGAACCTGAAAATTAAAGCTCTGGAATACCTGGATAGACGAGTGGTTAAATTCATTATCGAAGAAACATCCAAAATGAAAGAACAGGTAACAATAGCTGTTCTGCCGGATCATTCCACGCCCTGCGAAGTTCGTACTCACACTCACGATCCGGTGCCGTTCATTATTTATAATCCAAACTTGAAACCCGATAATGAAACAGAATATAATGAAGAAAGCTGTAAAAATGGTTCATTTGGTTTGATTCGTGAAGATGAGTTTATGAGGACGTTGCTTAGATAAAAGCCCTCACCCAACCTCTCCCAGTGTGAGAGGAGAAACTGTGGAAAAATGTGTTTTTGTCATTCCCGTGGACTGTGTCCGGCTTTTGACGGAAACGGGAATCTAAAAATATTTTTGGAAAATTAATAAAATTCTTTACAAAAGATTAATAATACAAAAAAGAATTCTAACATTGATAAACTAAACTTTTGGGGAAGGAATGAAAAAGTTTTTATTTGTTATTTTTTTTACTATATTAATGACACAATTAAACGCTCTTGGCACACTCCGGGTTGAATCTATCAAAGAATTACCTGAAACAAACATGAACCTGGAAGTCCGGGATGCAGATGGAAAATTCGCTCCTGTACTCATAGTAAAAACCGAACTGAAGGGATTGGGTTTTAAAAATATTGGAAGACCTACAAAACACGCACCAATCTATAATGAAAAGAAAAATGAATATAAGTTTTACCTGAACGATAAACAGCGCGTAGTTGAAATAACCCACTCAGAATATGAACCTCTGGAAGTGCGCCTTCTGGCAGATTACAACATTGAAGTTCATGCTCAACGTGTTTATATAATGAAGCTGACAAATGTTCCTGAAAAGGTTTTTATTAATGTTGTAATTATCTCCGACCCAAACGATGCTGAAAAAATCGCAGATGGCAAAAACCTTGGAACTGGTCAAAGCTTCAAACTTTATATTGGAAAACATACACTGAAAGTTCAGAAAGAAGGATATAAAAGTAAAATTCAGACAATTACTGTGTCTGAATCTTCCACATATTTTAAAGATATAAAACTTGAAGAAATTGAACCTGTAATGCTCACAATAAAATCCATACCGATAGGAGCAACTATCTTTCTGGATGATGTGGAAATTGGCAAAACTAACTATCAACCATTCAAATTTCCCGGAACGTATAAATTACGTCTTTCATTAAGCAAATACGAAACTATCGAGGAAACGATTACCGTTACCGAAACGAGCAGCAACATCTTTTCTTACAACCTTGAAAAGCGAACTGTGATCCTAACGATTAATACTACACCATCGAACGCTGATATTTATATTAACAATGAAAAATTGAGTGGAAAGATAAAAGAACTTTCTCCAGGACGATATAAAATTAAAGTAAAGAAAGACGGCTATTTTGATGATTCCCGCACGATTGATGTGGTAAAAGGAAAAGATGTAACCGAGAATTTTACACTGAAACAGAAAACGGGTAAACTACAATTTGCAGTGCAACCTATGGAAGCAAGTGTAACCTTGATGAAAGCAGGGCAAAATATAGATAACTGGACAGGCTCCAAAATGAAAAGCAACCTACCGGTGGGCGAATACAAGATTACTGCTTCTCTATCTGGTTACAAAACACTGACCAGGGAATGTTCGGTAGAACTTGATAAAACAACTCAGATAAGTATTACATTAAAAAAAGGAACTTCGAACCTTGCGAATGGTTCTTACCTTCGCAATGGTTCCACTAACCTGATCTTCGTAAAAGGTGGTACTTTCCAGATGGGCAGCAATAATGGAAATGACAATGAAAAGCCTGTTCACTCCGTAACAATAAGCGATTTCTATATTGGAAAATATGAAGTAACCCAGAAGGAATGGAAAGAGATAATGGGAAATAATCCAAGTAAATGGAAAGACGATGATCTACCTGTAGAAAGAGTGAGCTGGTATGATGCAGTAGAGTTTTGTAATAAAAAGAGTGATAAAGAAGGATTGACACGCTGCTATACAGGCAGCGGAAAAAATACAAAATGCAACTTTTCTGCTAACGGTTACCGTTTACCCACCGAAGCCGAATGGGAATATGCTGCTCGTGGTGGTGTAAAGACGCAGAATACTGCGTCTCATAAATACTCCGGTTCAAACAACATTGATGAAGTTGCCTGGTACAGTTCAAACTCAAACAGTAAAACACACTCTGTAGGAACAAAGCAAGCAAACGAACTGGGTATTTATGATATGAGTGGCAATGTATGGGAGTTGTGTAATGATTGGTATGATAAGAAATATTACAGCAAAAGCCCAAGAAATAATCCGCAGGGAGCTAGTAGTGGAAAATATCGTGTTTTACGGGGCGGTTGTTGGCTCAACGGTGACCACGACTGCCGGAATGCAAATCGTCACGTCGAGGGTCCCGGTAGCAGGCACTACGCCGGCGGCGGCTTTCGTATTTCTAAGGGCTCCCTAGAGTGATAATAACTTATAAAGGAAACTAAATGAAAAAATATTTCATTTTTGCTTTCAGCTTTCTACTTTCAGTTTCGCTTACTGCTCTCGGCACACTCCGGGTAGAATCTATCAAAGAATTACCTGAAACACACATGAACCTGGAAATTCGTGACGCTGATGGCAAATATGCACCTGTATTGATAGTGAAAACAGAACTGAAAGGTCTTGGTTTCCAGAATGTGAGCCGACCAACAAAACACGCTGCCGATTACATAGAAGGCGATCATCATTACAAGTTTTATATGAATGATAACCAGCGGGTTGTAAAGCTCACTCATTCCGACTACGAACCTTTGGAAGTGCGATTATTAGCTGATTTCGATATTGATGTGAAAGCCCAACGGGTTTATGAAATGGTTCTGGTTTTTGATAAAGAAGTGGTTCAAGTTCCCGTAGTAATCACCAGCAGTCAATCGGGTGCAGAAGTTTTCATTGATGGAGATTCTGTGGGAAAGACGCAGAATAAAATGTTAACCGTGAATATTGGTTCCGGTTTACGTACAATTCGCATTGAAAAAGATGGCTTTGCCAGCCAGGAAAAGCAGGAAGAAATCTCAGTGAAAAATAACTCTTTCGATTTCAAACTTACCCCCGAAATGCCGGCAGCAATTACTATTACTTCCGATCCCGAAGAAGCAACGGTTTATATCGATAATTTGAAATTCGGAATGACACCCGCTAAAAGCTTTTTTGATGCAGGAACTTATCTGATAAGAATTGAGAAAGAAAATTATGAAACTATAAATGAACAAATAACCATTACCGAACCAGAAACAAAAAAAAATTACAAACTTACTGATATCAGAGCAACACTCACAGTGAAAACCCACCCGAATGCAACTGTGATATTTAACGGAAAAGATTATAAAGGCGGAATTAATAAGCATAAACTTTTACCTCAAACAATCAACTTCAAAATTGAACAGGAATTGTGTAAAACTATTGAGGAAACATATACGTTAAAGAAAGCTGAAAATAAAGTTTTTGAACTATATCCGGAAGATATTTCTGCAACATTAACTGTGAAAACCTATCCGAATGCAACTGTGAAATTTAACGGAAAAGATTATAAAGGCGGAATTAATAAGCATAAACTTTTACCTCAAACAATAAACTTTAAAATTGAGCAGGATTTGTGTGAAACTATTGAGGAAACATATACATTAAAGAAAGCTGAAAATAAAGTTTTTGAACTATATCCAGAAGATATTTCTGCAACATTAACGGTTAAAACCCATTCGAACGCAACTGTGAAATTTAACGGAAAATCTTTTAAAGGTGGAGTTAGCGAGCACAAAATATCTCCACAAGTTTTACAGATAACCGTGGAAATGCCGAAAGCGGAAACAATAACTCGAGTTGTTGCCCTTAAAACGAAAACAGCCGTAACATTAGAAATTTTCCCGGAAGTTCAAACCGGTAC
Source organism: uncultured bacterium (assembly GCA_965370415.1). Lineage (GTDB taxonomy): Bacteria > Cloacimonadota > Cloacimonadia > Cloacimonadales > TCS61 > JACNIV01. The sequence continues at coordinate 6,481 of CBDUTJ010000063.1, read as the reverse complement.
AATACAAGTAATGACAAATCCCATTAATGCAATAATTGAACTCACCGGTGATGCGGGAGAACATTATATCGAAACCGGAAAAAAAACTTTTACTGATATGCCGGTGGGAACTTATGAACTTACAGTAACCGCTGATGAGTATAAAACACACAAAGAAACTTTCCGATTGAAGGCAGATGAAACCATTACAAAGCAGATAACACTGGAAGAAGGTATCGATGTGCCCGAAAATATGATTTTCGTCCAAGGTGGCACTTTCCAGATGGGCAGTAAATATGTTCACGGTACTCGACTAGCTACCGTGAGAGATTTTTATATCGGGAAATACGAAGTAACTCAGGAAGAGTGGGAAGAGATAATGGATCATAATCCATCCAGATGGAGATGGGAAGCAGATAATCTGCCAGTAGAGCAAGTAAGCTGGTATGATGCGGTGGAATTTTGCAACAAGAAAAGTGATAGGGAAGGTTTCACTCGTTGCTATTCGGGAAGTGGAAAAAACATATCCTGTAATTTTTCAGCCAACGGTTACCGATTACCTACGGAAGCGGAGTGGGAATATGCAGCCCAAGGAGGCAATATATCCAACTACTTTAAATATTCCGGTTCAAATAACTTAAAAGATGTAGCTTGGTGTACCGGTATTTCCGGTAGAAAGACGCATCCAGTAGGCACTAAGGAACCCAATGAGCTTGGAATTTATGATATGAGCGGTAATGTTTCAGAGTGGTGTAATGACTTAGATGATGGAAAGAATTGTTACGGCGAAAGCAGTGTCAATCGCCTTGTGAAGGGCGGTTCATGGGAAGACAACGCCTGGAGCTGCCTATTGACTATTCGTGGCTCCTGGAATCCCACTAATAGTAACAGTCACTACGGTTTTCGTATCGTGAGGACTCCGTGATGATTTTTTCTATAATCCATATTTTAATATTTTTGCACCATATTTTGGTATTGGAATAAGGTTGTAAATAATTATAATGAACAGACATATTATTCCAGAAAAAGAAACAATAATAACATTAGATGCTAACATAGTTAGAAATCTTTGTTATAAAAAATATAATTGGGTAAATGATTTTATAAGTATGAGTAATGAAGATTTTAATTTTTGTTTATCAGATTATGCATTATTTGAATTTGTAAATCAATTTATTCGAGGATCAATTTCTATTAAAGAATATATAAATGGCATTAACCAGTTATCAAAATTTATTTCTCATAAAATGCCAATTTTATTTGGGATGAAAAGATTAATTCAAATGACAGGTATTTCAAAAATTGTTTCGGTAATTGAATTTGACCCAGAATATTGGAAAACATATTCAAAAGCAATTTGGGAATTTATAAAAAACGCGGACAATTTATCGTATTTTGAATATAAAAAATTAAAATTTTCATTTAATGATGTATTATATGAAAGCAAACTTGAAATCAATAAAATTGAATCTATCTTTCAAAAAAAAAGAGAGGATTGGGTTAAACTAATTAGTAGCTTTAATAGTTTATCAATTGATCAACTTAAAAATAAAAAAACTGAGAATATAAAATATATGAAAGAGATAATGAGTGAATGGTTATTTGATGATTCTTCTTATTCGGAAAGAGTGGACATATTAGCTAAATATTTGTATTATTTTATCCAAAATCGAGCAGATTTTAGTTATCCATACAACCCGAATTCGCAAAAAAATAAAAATGATGGTATTGATTTTATGATAAATTTTTCAAATATTCTTCCCTCTTTAATTTGTTCTGAGGATAGATTCGTAAGAATATTTCAAAGTCTAAATTCATATCAAAGTAAATGGTTTTATAAACCTCTAGAGCTTGCAGAAGCTTGGAAAAATAATAGTATTATTAAACCAAACTTTAATTAACTTTAGGAAACTTTTGTAATAAAAAATTGAAAAGGAATTACTATGAAGTATTTATCATTTTTAATTTTTTTATTTAGTATTGTTTTTTTGTATTCTCAATCTCTTAGCATCGAAAATAAACTACAGATTGAAGAAATTATGTCCGCACCGGATATATATTACTTCGGTTATGCTGAAGGTAAGCAACGCAAAGAAACAGACCAGAAAGCACTACAAGAACTCATGAGCAAAATTTACGTGGTCATATCTTCGGAATTTACCTCAACTACATCCGAAACCGGTAGCGGTGATGTGAGCGAAAACCTGGATAAAGTTTTGAGCACTTACACCTATGGCAGATTACCGGATGTTGAACAACTCTACTACAAAACTGGACCTATCTTCCACATCTTACGCTATATCAAGAAATCTGAGTACAAGAAAATATTCGAGAATAAGAAAACGGAGATACGTGGTTTCCTGCGGGAAGCAGAGGAAAACCTTGCTTTGAACCAGCTTGGTAAAGCTTTTCGAAATTATTATCGTGCTGCAGTTGCTATCGAGGGTTTACAGGAAGCTTCAATTCAACATGCGGGTAAAACATACACTCCCGAAATTATATTTAATCTGATCCGTGAGATAGGTGAAGATATCTGCTTAAAACTTGTTTCTAATGAATATAAAAATGAAACACGTACTATCGTTCTGGATATTTCCTACAACAAAAAACCCGTTCATGACCTGAATATATACTATTACGACCTGCACGATTTCATACCCCATAAAACCAATTATAACCTGCTTCAGATAGACCTCTGGGGCAAAGAATACAAAAACATGGAAACACTCACTTTAAAGATAGATGTAAAAGAAGAGCTTTATAATAGTTATGCTAAAGAAACAAAAATATTAAGTGAACTCTTTGAATGTGAACAACTCGAAATATATAAAGAAATAAAGCTGAGAAAGAAGAAAATACAGGTTAAAAAATCCATAATTAAAGGTTTTAATATAACCTTCAACAACCCCGTAAATTGTCCTGTAGAAAGTGAAATTGCACAAAATACATTCACCCTGTTTACTATGCTGGATAACGAACTGATAGATAAAGAAGCTATTTTTACTGATGATAATATCATAACCCGCATGAACAAGGTTGTGGATAACAACCATACAAAGCTGCTGGCATATCCTCAAACAGTTAACATCAATAAAACTGATTTTGGCTGGGAAGCCAGGCAGTTTGGTGTATCAGTGAGCTGCGAAGGATTTCCCACCAGGAATGAAACTGTAGTAGTAGATTATGATAAAGAAGGAAAGATCTACAACTTTGGATACACAATAAACCCCGCTCTGCACGAACTATTTGAAACGCAGGGTACAGCAGCTGGTGATTGGGATTACAGACTAATTGCTATCAAGTTCCTGGAAAATTATAAGACTTCCTACACTACCAAGAATATCGAAGATATCGAAACTCTTTATTCAGATGATGCAATCATTATCACTGGTAAAGTTGTGAAAAAAACAAAGCTTGATAAAGAGATTTCAACCAACTTCTCGGATAAAGAAATTATCTATTTTAAAAGAACAAAACAGGAACATATCCAAAGACAAAAAGAAGTATTTGCCAATAACAGGTTTGTCTGGCTTCAGTTCGATACATTCAATATAAGTGTAGCACCGGTTGATAGTGTTTACGGTGTTTCCATGCAGCAGAACTATTATTCATCTACTTACAAAGATGAGGGGTATCTATTTCTATTAATTGATTTTCGTGGAGAACAGCCGCTCATTCATGTACGTAACTGGCAGCCGGGAGAGTGGGATCTGGCAAAACAGATGAAGCTTGAGAACTTCAGGTTTTATTGATAAAAAAATGGAGAACATATTGAAACGATTAATTTGTTTGGTAATTGCGATCTTTTATTCACTTGAATTATTTAGTCTCGGCACACTCCGAGTAGAATCCATTAAAGAACTTTCCGAAACTAACATGAACATAGAAGTTTTTGACGCAGACGGTAAATTTGCTCCGGTGTTCATTGTGCAAACAGAAATGGATGTTCCAATACTGGAGAATATATCTTTGGAAAAAGAAATTGAACAAATTCAATCGAACTACCCAGAGGGAAGTACTGAAGAAATGGTCTTCGTTCAAGGTGGTACATTCCTGATGGGTAGTAATGAACATTATAATGTAAAGTTTATCCATTCAGTTACAGTAAATGATTTTTATATTGGGAAATACGAAGTAACCCAAAAGGAATGGAAAGTAGTAATGGGAAATAATCCTTCCATTTGGAAAGGAAATGATCTTCCAATAGAAATGGTAAGTTGGTATGATGTTGTGGAGTTTTGCAATAGAAAGAGCGATAAAGAAGGTTTAACGCGTTGTTATACAGGCTCTGGGAATAATATTATATGTAATTTCAATGCCAATGGTTATCGTCTGCCTACCGAAGCAGAATGGGAATATGCCGCTCGTGGTGGTTCCAAATCCAAAGGTTACAAATACTCCGGTTCAAATACTGTAAATGAAGTAGCTTGGTATAGAAGCAATTCAGGCAATAGAACACACCAGGTTGGCAAAAAACAGGAAAATGAATTAGGAATTTATGATATGAGCGGTAATGTTTGGGAATTGTGTTATGACTGGTTTGATCACGATTATTACAAAAAAAGTCCGAAGAATAATCCTCAAGGTGCAAGTAGCAGTAAAAATCGTGTTGCGCGTGGTGGTAGCTGGTACACCACTTATCGCACCTGCCTAGTAGCAAATCGCGCCCGCGGAAAGCCCGATAGCAGATCCTACAATATAGGCTTTCGACTTTCCAGGAATCCTCAATAGTAGTTTTTTTTTGCTATTTTACATTGTAGTTGTTTTCTTTTCGATTTGTTAAAATCGAAAAAAATAATTATTTTTTATGAAAACAAATCTGTAAGAATCTTTCCGAAATTTCTAAGGAAGAGATTCCAACAGATGGCGGAGAAGTTTAAGAAAATTTTAGTTTTAACATAGTTGAAAATTATACTATTACTTGAATTTTGTTATTAATATTCCTGTTGACAATATAAGCTCAATTAAAAGATTGAAATAGAAAAATTTAAAAACATAAAGGAGACGATTATGGCGAGAATGACAGTCGATCCCTTTTATTGTAAGGGATGCGGATTATGTATTGAAGCATGTCCGAAAAACATTATTCGTCTTTCGGAAAAGTTCAATGAAAAAGGTTATCATTATGCAGAGTGTTTTGACCAGGAATCATGTATTGCCTGTAAACTTTGCTACGTATTCTGCCCGGATGTGGCAATTACGGTTGAGAAGTGAGGGAGGAATAAATGGCAGAAAAAGTTTTAATGAAAGGTAACGAAGCAATAGCAGAAGCAGCGCTTCGAGCAGGTTGCAGATTATATTTTGCTTACCCCATTACCCCTCAAAGCGAACTTATCGAGTATATGTCTAAGATGATGCCTAAAGTCGGTGGAACTTTTGTCCAATCGGAAAGTGAGATCGCAGCTATAAATATGGTTTACGGTTCATCCGGATGTGGAAAAAGGGTAATGACCTCATCTTCTTCACCGGGGATTTCTTTGAAACAGGAAGGAATATCCTATATTTCCGGAGCGAGCCTACCTGCGGTAATTGTTAATGTTGTTCGTGGTGGTCCCGGTCTGGGTGATATTCAACCCGCTCAAGGAGATTACTTTCAGGCAACCAGAGGTGGAGGACACGGTGATTATAGAACAATTGTTCTGGCGCCCAGCACAGTTCAGGAATTTGCAGATATGGCACCTCTTGCTTTTGACCTGGCAGATAAATATCGTATTGCAGTTCTAATTCTTTCCGATGGATTGATAGGACAGATGATGGAACCAGTAGAATTCCAACCTGCAAAGACAGAAGAAGAACTTGAAAAACTCGGCAGGCAGCATGAAAGCTGGTGTATGCATCCCAATGAAGATGAACCCAACCATCACCATCATGTAATTAATTCCTTAGAATTAGATCCACATGTTTTATCTGACCTTGTTCTTAACCTGGAAAAGAAATATAAAGAAATTGAAAAGAATGAGATAAGATTTGAAGAATATAATGTAAGTGCTAATAATGAAATTGTCTGCGTTGCTTATGGAACAGCTGCCAGGATCACAAAATCAGCTATCGATGAACTCAAAAAAGAGGGAAAAAGTATTGGCTTGATCCGACCGATAACTCTCTGGCCCTTCCCAACAGAAGCAATCAAAAAGGCAGTTCATAACAATGTAAAAAAAGTTCTTACTCTCGAATTAAGTCTCGGTCAGATGATCGAAGACGTTCGGCTTGCTTTGGAAGGAAAAGTTCCTGTTGATTTTATAGGACGGGTTGGTGGATTGGTCTTCTCACCGGAAGAAGTGAAAGCAAAAATTGAAGAAATTTTGTAGGAGGAGATATGGAAATTATAGCAACAAGACCTAAATCTTTAACAAATGCACAATTCACATATTGTCCCGGTTGTACACACGGGATTTCACATAGATTGATTGCAGAAGCAATGGATGAGTTGGATATGAGAAATAAAACGATGGGAGTTTGTCCGGTTGGCTGCTCTGTTCTTGCTTACAATTTCTTTGATTGT
>CBDUTJ010000062.1:0-11152 GCA_965370415.1 uncultured bacterium | reverse complement strand
GTCAGCAAGCTGACCACCCTCTCCTGCAAGGCGAGGGTTTTCCTCCAAACTAAAAGATGGGGTTTTGTTGGACTTGCCCCGATCCGGCAGCTGCCGGATGGGGCGAGAACAATAATTTTATTTATCAATTCTCGACTCACACTTCTGTCTTTGCTCCACTACGCCAAAATAAGTCGTTGCGAGTCAAGTCTTGCTAGAGTTTTCTTAATGGTAATACCTACGAAGAATCCGTCTGAGCCTGACAAGCACACATAACAACAATCGCAATCAATTATTATTCCTCGATTATACCTTCCAGAATATCCGCTTCATCTTTAGCAACTCCACTCATTACTTCTTCAATGACTCCACCAAACATTTTACTCATCAAGGCTATATTCAATCTGGAAACATAGACCTCGCCGTTTGAATCTTCATAAACTCCTATTCGGCAGGGCATGATAGCAATAACTTTTTTGTTTTTATCGTCTTCAAGGATCTCTGCTACATTCTCGGGCTTGCATAAAGAAAATATCGAGATATTTTGAATATTCTCATAACCATAAGATTCCATACATTCCTGCATATCATAAATCCGCTGAATATCCCAGTCGTGATCGATGATAGAATTCTCGATAAGAGAGAATGTTTCCTCAAAATCATAATTGCTTTTCTTTACCGTAAGCATCATTTTGGGCATGGTTTTCCAAACGACAACTCCGCAGATCAGAAAACCAACCACCAAGCCAATGATCAAACCAATAACTAATTTCTTCATAATTTCCTCCTATTTATTTTCAATTAATTTTTTAATGCCTTCCGGTGATAACACTTTTCCCACAGATACCACTTCTTCATCGATGACCAATGCGGGTGTTATCATCACACCATAATTCATGATCTGATTTAGATCCGTAACTTTTTCTATTATACTATCTTCGCTCAATTGCCTGATAGCCTGTCTGGCATTTTCTTCTAATTTTTTACATTTCTTACAGCCGGAACCTAAAACTTTAATGATCATTTTATTTCTCCTTTTTTTAGAAAAATGTTCCAAAAATTAATCCTGAAAATGTTGCCATAATCACAACTGTAGAAACAAAAACCAAAGTCTTTTTGGTTCCCAACACACTGCGGATCACCAGCATATTAGGAAGTGATAAGGCAGGTCCTGCCAGCAGGAGTGCCAATGCTGGACCTTTCCCCATACCGTTTCCAATTAGACCTTGCAAAATGGGAACTTCTGTAAGAGTAGCAAAATACATAAAAGCGCCGCTGATAGAAGCAAAGAAATTTGCCCAGATCGAATTTCCCCCTACCAGAGTAACTATCCAGCGAGATGGAATCAATCCTTCGTGCCCGGGACGACCCAGAAATGAACCGGCAATAAGAACTCCCAGAAACAATAAAGGTAATATCTGTTTGGCAAATCCCCAGGTTGCAGAAAACCAGTCTCCCATCTCACTATCAGATGTGCTGGTGAAATATGAAAGCCCGATTATTCCGGTTATAAAAGTTATCAACGGGTTCCCTTTGAAGATAATATGAGCTAAAACAACTGCAAAAGCTGTAATGAGTATTTTCCAAAATTTCATTTTGAATATTCGATTGAGAACTATTCCAAAGAGAATTCCCAAAATGGCTGTAATAATCCATTTTGCATTATAGATTGCAGCCCATAATCCGGCATCAATTGAAGGTTTTCCCAAATTTGCAAAAATAAGGATGAGAACCATAATACCAAAATGAATAATTTCCTGCCAGAGCGGTCTTGAAACTTCCGGTTCGGGCATTATTAATTGTTGCTTTACCTTTTCCTTTTCTTCTTTGCGGAAAATAAATGCCATCATCAAACCAATTATCACACTGAAAACAATTGCCCCGATTGCTCGCGCAATTCCAAGTTCCATTCCCAGAACCCGTGCAGTTAATATTATTGCCAGAACATTGATGGCAGGACCGGAATATAAAAATGCAGTTGCCGGACCAAGACCTGCTCCCCTTTTATAAATTCCGCTGAATAACGGTAAAATAGTGCAGGAACAAACAGCCAGGACTGCTCCGGAAACCGATGCAACTGCATAAGCCGTGACTTTGTTAGCTTTCGCTCCCAGATATTTTATTACCGCTGCCTGACTGATGAAAACACTGATCGCTCCTGCAATGAAAAGCGCTGGAAGTAAACACAATATCACATGAAGTTGTGCATACTCTTTGAGCATGTGTAAAGCTTCCATTATTGCATTTTGGAACCTTATCGATTTTACAGGTAAAAAGAAAGAAAGTAAAAATACACCGATCATTAACAGCAGAACTTTCCATTCATCTTTCCATTTCATATAAACCTCGGTTTATTCAATCATTTCTTTTGTAGAATCAATATTGGATTGGATCACGTCTAACACACAACTGAAAATGTCGAGCACACAACTGCACTGCAGGTTGTAATATACCATATTAGAACGCTTCTCTGCTGATATTATACCTGCATTTTTAAGAACAGATAAATGTTTGGATACAGTTGAAATGTCCGCTCCGATCATTTCCGTAAGTTCGCATACACAGTGTTCCTTTTCGTTTAATTTATCTATTATGAACATCCTTGTTGGATGCGCCAGAGCTTTACTAATTTTAGCCATTTCCTGGTATTTAGCATTAATTTTATTATTCATTCCTGCCTCTCATTGCCTATTTGGCAAAGCTGCCAAATGCTGTCAAATAAAAAAACAGGAGTTTGTACTCCTGCTTTCAATATTACCCTACCACACCAGCATCGATCAGATCGTGCATATGCAGCATACCTACCGTTTCATTGGATTCGTTAACCACCGGCAGCATTGTAATCTTGCTTTCTTCCATCAAGTTCAAAGCATCAACAGCCAGAGTTTCGGGAAATGTGTGTTTCGGATTCAGTGTCATAGCTTCCGTTACGATAATATTCAGATCGGTGTATCCTTTACTGAGGAAACGCCTTAAATCGCCATCTGTAACGATGCCAACCAGCTTTCCATTTTCATCCACAACATTCGTGCAACCCAGACCTTTGGATGTCATTTCCAGGATCGCTTTATCCATTTTTACATTATTCTGTACAAGCGGGTTTTCTTTTCCTGAATGCATCAGGTCTGATACTTTATAGATAAGCTTCTTCCCAATGGTACCACCGGGATGGAACCTGGCAAAATCGGATTCCTTAAAATCTTTCTTTTTAAGAAGTGCAACAGCAATTGCATCTCCCAGTGCAAGGGCAACTGTGGTACTGGCGGTAGGGACCAGTCCGAAAGGTTCATATTCTTTTGGAACAAAGCAATCAATTACAACATCTGAGTTCTTTGCCAGTTTCGAATGTATATTGCCGGTTATGGCAATGAGCGGGATCTTATTGAATTTTATATATGGAATAATGGAAACAAGTTCCGGTGTATTTCCACTTTTTGAAACAGCAATAACCACATCATCTTTTTGCAGAATTCCCAGGTCTCCATGAATTCCTTCCGCAGCATGCAGGAAGATAGCAGTTGTGCCCGTACTGGAAAAAGTTGCAGCTATCTTTCTGGCAATAATACCCGTCTTCCCCATTCCTGTTACGATCACCTTGCCTTTGCAATTAAAAATAATATCTATTGCTTTCTCGATATTCTCATCAATCCGTTCTGCTACTTTTTTTATTGCTTCTGCTTCTAAATTCAATTCCTTTTTTACAATTTCTATGAGATCCATTGGAATTTCCTAACTTTTACTTTCAATTTCAATTTTCATCTTATCAATAATTTTATCAAGAGAAAAATTTCCCAAGTCACCTTTCTGATGTCTACGCACAGAAACTGTATCCGATTCCTTTTCTTTTGCTCCCACAATGAACATATACGGGATTTTCATCATTTCTGCTTCACGTATCTTATATCCAATCTTTTCGTTCTTATGATCAACTTCTGAGCGAATGCCATTTTCTTTAAGTTGGTTATTCACTTTTTCTGCGTATTCTTCGTAATGTTCGGAAATGGGAATAACACGAACCTGTACAGGACACAGCCAGAGCGGAAAATTACCAGCATGATACTCGATGAGCGTTCCAAAGAACCGTTCCAATGAGCCCAGCAAAGCTCTATGAACCATGAATGGACGGTGCGGCTGATTATCTTCGGCTATGTATTCCATGTTAAATCTTTCCGGTAAATTGAAATCAAACTGGATAGTTGAACACTGCCATAACCTGTTCAAAGCATCTTTTATCTTGATATCTATCTTTGGTCCGTAAAAAGCTCCACCACCTTCATCAAGCTCATATTCGATGTTATGATTATCCAGTGCTTTCTGCAAAGACGCTGCTGCTGCTTCCCAGTCTTCTTTGTCTCCCACTGCTTTTTCCGGCATGGTTGCCAGGTATATCTTGAATTCCTTGAAGCCGAACGCTCTCAATATATCCAGAGAGAAAACAAGAACCTTATCGATCTCATCTTCCAACTGATCGGGAGTACAAATGATATGAGCATCATCCTGGGTTAATCCCCGCACGCGCATCAATCCGTGCAGTGCACCGGATTTTTCGTAACGATAAACAGTTCCCATTTCTGCATACATTATGGGAAGTTCACGATAACTTCGCTTTCGGGATTGATAGATAGCAATGTGGAATGGACAGTTCATAGGTTTCAAATAGTATTCCTGCTCATCTACGATGATAGGACTGTACATGCTTTCCTTATAAAATTCCAGGTGTCCACTGGTTTCCCATATCTCACCTTTACCAATATGAGGAGAATTCACCACCTGGTATCCTGCTTCAAAATGACGATCCAGCCAGTATCTTTCAATGATCGAACGCATCATAGCACCATTTGGGTGCCACAGCACAAGTCCCGCGCCAATGTCATCTGAAATTGAATATAGATCCAATTCCTTTCCAAGCTTACGGTGATCTCTTTTCTTCGCTTCTTCCAGATCGTGAAGATATTTATTCAGTTCTTTATTAGAAGGAAAGCTGATACCGTAAATTCTCTGCAGCATCTTGTTCTTTTCATCTCCCCGCCAGTATGCTCCGGATGTTTTCAATAGTTTGATCGATTTTATCTTACCGGTATTGATGATGTGCGGTCCGCGGCAAAGATCAGTGAAATTTCCTTGAGTATACAAAGAGATGATCTCACCTTCCGGTATTTCTTTTAGAAGTTCAACTTTGTAATCTTCTTTCATTTCGGAAAAAAGTTTTACAGCATCTTCTTTGGAAAGTTCTTTTCTTTCATATTCCAGATTCTGCTTGGAAAGCTCTTTCATCTTGGCTTCAATCTTTTCCAGGTCACCATCGGTAAAAGGAATTTCTTTATCAAAGTCGTAATAGAATCCTGCTTCGATGGCAGGACCGATAGCAACTTTTACATCGGGAAAAAGCTCTATTACAGCTTGAGCCATAAGGTGGGCAGTGCTGTGCCAGTAAACTTCTTTCCCTATATCACTATCGAATTTATAAAGTTCAATAGATACATCTTCCATTATTTTATAGTTTAGATCGACAAGTTTGTCATTAATCTTTGCAGTTATTACCTGCCTGGCTAATCCCGGACTGATGCTTTCTGCAATTTCCAGCGGACTGCTGCCGGCAGGATATTCTTTTATTGAACTATCAGGAAACTTTATCTTCATTTTATCCTCTAATTTTCTCTTTCTGCAATCTTTTTACTGATCATCTCAGCAGCATTATCAAGTGCTTCTTTAGGGCTCAGTATTCCCCTGATCACCTTTTCTATAACATGTTCTTCGATATATTTCCTGGTTTCAAACCATTCGCTTATTTGCGGTTCAAAAGTGGCATAATTCAACTGGTCGTAAACTGAAGCGATCTCCGGATTAGATTCCAGTCTTTTCTTGAGAACATCTTCCTGGAAAGCGCTTTTTCGAACAGGCATGTAATAAGTCAATTCACTCCATCTTGCAGTCTGCGCTGTATCTGTGAACCATTTCACAAATTCCCAGGCTGCCTGTTCTTTCCTTTTATCTTCATTTTTAAATATCACTACATTTGTGCCACTGATGATATTTCTTTTTGTTTCTTTAATTGGAATTGCAGAAACACCCAGGTTAAAATCTATTCCTGTACGCAGCATATATGCCAGTGAAACGCTGGAATCTTCATAAAATGCACACTTCCTGGCAGTGAAATCCTTCTGTCCTTCATAACCGGGAGAAAGATAACCAGTTTTATCCACATTCAGAATATTAACCAGATATTCTAATGCCTGTACACCGGCTTTACTATTGAATAATGGCTTTGTATTATCTTCATTCATAATTTCACCGCCTGCCTGCAGGAGAAGATTTTCAAATTGCCAGGCACTGATCTTCATGGTTGTACCATACTGATCTATCCTGCCGTCTCCATCCAGATCTTTAGTAAGGTTAATGCAATATTCCCTGAAATCATCCCATGTTTTCGGAGGTTTATTGGGTTCATAATCATTCTGAAAAAGGATATCTTTATTGTAATACTGTACACGAACACTTTTATTGAATGGAAAAGAAACCAACTTCCCATTTACGGTGTTACTCGAAATAAAAACAGGATAAATATCACTTAACTCTTTTTCACCAAATCCCGGATCGGCATCTATAAAATCCTGTATGGGAACAAGTACATCACCTTCCATCATATTAGCTATCCAGGCTTCATACGCTTGCGCTACATTGGGTTGGTTCCCGGTTTGAATAGAAGCCATCAGTTTCTGAGACAGTGCTGTGTAATTCCCCATATTTATCGATGTTACATGAATATTCGGATGAGTTTCATTGAATTTAGTTACAAGTATTTCAAGTGCATCACCCAGCGGACCACCCATTGCCTGCCAGAAGACAACTTCCGTGATATCATCGGAAAGGGTCTCCTTTTTATTACAACTCAGAATGAACAAACTGAGAATTATGAATAAAATCACAAATCGTTTCATAATCAGCTCCCATAAATTAATCTCTGGCAAATTAAAATGAGCACTTTCAAAGTCAATAATATTTTTCATCGGGAATGAATAGAAAATCATTTGAACTTGAAGTGCATTCTTTTTCTTAAACCGGCATAATGCCGCAGGTTCAATTTTGTAGATTGAACCGAAATGTTTTAGACGCATCAGAATGATACGTCCTGCATCAATCGAGAACAAGTAATAATTTGACAAAATAAGCTTAAAATTATGTTTCAAATCAATGAAAGAAATAAAAATAATAAAAAAATCAACTTTTCAGAAGGCATTTAAATTCGTGAAGCATCCTGCAAAAGTAGCCATAGCTGTAGTAAAATGCAGCGAAGATAAATTCAATATGATTACTCTGGAATGGTTTATGAGAACTTCTTTGAACCCTCCGATGTTCGCTATTTCTATCGGACACAGTCGTTTCTCTTATGAATGCCTGCAGAAATACAGGTTTTTTAATTTATGCTTTCCCTCTAAAGACCTGGCAAAAGAAACATTACTCTGCGGCACAAAATCCGGACGTGATATAGATAAACTAGAAGTTACAAAATTTGATTGGTTCAAAGGAAGATTAGCTCAGCTTCCTGTTTTAAAAGATGGTGTTGCAAACTTTGAATGTGAAATTACAACTCAGGTAAAAAGTGGAGATCATACAATTTTCATAGGAGAAGTAAAACATTCCTGGCTCAATGAAGAAAAGGAAGTTCTTACACATAAAGACCTGACATAAAAAAAAAGAGCCGGCAAACCGGCTCTTTTTTAAATCTAATGAGATATTATTTTAGGAATAACATTTTTTTAGAAGATATATAATCTCCAAAATTACCTTCGGAAACTAGCTTGTAGAAATAAACTCCTGAGCTTACGTTTTTACTTTTTTCATTTTTCCCATCCCACATTACCGAATGTTTCCCTGCAGGAAGTGCTTTACTAACAAGCGTCTTCACTTTTTGTCCTTTGATGTTGAAAATGTCGAGTGTCACAAACGAGGACGTTTGTGCTACGGAAAATGAAATCGTTGTTTCAGGATTGAACGGATTGGGATAGTTTCCATAAAGTTTATTGATAAATGGAATAATCTGCTGATTATCATTATTTACGCCTTCCCATTCATAAGCTCCCATATCAGGTGCTATTCCGAAATATTCATCAGGAGTCAAATTTAACAGAATATTACCTTGCCATTCAAAAAAAGCAGTACCTGCATCGATACAGGGAGAATCTTCGATGAGTTGATAATCTCCATTTTGCGGGTCTACGAATAATGGGTCTGCATCTATGTTTCCCTCCAACCAGTTAACTGTTCCATTGTTATTTGTAACGATTCCAGCTTCTCCATCTTGGACATCCGAATATGATATTGTAACAGAGTTATTATCTCCCTGGGTTTTAAAGAAAATCTCATTACAATTATCCCATAAGATCGAATTAACCAGGACTGGATTTGATTCCTGATAGCAGACAATGCCTGCGTCGTGATAACTGAGTCCATTATTAATTATCGAGGAATTGGTGATAACAGGATTAGAATTGTACTTGCAATATATTCCTACATCAAAGTTGCCATCCACTAAAACATGTGAAAAATATGGAGCGGAATTATTTTCACAAATTATTCCAACATAACTATCACAAATACGAAGATCAGCAAGGATTGGGCAGGAATTATTTAAACAACGTATTGCAGTATAGTCATTGCTTTTTATTGTGAAATTGCTCAAGGTGCAGTCTTGAATATAATCGAGGTACAAACCACTACTATATGATGCATCATAGATATCGATGATCGTCTCATCAATACCTTCTCCCTCAATTGAAACATGGTCAACGCATACAATCGGGAAAACTTCTCCATTCGTGGCTGAACTGAATGTGCCTTCGGACAGAAAGATAGTATGAGGATCCAGACTATCTGCAAGGATTCGTGAAAATGCACAATTAATTGTTCGCAAAGGTTCATTCCAGGATAATCCGCTGTTCGAATCATCACCGTCAGGAGAGACGAAAAGGTCTGCATTAACCTGTGGAATATAACCATGAAGAATATCGAATGTTATCTCCTGAATGGGAAATGCATAAAGGCTTGTCGGAATCAACACAGTGAAAGTATCCACTATCACTGTAATCGGGTTTTCAGTATAAATATCTCTTCCGCTTAAAGCGCTGTTCATATAAATATTCGAACGAGAATCTGCATCAAAGATTGGATTCGAGTTTTCCGCCAAATACAGTCCTCCGCCCATAGATGATGAAATATTATTTCTGATAGTAACATTACGAAGAACAGGATTTGAACTATTGCAATACATTCCCGCTCCTCTATAATCCGTATTGGAAGATATTGTTACATCTTCAAGAATCGGATCACATTCCCCGATGAAAAGACCATTACCCCAATTACCTGAAACAATCGACTGACCTATATATACTTCAGAGTTATTTAGAGAAATGCCACCTGCCTCTTCACTACTGAGATTGTTTGAGATATTAGAATCGATAATATTAAGAGTCGAATTGCCACAGTCTATACCGGCGACAAATTTGGCAGTATTTCCCGTAACTGTTACATTATTAAGATTTACTTCGGAATAAATACAATAAATACCAGCACCGGTCGTAGCATCGTTATCAATTGATGATGTATTTATGATATCAACAGTTGAATATTCGATATGAAATCCTCCACCATTATCCCAGGTATTGGCATTCATAACTGTCAGATCGGAGATTGCACAGCTTTCAATAGAACCGATAAAAATAATATTATCGCTAAAGGTTGAGCTTCCATCAAGGATTGTGGAGGTTTCGTTTTCACCTTGTAAAGTGATATATGAATTGATAAAAACAGGAAAATTTTCTCCATTCGAGTCCTGAGAGTATGTACCTTCAGCGAGATAAACTGTATGAGGTTCGAGACTGTCCGCATAAATAATGGACATAGCAAAATTAATGTTTTTCAGAGGTTCGCTCCAAGATAATCCGCTGTTAGAATTATTTCCTGCTGGAGACACATAAAGGTCGGAATTGACCTGCTGATAAATACAATTTTGAATATCAAAAGTGAAATTGTCTATTGGAAAGGTATGGTATGCCCTGGGATTTAATACTGTGAAAGTATCCACAATTACAGTCATTGAGCAGTGTGAATAAATGTCATTGCCCCAATGGGCTTCATTCAGATAGATATTGCATCTATTTACGGCATCGAATATAAAAGAAGAATCATAGCATAAGATTCCTCCGCCCTCATCTTCTGCAGAATTATTGGATATGTTTACATTTTCCAGATAATAATCTGACATATAGCTGCATATTCCACCACCATCTCGTGTTGCAATATTATCTGTAATTTGTACATTCTGAAGAGTAACAGAAGAGTCATCAGTGCTTCGAATACCGCCTCCGGAACCATATTGCCCACTTGTTGAGTTGCCGCTGATAATGGAATTTGTAATAGTTAAATTGCAATCGTCATCAGAATATATTCCTGCTCCATAATTTGCTGAATTGTTTATGATAGAAGAATTTTCAATATATGGGCTTGATTCGTAACAGAAAAAACCACCTCCGGAATTCTCTGAATAATTATTTTCAATGATGAGAGAATACAAGCCCGGACTAACTCCATTGCAGAAAATTCCACCGCCAAAATAATAATAATGACCATAACCATGAATATCTCTGTAATTTCCGCTTCCATTAATCAGAGAAAATCCTGTTAAGATCGCATTTGCGTCTTCACCACTTTCAAAAGTTATTACAGAAGCGCAATCCGGGTTTGAAGGTTGACCACCATCGATGATTGTATTGGAAATATATGTAGTATCCTGAGTAGTAAAAAATAATGAAGCGACAGTTATGTTTTTACCATTATAATTGATGTTCTCAAAATATATCCCCGGCTGAACAAGAACTGTATCACTGTCAACAGCGACATTTATCCCTTCCTGGATTGTTGGTTGATCTGCGGGGATATTTATGATAGTTGCATATAGAAAGGTTGTTAAAAATGAGAAAATAATTATTAAAGTCTTCATGATTTCCTCCTCTGAAAACTTTCTCGGACAGCTCCAGCCTTCTTACAACTTCGGCTTGGCAGGCAAAAGCTATTCTTACTTAATCAATATCATTTTCTTTGTTTTTTCGTAATTATTAGTGTTCAATTTATAGAAATAAACTCCTGAGCTTACGTTTTTACCTTTTTCATCTTTCCC
>CBDUTJ010000061.1:0-11478 GCA_965370415.1 uncultured bacterium | reverse complement strand
ATATAATCCAAAAGAGCTGAAGGAACTCGGGTTCACTTATTATGCCATAGGAAGAAAGTGAGTTAGTGAAAATGTGATGGAGTGAATGCGGGAAGATAAGTGATGAAGATAATACATACACATAAAGATTTAGATGTTTATAAGTTGGCTTTTGATGCTGCAATGGAGATATTTGAATTAACAAAATCTTATCCAAAAGAAGAATTATATTCCTTGGTTGATCAAATTAGAAGAAGTTCACGATCAGTTACCTCAAATATTGCAGAAGCATTCCGTAAAAGAAGGTATGAAAAAGCATTTGTTTCAAAATTATCCGACTCAGAAGGAGAAGCAGCAGAAACACAAGTTTGGTTAGATTTTTCTTTTAAATGTAAATATATTGATAACGAAATATACAGCAAACTTTTTAATAAATACGATCAAATTATTGGAAAGCTTGTTAATATGATCAAACATCCGGAAAAATGGTCATTTTAAAATTTGCTACTTATTTTTTCCCTATTCTCTTTTTTACGTCTTCTCTCATTCTCTCCTTCTCGCTTTCTCGATTTCATACGTTCTCTCCTTCACGCCTTCTCAATTTAATTCCATTCTAAAGGTGAAAATATGAACATACTAATAACCGGTGCTGCCGGATTTATAGGATCGCATCTTTGCGAAGCATTAATAGGAAAGCATAGTGTTTTCGGACTGGATAATTTCTGCGATTTTTATGACCCACAGATAAAGTGGAACAACATAAAAGTTCTGCAGAAGAGTAATCATTTTACATTATTTGAAACAGATATCAGAGATATACAAGCATTAGGAAAGATCTTTTCTGAAAACGAATTCGATCTGGTCATCCACCTGGCAGCCATGGCTGGTGTGCGTCCTTCAATTGAAAATCCGCAACTTTATACAGAGGTTAATATCAACGGCACGGTCAATCTGCTGGAAGAGTGTAAAAAATATAATATCAAAAAATTCATTTTTTCTTCGTCTTCTTCCGTTTACGGCAATAACAGAAAAATTCCTTTCTCCGAAAATGACCCGGTCGATCATCCCATTTCACCTTATGCTTCTACTAAGAAAGCCGGAGAGTTGATCTGCCACACCTATCGTTATCTGGAGAAGATGTCCGTGGTTTGTCTTCGTTTTTTTACAGTTTATGGTCCGCGTCAGCGACCCGATCTGGCAATTCATAAGTTTGCCCGTTTAATTTTGGATGGTAAGCCGATCCCGGTTTACGGTGATGGCTCAACTCAACGTGATTATACCTACATAGATGACATAGTAGATGGTGTTTTAAAAGCGATCGAATTTGTCCAGGAAGGAAATAAATACGAGATCTTCAACCTGGGAGAATCCAAGACCATAACGCTTTCCAAAATGATTTCTACAATTGAAAATGCTCTTGGCATAAAAGCAAAGAAAGAACTTCTTCCTATACAGCCGGGTGATGTGGAAAGAACCTATGCTGATATTTCCAAAAGCAGGAAAATGCTGGGCTACGATCCGCAAACAGATTTCGAGGAAGGTGTTTCCAGGTTTATAAATTGGCTTAAAAAACAATAAAAAATCAACAAAATTAGAGAACCATTTTTTATAAAAGTAGTAATGTTTTTTTTTGTGTAAAAAATAATTTGACAGAATTAGCTCGATTTGTCTCTTTCAACGTAGAATTTTTTAATAATAAATACTTAATATAAATAAGCATCCCGTGCACTGTGCATTGGACATCTTATTAATAGATAAAAAAGTTCATTAGGAGGAAAAATGAGTTTCAGAACACCGAGTATCAATAGTGTATCTCTGGCAGGCAACATTGTTCGTGATGCCGTTATTAACCACGTAGGCGAAAATAATATTCCGGTTACCACGATTACCATAGCCCATAACCAGCGCTACAAAGACAAAGCCGACAAATGGAAAGAAACAGTATCATTTGTTGATGTGGAAGTTTGGGGAGCATTGGCCGATCGAGGAGATTACTATAAAAAAGGAGTTCCCGTTATTGTGGAAGGCAGCATTAAAGAAAACCAGTGGAAAGATAAAGAGGACAAAACACATTCCAAGGTTATTGTCCGGGCAGACAGGATTCATATTCTAAGCTATCCGGAAAAGAAAAGCGAGGAAAAATAAAACTGTAAAACCACCTGGTTTCTATTATATTTATTAGCCTTTGGCGGAAACACGAACCAGCTTAAAAAGGTTTAATTAGAATTTATAACCCACTCCAAAATGGTGGGTGGCATCGATAGTGTGGGTATTATAAGCATAATCAATAATTATATTATATAAAGTAAATCTAGCACCCATCGAGTAACTGGCAGGGTTGGTACGGGTACCAAAACGCAAGGTTAAAGCGTCTATAATCTCTACCTCTGTACCGGCATGGATCTCGGTATCACCGGCAAAGGATTTTTTCAATTCCAGGGCTGTAACAACGTTAGTATAAGGTAAGTAGGAAATTCCCATTGCCATCTTCTGGGGTAGCTCGTGACTGTTATCGACTCCGACTTTTGGATTATTAAGATTGGTGACCGTAAAACCGATTTTGGTTCTCTGATGCAAAGTAGCCAGTACTCCCAGGTTCATACCGAAAGCAGGTTCATCTCCAAAACCATCTATCGATACATGATACATATTAAAAGTATAGCCCAGGTTGATCTCAGAATGAATATCCTTCATCAATCTGAAGGAGTGCGCCAGAGCATAAATTTTTTCCGAGAGCAGGTTTACATCCTGGAAATCCACATCCATGGATTGCAGACCGATCCCGATAATCCCGAATTTGCGCGGTAATTCCATGGTAAGGGCTACTGTGTTTAATATCTGAAAATCATTGCTGAAAATCTTGGCATAACCGATCATTAGGCTGGTACTTGCCATGTTAAGACCGGCAGGATTGTAGAAGATACCATTGGCATCGTCACTTTGTGAATAGAATGCACCGCCCATACCACGAGCCCGGGGTGATGGTTCATAATCATCGAATATGGCAGAAAGATTTACTACAGCAACTAACAAGACAAGCAAAAAAAGATATCTGTATTTCATTTTTACCCCCTTAATCCAGTGGAGCACCGATAACGATCGGAGCTTTAGCTGTTTTTTTATGACCGGAATCTATTTCGATTATTTCCAGAAAGCAGATATACAAACCAAGAGGTAGAAGTTTGTTATTCTTATCTCTTCCATCCCAGTCGTAATGGGTAATACCTGTTGAACCTGAAATGATAATATTCTGAGGTTCGAAAACCAGTTTTCCTTCAGCATTATAAATACGTAAAATAGCTTTATCTCCGCTCTGGGATGCAAATTCGATGGGAAAGGTTTCACCGGCATAAGGATTAAAAGGTTTGGCCGGGATGTTCAGAATTGCTTTGTGGGAGGTAACTTTATATTGATAATCATAAGGAGGATCATCAGGGTAATTCGGGGGGAAAAAGTAAGAGACATCTGATGCATCAACGGCAGATATATAAAACTGAACCGTGGTTCCTTCAGATTGCCCGGGGATAGTTGCCTGATAATCAGCTCCTACAGAAATCGTATCCATTACAATGGGCTCAAAATTTACATCTCTGTTGGTTTTCCAGTAGATAAGAACACTTTCAAAATCTACAGGATAGGAAAAGGTTATAGTGACAGGCTCTCCTGGTATTCTTTCGCTGATATCACCGTATGGATAATCATCAAATTCACCTTCGGAAAGTTGGTCCTGATAACCTGGGACCACCTGCAGTTCACTGCTATACTCATCACCAATACCGATTGCCTGCAGGATAAAACCTTCAACAAATTCCGATAGATCCAGTCCGCATGTATCCCACACTCGCACAGATAATTCATTATTACTATTATCTTCGATATTTAAATTTGTACCACCACCTGCAGAATCTACATCAAAGATTATTCCGGTAACCTGCAGCAGGGTTCCTTCCAACTCGATATTTGAAGCTTCATCCAGGCTGATAATAAGAGGAGCAGGTTCTGGATTACCCGTGGAAAGGACTGTAACTGAAGGGTTGGTTATTTCGGTTGTGGAATAATACTGTGTAACCACTCCGGTAATTTCAACTTCATTTCCCCGAACAAGCTCATTGATCACGCTCGAATCATAGATATTGATACCACGTCCCGAATTATCCTGAATATAAGCATTGGTATTACCTGACTGAATTACATTTACTCCAATGGTTACTATTCCCCAGATATTAACTGTCTGGCCTTCATAACTGGCAGGATCTGCCTGAATATCTGCAATAAGGTCGTATTGAGTTCCACTATAGCCTGTGAAATTTATAGTACTTCCCGCTTCTATTGGATTTCCAGCCAGGTCTTCCACATTGTTTACCGTGATCGTATAATTTTCTGCTTCTGTCTGTTCAGTTGTGGCAAGAGTTACCTTATTTGCTGCCAGACTTGCTGAAGATATATCCAGGAAAGGATCGATGGAATAGTTGCCTGTATTTTCAGCAGTAGTTTCATCAAGTGGTTCACTGAAAGTTATTTCCACACTCGTGGATGATAGAGCTACAGCAGAGTTCAATGTGGGAGGGATTATATCGGCACCGAAAATATGAAAACCGATGTAGTCAAATGTGTCATGGTCATAGACTTCCCACTGTGAATCTGAAGCATTTGTTCCTGCAGAGAGAGTCCAGTCTGTTGTAGGTGCTTCCACCGTAGATTTTCTGACAAGGGTGTGATTTAAGGTTGCATTAGTAACACCTGCCACTTCCCAGCCATCTCCTGGATCTTCATCGGGGACACCAATAACATCCAGCAATGTCCAGGTGGTACCGCCATCGATGGTTTTTTCCAATCCACGGGCATCATCGCCATTAAAGTGAACTACACTGGGATAAGCTAATATCTCATCAGCAACATCCTGTAATGTCGCAACAGCTTCATCGGTAGTAATAACCCAGACGTCACCATCTGTTATTGTTGCTCCTGTGGGGAAGTAATGCTGGTATTGCCAGCCTGTTCCATTAACAGATTGATTAATACGGTAATTATCAAGACTAATTTCACTGCCAGTTCCATTATATATCTCAAGTGCTTTATTATTGCTGCTTCCTTCAATATATTCGGAAAAGAACAGCTCTTCGATATCGGCCAAGAGATAAGAACTAAGAAATAAAACCAGAATAATAGAAATACTTTTCAATTTCATTTTTCCTCCACTGCTTTGTCCCTATGAAATATTGTATATATTACCATAATAGTAATAGCTATCACAATGGAACTATCAGCTATATTAAATACCGGCCATCTGATCATGATCGCATCCGGAAAATCACACCAGATAAAATCAGTTACGCTACCCAGGGCTATCCTGTCAATTAAATTTCCCACAGCTCCACCCAGGATCAGAGCAAAGGATATTTTCTCGATTTTCGAACTTGTTTTAGAGAGAAGGTAGAAGATCAAGAAAATAGCCAGCAGGGATACAATGATGAAAACTGTCTTGTTTAAGCCGGGAGTGCCAAAGCTGATACTGAAGGCAGCTCCTGTATTTTGCACATAGGTTATCCAGATGATCTTAGGAGTGATTTTAATTATCTCGCCGAGTTCCAGCGAATTTCGTACAAGTAACTTGGAAAACTGGTCGATAATGATAACGACCGGCATTATCCAGAGATAAGCATATTTTTTCACTAAATTCTTCTTTTGCTGTTTTTTTCTTCCTTCGATTTACACTCAATACAGAATTTAGCATAGGGAACTATTTTCAATCTATTGTGTAGAATATGTTTTCCACAGATCTGACAAATTCCATACGACTTATCATATATCCGTTTCAAAGCGGAGTTGATCTTCTTACATCTTTCAATCTCTTTTTCGAGAAGATATACGCGCATTTCTGCTTGATCGGTATCTGTACCCATATCTGCTTGATGCAGAGAATAGGAAGAGAGATCTCCGCTGCAATTTTTTGCACCCTTTTTCTGGATCTCATCGATGCCTTTGATGATCTTCTGAGTCTCATCTCTTTCTTTCAAAAGAATTGCTTCATATTCTTCCAATCTTCTTGATGTTAAATTATTGGCAGCCATATGCTACTTCCTTATCTATATTATTTTTAGTAGATTTATGATTAAAGTTTCAAGATTATTTTTTGCCTTAGCGGCATTTGCCCTGATTTCTTCCTGACTGTGAGGATGGCTGTGAAATATGTTACTGAGATTGGTGACCACGGAAATACCCATTACCCTCATGCCGCCGTGAATTGCCACAATTACTTCCGGAACGGTGGACATACCCACCAGGTCTGCACCCATGGTAACCAGCATCCTGCATTCAGCTTTTGTTTCCAGGCTGGGACCGGTCAGACCAGCATAAACACCCTGCTTCAATTGAAAATTATTATCTAGGGCAATTTGCCGGGCAAGTTCTATCAGCTTGAGATCGTAAGGTTCATGCAGGCTGGGAAAACGTTCTCCCAGTTCCTCAAAATTCGGACCGATAAGAGGATTATCCCCGGTAAGGTTTAGATGATCGGTCAAAAGAACCAGGTCTCCCGGCTGAAGCTTTTCATTCAAACTGCCGGCAGCATTGGTGATGATAAGTGTTTTCACACCCAGACCCTTTAATATCCTGATGGGGAAGGTGATTTCCTGCATGGAATAACCTTCGTAGTAGTGCAGTCTGCCCTGCAGGATCACCACATTTTTCCCGCCCAGAGAACCGACCAGAAGTCGTCCTTTGTGAGAGGGTGCGGTAGAGATGGGCATGTAGGGAATATCTTGGTAATCGATGCTCACAGGATTTTTCATCATTTCGGCAATGGTGTTCAGTCCCGTTCCCAGAATGATGCCGATCTCGGGTTTGATATTCAGTTTGGATTCAAGAACTTTAACTGTTTCAGTAATTTTTTCTATCATCAATTCCATCTTTTCTAAATACCTAGTATAAGATTACGCACAATATTCAAAAGTACAATAGCAATGATGGGTGAAAAATCGAATGGTGAACCCGGAAAAATACGGCGCAAAAAAGTCCTGATCCAACCCAATACAGGTTCCGTGATAGTTACCATGAACAGGTAAACTCGGAAGAAAGCGCTGTGGGGATTTACCGGGAACCAGGAGAAGATGGCACGAATGATGATGATGATCGTATAAATGTCAATAGCCTGGATTATTAAATATTTGAGACCATTCATTATTTTAGTACCTCGTGACAGTTGCGGCAGCGCGCTTCATAAATATCGCTGGCACCTACTACAATTGTATCCTTTTCCCGCGAGAGACGCTGAGTCCGGCTGGCGGGATTGCCGCATTTTACACAGATAGCGTTGAGCTTGGTCACATATTCGGCAATAGCCAGCAGCTGGGGCATGGGACCGAAAGCCTTGCCACGGTAATCCTGATCCAGCCCAGCTAAGATCACACGCTTGCCATTATCGGCCAGTTTACTGCAGATATCTACGATTTTATCATCAAAGAATTGCACTTCGTCGATGGCTACGACTTCGGTATCATATTTTACTTGCTTATGAATGTCTTGAGAAGTGGCAACGATCACCGAGGGGGTTTTCATCTGGCTGTGGGATACGATCTGTTCTTTATCATAACGGTCGTCAATTTTGGGTTTGAATACCTGAATTTTCTGCCTGGCATATTCAGCTCGATGTACTCGCCTGATCAGCTCTTCCGTCTTACCGCTGAACATGCTGCCACAGATAACTTCTATCCAGCCTGTCCTGTTGTTTATTATGTTCATGCTTAACCCCGTGGACATTTATTTGATTTGGCTTTTATGTGTCAAATGATTTATAGGGTCAAATTCCGTGTTGAAATTAAGCACGAATCAGGAAGATTTATAGGGTGATTTGCTGATTAAACGACCATTAAGATTGTTGAAGTAATCCATCTTTAAAGACAAATACAATCACTCTCAATATTATGATAGAGAAAGTATTGTATTTATAAATTGTATTTCTTTATTTTTTTATATAATGTGGATCTATCCAATCCAATTTTCTCTGCCATAAGTGAAACTTTATTATCATATTTCAACAGTTGGAATTCAAGATATTTCTTTTCTAATCCTTCTAACGCAGTTATGTAATTATCCTGTGCAAGTAATTTGGAAATATCCGAAAAACCATTTTGAAATGAACCGGTTTTTTTAATATCCAACTCGGCAAGGATCGTGTTATTGTCAATTTCGTCGTGCATTATTAGAAAATATTCACAGAACTTTTCCAACTCCCGAACATTCCCCGGCCAGTTATATGAATGCAGTTTATCTCTTAACTTATTCAGTTCTACTTCTAATATTGATTCGTGTTTGGATGAATACTTATTGAAAAAATATTCCATCAGTAAGATTATATCATCCCTGCGTTTCCGCAATGGTGGTAAGTGAATAATATTACCTTCTAACCTGTAATAAAGGTCTTCCCTGAATTTATTTTCTTCCACAAGTTCAGTAAGATTTTTATTGCAGGCAAATATAAATTGAACATCAACTTTTTTATTGTTTCCTCCAACTACCCTGATTTCATTGTATTCGATAGCCCTGAGAATTTTTGCCTGGGTAAGGTAGCTCAGGTTGGCGATCTCATCCAGGAATAGAACACCTGTATCTGCCTGTTCAAAAAATCCTTTCTTATCGGAATATGCACCTGTGAAAGCTCCCTTCTTATGACCAAAAAGTTCCGAATCTACCAGTGTTTCCGGTATACCGCCACCATTTACTTTGATATATAGCTTGCCGGCACGATTTGACTTCCAGTAGATGTTATTCGCCACTATCTCTTTCCCTGTTCCGGTTTCTCCAGTTATCATTATATCAACATTAGCATGAGAAAATTTATCTATAAGATTGTTTACCTTTTTCATGGGGACAGAATTACCTATCAGGGGAAAGATATTAATTAACTGGTCCCGCAGTGTATCTTTTTCTTTGCGTAAAAGCAAATTGGACTCTTCCTGCTGTTTAAGATTCATTGCCTGCTGAACGTCGGAAAGTAATTTATCCGAATTGAACTCACCATTCTTTTCTATAAAAGTATAAGCTCCTAACTTCATAGCTTTTGCAACCTGCATCCTGGTAGCTTCCCCGGATAGAATGATGACTTTGGAAAATAATCTTTTTTGTTTTATTAGTTTCTCAAATACTTCTAACCCATTTAATTCGCTGTTATTCAGTTTTATATCCAGGATCAGAACATCCGGTTTGAAATCGGAATACATGTAGAAAAAATCCGTACTGTTAAAAGTTAATTCAATATTATATCCAGCTTCTTTTAAGATTGTTTTATAATAGCCAGCTAATTTTTTATTATCTTCCAATATTAGTATCTTTCCCATATAATCCTCACTTTTTCTAATTATTTAATAGATGAATAAACAACTGTCTTTCTGAGGATGAACCTGCAAAGTCATTCGACGAAGAATCTGTCTAAACCGGATATAGTCTCATTATTAGAGTAGACCTTTCGTTTGTGAAAGCAAGTAGAATCCTCACAAAAATATATCAAAACTCACCCCCGGTCTCCGCCAAGGCTACGCCCCGGCAAGCCAACCCCACTCTTTATTTCAAGAGAGTGGAGTAAAAAAAATGAACTTTTTTCAACCTCACCCCAGCCCTCTCCTATCAAGGCGAGGGAGTACATATTCTCGTTCCCAAGCCCCAGCTTGGGAATGAAATGCATGGGTAATCCGGCAGCCGCCGGAGGCTTAGTTACCTGAAGTAAAAAATCCCTTTTCATATTAGATGTAAAGCTAAACACAAATCCAAGAGATTCTTCGGATGCAAAGCTAAAAGATTCCTCAGAAAGACAATTAATTTTGTATATTTCATTATAATCATTTTGGTAATATTACAGTTACAACAAACTCATTATTTTCACAATTTATAGACAGAGTACCATCATGCTTCTCGATTATGGTCTTGGAAATAGGAATTCCCAATCCCGAACCAGCTTCTTTGGTTGAGAAACCGATCTGATAGAATTTTTCATGGTCACCCGGTAGAATTGAACATGGATTCTTTATCTCTATTATAACCGTCTCATGGGTTTCCGATATTTCAATCTTAATTTTATCTTTTTCTTTTATTGCCTCTAGTGCGTTGTTGATTATGTTTTTGAAGGCTATCCGGAAAAGGTTTTTATCCAGGTTTAAAATTGTTCCTGTCATCCTGAGTTTATCTTCTTCGGACTTTCCCTCGACTGTGTCCGGATTATGACGGAAGGATCTCATTGCATTCATAGATTCTTCGTCGAATGACTTTGCAGGTTCATCCTCAGAATGACAAATGTATTCTATTTTTTCAAACAACGGATGATTAACATATTGAGAAATAATTGATTCAATAAACAACTTTATATTCACTTCCTCTTTATATAATTTCTTAATATGCGAAAAGCTGGAAAGTATCGTGGCAACATTTGAGATTTCTTTAAATGACGAATTCAGGTTATTGAAAAAACGACTACTCTTATCTTTGTTCCATAACTCAGCGGATTCCTTTTCAAATTGTTCCATTGTAAGTTTTACTAGGAGAACCTGGTTCTTCAAGTCATGCGATATCCTTTGAATGATCTGGAATTCATCCTGGGATAGTATCTCATATACTTTATATTTGAATAATATGAAACTTCTCTCAAATACGATCTTGATCTCCTCTGCAATATCTCTGAATATTTTTTCCGGGATCTCTTTGGACAAAGCTACGTTTTTTGGTAATTTATATATCGTTTTCAGTCTTCCATACAACTGCCAGTAATAGAGTTTACCGAAAATAGTATATAAAACAAAGTAGCTGCTCGCTCCTGTATTTAAGGGTATTTTTATTATCTGGAAGATTAACAGGTAAGAAATTATCAGCAGAATTTCAACCAATAGAATTATTATTACATAAGGATTAAGGGTCCGATTTCTTTCGAAATGGAGTTTGGATAGAAATCTTTGTTCATCTTTAACTTCGATAAAATAACAATCATCTCCTTTCCATGTTGTAGTACCAGCACATATTTTCTGTTCTGGACTATATATTATGTTGAGTTTATTATCGATAATCGTAAGAGGATCAAGGATAGTTTGGGTATGGTTATTAATTTTTATGTTTTTTTGCTTTATAGTCCTATATTGCTTTTCGACTAGAATGTTAATCGAGTCTTTTATTTGAAGGTTATTATCAAGAGTTATTTTTGCAATCTTATTCTTTGCAAAGTTCCAGAAAACAATACTGTTTTTTTCTTTATTTATCCCGCAAAGATTCTGATATATAATATTTAGTGTATCGACTTTATCACTTTCTATATCATACAATAAAAGTTTTTTATCGGAATTATCAAAGTGAGAACGTAATCCCAGAAGTATCTTATTTGTTTCTTGTATGTATAGAAATCTATAATGATAAAAGCCGGGTTCAGATTCAATAGCTATATTATTGTTAATTTCTCTTATATTAAATTTAGGTTCATGACAACTTAACTTGACGCGATGTGTAGTTAAGTTATTGTTATGA
>CBDUTJ010000060.1:0-11547 GCA_965370415.1 uncultured bacterium | reverse complement strand
GATGGGAGTTTGTCCGGTTGGCTGCTCTGTTCTTGCTTACAATTTCTTTGATTGTGATATGGCTGAAGCTGCTCATGGAAGAGCACCTGCTCTGGCTACAGGAATGAAAAGAGCGAGACCGGATATGCATGTTTTCACTTATCAGGGAGATGGAGATCTGGTAGCAATTGGAACTGCTGAAATTGTTCATGCTGCAAATAGGGGAGAGCACTTTTCGGTTTTTTTCGTTAATAATGCAATATATGGGATGACTGGTGGACAGATGGCTCCAACTACTCTTCCTGGAATGAAAACCACAACTTCGCCTTATGGAAGAGATGAAAAAGATATTGGCTATCCGATCAGGGCTTGTGAACTTCTGGCTACTTTGGAAGCTCCGTATTATATTGAGAGAGTTTCCCTGCTTTCTCCTCAGCATGTATTAAAAGCAAAAAAAGCTGTATATAAAGCTTTGAAGTTTAATAAAGAAGAAAGAGGATTTACATTTATTGAATTTGTTTCCACCTGCCCCACAAACTGGGGAATGGAACCTATGAAAGCTTTTGAATGGGCAAAAGAAAATATGCTGCCGTTCTTTAAACTCGGTGTTTTCAAGGATAAATCCGTGGAGGAGGAAGGAAAATGAAAATCGAACTGATCTGTTCCGGCTTTGGTGGACAAGGAGCTCTCACTGTAGGAAAATTCCTGTCATTAGCTGCAATGAAAGAAGGAAAAGATGTTTCCTGGCTCCCCTCTTATGGTCCTGAAATGCGTGGTGGAACCGCAAATGTTGCTGTGGTTATCAGTGATAAACAAATTGCCTCTCCACTTGTTAACCATCCCGATCTACTGATAGCCTTGAATAAACCTTCTGTTGATAAATTTGGACCTATGATAAAATCCGGTGGTTTAATGATCGCAAATTCCGATATGTGCCCGGATAAGCTCAATAGAGAAGATATCGAGGAAGTTTATGCTCCAATGTCTTCAATAGCAACCGAAGTTGGTTCAACAAAAGTTCTGAATATGGTTTCATTGGGAGTCATCATTGGTAAAACTGAATTGGTTAAATATGAGACTGTAAAAAAGGACCTGCGAGAAATATTGGGCAAGAAGAATCCCGCTCTTCTGGAATCTAATCTGAAAGCAATTAAGAAGGGTGTGGAAATAGGCGAAAAAGCTTAAGTATGAAGAAACATAAAAAAGGGAGGTCTTATGATCGCCTTTTTTATAAATATCAAAAAAAACAAATTTAATTTGACATTGTTCTTTATAAACTAACTTTCATAATCACTAAAAAAATATATGGAGGAAAAATGAAAAGATTTAAAATAATCATTATGATTTTAACTTTGAGTTTTATTCTGGTTCTTGTGGGATGTGCCGCTCCTACGCGTACTGTATCAAGAGTTGCTGTAGATGAGAAGACAGATTTTAGCGGTAATTGGAATGATACTGATTCACGTCTGGTGGCAGAACAGATGGTGCAAGATCTGATGTATCGCTCCTGGATACAGGATTTCGTGATGGAAAGCGAACGTAAACCTGTTCTGATAGTTGGAACGATCCGCAATTTCACTTCAGAACACATTCAAACAGGAACATTTGTCAAAGACATCGAGCGCGAACTTATAAACAGCGGCAAAGTAAAATTTGTAGCCAGCAACCAGGAAAGAGTAGAAATACGTCAAGAACGCTTGGAACAGCAATCTTATGCTTCCGATGAAACAGCAAAAAGACTGGCAGCCGAAGCTGGGGCAGATTTCATGCTTCAGGGCGGGATCAAATCTAACGTAGATGCCAGTGGTGGTAAAGCTTCCAAGTTTTATCAGGTCGATATGGAACTTATCAACGTAGAAACCAACGAAAAAGTTTGGATAGGAAGTAAAGAGATCAAAAAGATCATTCAGAAATCAAAATCAAAATGGTAAAATAAAGGTTTTCGTATGAAAAATATCAGGTATATCATTTTTGCTTTTATAATCGTTTCACTTTTCATTTTTGGCTGTGCCAGCAGTATGAAAAGTC
This sequence comes from uncultured bacterium, assembly GCA_965370415.1. Lineage (GTDB taxonomy): Bacteria > Cloacimonadota > Cloacimonadia > Cloacimonadales > TCS61 > JACNIV01. Next base: position 9,540 of record CBDUTJ010000060.1, on the reverse strand, counting down.
ACAAAGTTCAATTTGCAGGCATAAATGAAAAACTAATATTGCGTGATTACGCAGGAGCTATTGCCCAGATAGAATCTTCCAAAGGAAAATTCTATAAAGAGAAAGAAAAAGCGCTCTACTACCTGGATATCGGTATGCTTTACCATTACAATAAAGAGTTTAAAAAAAGTAATGAAATGCTTTCCAAAGCAGAGCAGGTAATAGATGAACTTTTCACCAAAAGCATCAGTCGTGCTGCTGCATCTTTGCTTTTGAATGATAACGTTCTGGAATATTCCGGAGAAGATTACGAAGATATCTATCTGAATGTTTTCAAAGCGATGAACTACCTGGAACTGGGTCTATTCGACGATGCGTTCGTAGAGATTCGTCGCATAAATGACAAACTTTCTCTGCTGGAACAGAAACACACTAAAATGGCAGATCAGTTTAATCTTTCCAAAGACAAGCAAAAAGAATTCAAAGCAGGTAAGAACAAGTTCCATAATTCAGCTTTAGGACGCTATCTGAGCATGCTACTCTACAGAGCAGAGGGCAAAATGGACGATGCACGTATAGATAAAGACAAGCTGATAGATGCTTGGAGATTACAATCTCAGATCTATAACTTCAAACAACCGAACCTGGATAATTACCTGAAAATAAGCGATAAAGTAAAAGCGGATTTTCTCTGCTTCACTGGCAGAGCTCCCGATAAAAAAGCAAATACGCTTTATATTCATACAGAAAAAAACCTGATCGTGATAGGAACAACTAAAGAAAATCCGAGAGGTAAACAGAACCTGGAAACACTGGATCTGATCAATTGGCAGGGCGTGAAAAAAGGTTACCATTTCAAATTTCAACTTCCCTTTATGAAAGCACGAAAAACTAATATTGGGAAAATAAAAATAGTTGTGGATGGAAAGGTACTAAAAGAACTTGAAATGATCGAGGATATCGAAAAGGTGGCATTTGAAACATATAAGATAAAAGAACCGATAATTTATCTTAAAACCATTACCAGAACAGTTGTAAAAGGATTGTTCGCAGCCAAGAGAAAACAGGAAATGGAGAAAAAAATTAAAAATCCCCTTTTAGGATTTGCTGCTCGTATTGCCACCGATGTTGCAGTTGATGCTACTGAAAACGCAGATCTCAGGATATCACGTTTTTTCCCAGCCAAGGCTCTTGTCGGTGAAATTGAACTTACTCCCGGAATTCACAATATCAAGATAGAGTACTATTCAAATAAAGGAACTATCCTTTTTTCTGATGATCTTGGCAGTTGTGAATTAAAAACGAAAGGTTTGAATTTGTTTGAATCCTATTACCTGAATTAAATTAAGAGGAAAAAAGATATGAAAAGAAACATTTTAATAATTTTAATGGCAGTTCTTGTACTTTCCTGTGCAGCTCATGCTAAAAAGAAAAAAAGTAAAGCTCCTAAATGGCTGGAAAACCCCAAAGCTGTTTATGCCGAGCAAATGTATCTTTCGGCAATTGGTGAAGCAGATTCACGGCAGCAAGCTGAAAATATGGCTGCTGGAAATCTGGCGAAGATCTTCGAATCCAAAGTAAAAACAGATGAAACTGTTCTGCAACGTTATATGGAACTTACAAAAGGTGATGAATTTTCTTATGAAGAGCAGACAGATGTAACAAAAAACGTTAACATCCAGGCAGAACAAACTCTATTTAATATTCAATTTGCAGAAAGTTATACGAATGATATGGGAAGGGTTTTCGTACTGGCTTATCTTAACAGGATGAAGACGGGTGAGATCTACGAAGAAAAGATAAACAAGAACTCGGAAAGGATAAATTATTTTGAAAAAGAATGTGATGATTCAAATAGTATCATGTTTAAATATGCAGCTATGAGTGCAGCTTCCACGGTCAGTTTGAATAATGAGATCCTGCTGGAACAACTTGGAATCATTTTTCCTACCTCCCGGGAGATGTTAGAGATAAATTATAACCACAACGATATCATGAAGAAAATTGCAGATATTGCTAAACAGGTAAGCTTTAAAATAGATATAAAGAATGATAATGAGAACAAAGTCACAATTCTGGTAGAAGAATTAATGAATGACCTTGGTTTTGTGCTCTCTGATGAAAATCTTCTTGCAATTCATGGAGAAGTAACATTCGAAGATACTGACCTTAAGCGGGATCAGAAATTTGTGCGTTATGAACTTCAACTCAAAGTGATCGACCTGAATGGAGTTACCATAGTTACTCTGGACGAAAAAGGCAGGGAAGGTCATGTTTCTTATACCGAAGCACATGCCCGGGCTGTGCGCACTATTGAGAAAAAGATTAAGAAACAACTGAAGAAAAAACTGATAGCTTACTTTGATGGGCTGGTCACAAAATAGACTTGAGTTAAGTTGTTCGGCAACTACCGGACAATCTTGACTTAAGTTTTCTGGGCAAAAGAATAGCACACGGATGACACGGATGAAAATGGATAGTAAAATATGCAGGTTCATTCCGGCAGTTGCCGGATTGAACCATAATGTTTCAGACGCATCAAAATGATACGTCCTGCGTTCAATTATTCTGATCTGTGTTAGTCAGTGAAAGTCAGCCTGCCGTGGCGTAGTTTTTACGAAGACAGGTGGCAATAAAAGGGGCAATATGATCTCCTATCGCAAAGAACTCTGGTTCAATACACAAAGCCGCAGGCAGCTTATTAATATAACACCGGAAATTAATAAATGCCTGGCAGAGAGCGGCATCACAGAAGGCATTTGCCTTGTTAATGCCATGCATATTACTGCCAGCGTTTTCATTAATGATGATGAGAGCGGTTTACACAACGATTTTGAAAAATGGCTGGAGAAATTAGCTCCCGAAAAACCTTATGCTCAATATCAACATAATGGTTTTGAAGATAATGCCGATGCTCACCTCAAACGTACAATTATGGGCAGGGAAGTAGTGGTTGCCATCACGAACGGTAAGTTGGATTTCGGACCCTGGGAACAGATATTCTACGGTGAATTTGATGGCATGCGCAGGAAGCGTGTTCTTGTAAAAATTATTGGAGAATAGTATGAAAAAGATTTTAGTATGTTTACTATTTGTTTTTTATGTTTCATTATTAATTGCACAATACGAAAGTATTAATCACTTATTGAAAGATCCTTCTGTAACTTCGGAATTATACAAACCTATCAATGTAATGACTGTTGAAAATCTGCAGATCAATCCTGAGATGGAATTTAGTAGAGCTACACAATCAGTTAAGATCCCGGTTGCGTATCCCTTCCTGAATTTTGTATTCGGTGCCAATCTCCCATTTCAAAGGAAGACAATAGTATCATTTGATGGTGAAAAAACCAAAAACCCGATTGGCATCGGTGATATGTCCCTGTCTGCTGCATATACTTCTTATTTAGCTGATGGTTATAAAGGCTGGGATTTTGACTATGCAGGAAATCTGACGGTTAAACTTCCTACCGGTAATAAAGATAAAACAGTAACGATAGACACAATAAAATATCCTGCAGCTATGGGTTCGGGTTCTCTGGATTTTATTTTTTCCGGAAATACCTTGATGCGCAGAAATGATCGAGAAATTTTCACTGACTTGAAATTCAGGTTAAATGGTGAAAACGATGATAAGCTTAAATATGGTAATATGTTTTCCCTAAAAGGAAGATATGGATTCCTGCAGTTTGAACCGAAATTCGATGGCTACATTTCTCTGCTTGTGGTTATAGGTAGCGATGGCAAATATGATAATCCTCTCGGTTCAGATACAATTGAAATGAGTATGTTCATTATCGATATTTCTCCTGAACTGCATTATCTCATTCCTTTTGGAATGGCAACTGTGGGGATATCACTTCCATTTATTACCAGTGCAGAATTCAAAACCACACGTGATGTTATGGTCAGATTTGGAGTAAGTAAAGAATATTAAATATCGATATTTAGGAAAACTTCCTTGATAACCCAGGAAAAGATCAGACTATCTGGGGTGATTGGCTGAAAGATAATAGAAGAAAAGATTAATAATTAACTTTCATCTATTTCTTGTAATTCAACTATTGTTTTACTAATTCGTATTCCGCGTACAATCACTTTTTTATCAAAATAGGGACGAACTATATCGTCCATTATACCTTCAGGTACTTTCACTTTGTATACATTATTTGTTTTATCTACTAATTGTATTTCTCTCTTATTTCCTTTTTTATTTGCAAAAAGTAATGTTCCCATTAATTGAATAGGATCTCCAATTTTAACATATTTAAAAATATTCCCATTTTCATAAATGTTAATTAAATCTTCTGGTAAAGTTATCATTTTTTTGGTTCTTTTAAGTTGTACTTTTTTCTCAACTTCATTAATTTTTGCTACAAAACCAACAGTTTTTATGTATTCTCCATCAGGCAATAAACGTTCACTTAAAGCTATAAAATTATTAAAATACCCTTCATTATCAATTTTATTAGATAATGTTTTTAAATTATTTTCACCATATAAATTTAAGCATTCTATGAATTCATCTATCACTTTATTCTTTTGGATTTCTTCCATAACTTCAATCTGTTCTAGTGGTTTGCCCAATTTTAAGATAACTGCAAAACTACCTGGTTGAAAACCATAAAGATATGTACCAAATTTACTTTTTAATTCATCAACAGCTTTTCCAGTTTTTTCTATAGAAAATTTTGACAACCTTTCTGCTGTTCTAAAAAATAAAGTAGATATATGTCCTATCCTATCTAGAAAAAATTTACTTTGTATAACACCATATCCAACTGCTTCTCCTGATAGGGAAAGTCTTAACTCATCATTATCTAATGTTATACCTTTAGTTTCAAGATGTCTTTCAAAATAAACTTGCTCTAAAAGATTTCTTAATTCATCGGCAATTCCAGAAGGAGGGTCTCCTGCCAAAGAAATTGATATTAGTTTTTCTGATTCTCTAATTTCTTTGCATTGTAATGCAAGAGATGCTGCACTTCTTAATAATATTGACCTTGTTGGTTCTAAATTAAATTTGTCTTTTAATTTTAAAGCAGCCTCTCTTTCTTTCATAAATGCTTTATTTAAATAATCCATTACATTACTGTTGTCATTCTTTAGCTTTGCTAACTGAGCATTATCAATATAGTGCATAGCTTCTTGATGTAATTTTTTTATAGCATTCATCTCTCTTTTATCTCCGATAATGGTTTATTAAATTCAACAACAACAACATAGCCCTTAATATCGGTATTACTTTTTTCTATTTGTATTGATTTTTCCTTAACTCTTTTTTTTATAGTATTTGAACCAGATTCTTTAAATATACCTGATATTTCTAATTTAGCTTTTTTTTGAAACAAAAGACCCTCACCTTCATATCCAAGCCAATAATCGAAACCCGTTCCTGTCCACGATCTTTCAGTTATTGTATAACCTGTTAATTTTATCACTAAGTAAAAAGCTATTCCAGTGGCGCCCCATTCAACTAATTCATTTTGATCTGAGTATGTTTTTTTTGTATTTTTAGACAAAGATTTCCAAACAACTGAAAATTTATTTTTATAATCACCTTGAACACTTAATTCAACACCACTTTGATGGCCTTGTAAATCAAAACAACAAGCACTTGCTTCTGCCATCATATTAATATTATAATCACTTAATGGAATATAATTTGATAATTTATTCAAATCCAAAATTTTACTATCATTCTGCATTTTTCTAATAGTCCTTTCAAATAATTATAACAATCTTAATTTCAACAGAGTTAAACTTCATTATAATTGTCAAATTCTTTTTTTTAAAACTACACAGTTAAAATCGATACCATACTTCAACAGACGTTGGATAAGTCTTTCGGTCAACCTGATAAAAGTTTTTCATATCATTATTTTCAAATCGATCAAGACCATTGTTTCATTTTTTATTGGTACTCTGAAAAGATAATTACAATAATGACAACCTTGCGAAGGTTAAGAAAACCCCTCTTAATCTCCCCTTACAAAGGGGAGTAAAACCTTCGCAAGGTCAGCTGATTATTTAATCAGCAGCATCTTCCTTATTTTGTGATATTTCTCCGAAACCATACTATAGAAATACATTCCGCTGGCTACTGTTTTTCCGCTGTTATCCTTTCCATTCCAGATAGTGGAATGATAGCCGATTTTCTTATATTCATCTACCAAAGTACGTATCTTCCCACCCTTAATGTTGAATATCTCGATTTTAACTCTACCTGCATCTTTCATGGAGTAATGGATGGTTGTTTCCGGATTGAAGGGATTGGGAATATTCTGCTGGAGTTTCGTGATCTGAGGAATAAGTATCGAACCGGTTCCCACACCCTCCTCTACATGTACCTGCCAGGTTGTATCTACCTGATACTCACCATCCGAAGCTACTACTTCCAGAGTGTAATCTCCCGGTTCGGTGAATTCATAAACCAATGTATTTGTAATTTCAGTTTGAGGTTCACCATTTACCTGCCAACTGTATGTAAGTTCGCTGTCTATGTCTTCTACCTCGATCGAGAATGCGATTGTAGTATCTTCAACTACTGTAAATACAAGTGCAACAGGGAACCAGCTTATTAGAACCGGTGGATCATTCACGGGAGTAACTACAACATCCACACTATCTTCTGCAGTTGCCCTGGTAACATTATCATCTACTATAAAGGTTATGGTTTCAGTTCCATTCCAGTCAGGTTCTGCAGTGAAAGTAACTATAAAATCCGTGATGTCTACTTCAATGCTGTCGTTTCCTGTAACCGTCAATGTAAGATCATCCAGATCTACATCATAGATATATTGTTCAAAATCTACGATAAGATATATATCCTCTTCAAAAGTAAATTCATCGGGAAGTACTATCGTGGGTGGATCATTAACCGAAATGCAGTAAACCGTGATCATTTCCGAAACCTGGTCTCTGGTTCTGGATGAATTTGTTCGATCCCTTTGAATGGAGGAATTACTTTCCGAAAGGTTCGCCGCAGAAGATAATCCCGGGTTTATGGCAAACGACATTCTTTCGGAATTATCATCAACCGTGAAGGTGATATCTTCCGAACCGTTCCAGTTAGGAACATTGGAAGAAAACGTGACATCCCAATCAACAAGAGCAACATCGATGTTTGTATTTCCAACCCAGGTAAGGGTTAATTCTGCCATTGTGTTATCAATATCAGATATATATTGGGTGAAATCATAAGTTTCTGATTCATCTTCCAGAAACGAGAAACTTGCCGGAAAGTTGATCACAGGCGGGTCATTCACATTATCTACTGTTATTTCCACTACATCGGAAGTAGATTCCAGGCTGTCATCGGTTGCAGTGAAGGTTATCACTTCCACTCCAAACCAATCGGGAACAGGAGTCAAAGTAACTAAACCATCTGTAATATCGATACTGATATTTGTATTTCCGCTGTAAGAAAATGTTAGTTCATCTCCGTAGATGATATCCACATCATCGAAAACTGTATTAAGGTCTATAGAAGTATCGATTGTATCTTCATCGAAAGAAAAATCCGCAATAGGGCTAACAACAACAGGAGCGTCATTCATATAAAGAACATAAACATTTACATCGTCGGAAGCAATTGCTCTGTCCATGTTGTCATTTGCTATAAAGGTGAGAGTTTCCATGCCATTCCAATCTGAAGTGGCACTGAATGTAACAATAAAATCCTGGATATCAACCAGTACATCGGTATTTCCACTCACGCTGATAGTTACGATGTCCCCGTTTATATCATTTATAAACGGTGCAAAATCCACGATCAGGTTTCCATCTTCCAGGAAGGTGAAATCATCCGGCAGAATAATGGTGGGTGCATCATTGGTAGGTTGCAGGAAACCGGGATAATGCAGAAAATCCGTGCTGTTTACAACATCATCAGCGATTCCCAGAATTGAATTCTCGGTAAGTTCAAACCCTGCTGAACCCGGGGGAGATGCCTGGTTGGGATTACCTGTAAGGAATCCACGTTGAACCAGTGTGTAACTGGCACTCGATGGCGGGTCTGCAAAGCTAAAAGAAACTAAAGCCAAGCAACTCAATAAGATCAATATTTTTGTTTTCATATTTTCTCCTTCTTGTTCGGGCGAAGCTCCGATTTATCGGAACGAAGCCCAATTTGTCCCGCCGTATCCGGCAGTTGCCGGAGAAGGTGGAATATTCATTTGGACAGCTCGGTGAGCTGTCCCTACATTAATGGTTAAAAAGCACGAACAGCACGCACATAGAATGTGAAGTTCTTACTGAAGGTGTTCTGAAATCCATTGAAGAAAAACTGTATCCAGGCGTCGTCGTTATTGTACTCGGTCGAACTCCAATAGCGGTCGCTTGCAAAACCGCCAATTGTTGCTTTTTGTAAATACATTAGATTAAGTTCGTATTTTGATGGTAAATACCAGTCGCCATAGTTGCCTCCTTGGTAATTTGCACATAGTTGTGCTGCATAACTCCCTGTTCCTTGATTGGTAATAATACGCTCTGTATTATATTGACCTGCATAAACACCATCTCTAACAGCATTAGTCGTAGTATAAGAACCATTGTACCATTGAATTCCTGTGCTTTGGTCACTTGTTGCGGCAATTAGTCCATGTTTTCCTGTTTCGTCAACCCAGAAAACTATTCCACCTAGAACAAAATCGCCAATAGAATAGGTAGTGCTTCCGGTTGCAGCTGTTGTTTGTGTTGTCCCGTCTGGGAATTTAAATCCTCCTATTGTACTTTCGACCATGCCTGAAACCGAAAGCTTTTCGGAAGGATCTTCATTACCAATACCAACATTACCGCTGGAACGCATAGTTATTGCCTTTATATAACTTGTGGTACCGTTTCTAACTTCTAAATTCAAATTCCCATTATATAACCCCGCCGAAACATCATGTGTGGCAGAAATGGTAGCCCTTCCATGTGCAGGAGATCCTGCAGCAAACTGTATGTTAGCTTCGGAAGCAGGATCGTTAGAACCATTCATCAGCATCAGAAGGGATTCATGTGGTCCTGTATGCGGTAATGTACTTTCAATAAATTGGACCGTGCCAAATTGATTCGAACCTGAAGAATATATCTTTCCGGAAATATTTACATCCCCATTCACATCAAGTTCAGCTGTTGGACTAATTGTGCCAATTCCTACCATGTCACTAATATATATTTTCCCATCAAAATAACCTGCCCAGTTACTGATTGAATTTCCATAAACACCGTAGCTTGTACTTCCCAGGAAACCAAAATTTCCACTTGAGGAACCATAAACACCATAATCAGATGAGCCTATATAACCATAATTTCCACTGGGGTGTAAACCATAAACACCATATGTATCCCCTTCAAAATATCCACCACTGTAATGACTATAACCATAAACACCAAAATTATCTGAGCCTAAGTAACCATAATTGTCAGTAATATAATGTTTACCATAAACACCATAACCCGTACCGGTATTTTCACCTTTGATAACGCTGTTTGGGTCAGAGACATTTTCACTGAGATTGAGAGGTGCTTCTACTGTATATGCTGTTTCTGATTTAATGGAATAGGGGACACTGG
>CBDUTJ010000059.1:0-14034 GCA_965370415.1 uncultured bacterium | reverse complement strand
GCAACAAGAAATTGATTTTTTGAATTACATCGTCAAGTAAAATGTTCTCAACTGAAGACAATAATCCGAATCAGGTTCAATGAAATGCAAAAGAGTAGGTTTTAACACAATTCCCAGAAACAGCATTCCTATTACCGGGGGTTGTTTAAATTTTTTGGAAATAGCTCCTAGTATTTTAGAAAAGGAGATAATTATTGCCAAGTGCAATATAACATTATTTTCTATTATTATTCTTTATAATTCTTTGCTGATTTAAATGTTGATCGTATGTTTTTGTAAATTCATGCTGACCAGTTCCAGTAGCAAAAAAGAAGAAATAATCAGTTTCTTCGGGCTCCAAAACTGCTTGAATAGAAGTAACAGAAGGATTACAGATAGGGGTGGGTGGCAAGCCATAATGTTTGTATGTATTATAGGGAGAATCTATGCTTAGATCTTTATAATATATTTTTTTCCTGGTCTTACCCTGCTCCTCTAAAGCATACGCAATAGTTGGATCTGCCTGCAGCCTGTAGTGATAATTCAACCTGTTCAAATACACACTGGCAATGGTGGGTTTTTCTTCTTCCACCCGAGCTTCACGTTCCACGATCGATGCCAGGATTATCACATCATAGAAATCCAGTTGCTCATCAGGTACAAAGTTCAGGTCGGCTGTTTGGGAAAAAAAGCTTTTTACAAGATGAGAAATTATATATGTCTCGCTAACACCTTCCGGGAAGTGATAAGTTTCGGGATAAAGAAAACCTTCCAAGCTGGGAATGGAAAAACCTGTAAATTGCTTTGCGATCTGAGGATCATTGCAAATTTCCATGAAACGCTGAAAATCTCCGAATTTCTCTTTGCTTAATAGTTTACTTGTCTTTCTTACAGATAATCCTTCTGGAATAGTCACTTTACGAAGAACTACTTTACCGGATTTTATTGTGTCTATTACATCTGATAGAGCTAATCTACCTTTGAATAAATATTTCCCATAACTTAGAATTCCAGCGGATTTTGTTAATTTAATAAAAATATAAAATGAGTTTTTACTACGGATCACCCTATGATCAGAAAGTTTCTGAGCTATCGAAAGAGCTGTTTCACCTTTCTTAATTTCCACCAGAACTTCATTAACCTGTCTGGGCAGAAAAAACAGGAACATCACATAACTTCCTATAGAAACAAACAATATTAGAAAAATAGTTATTATTTTTTTATGCAATTTCATTTGTTGTTTTCCAGGTAGTTTCTTAGTATTAAAGATGCAGCAACTTTATCGATCACATCTTTACTCTCATGTATATTGTATCCCATTTTTTGTAAGGCTTCATTTGCTTCTACGGTTGTATATCTTTCATCCCACAGAATTACAGGAATAGAAATGCTCTTTTTCAATTTCTCTGCAAAATCGCGTACTTCTTTGGTTTTTTGAGTATCTTCTCCATCGAGATTCAGTGGTAATCCCAGAATGATTTTCCCAATTTTCTCTTTCTTAATTATACTAGCAATTTCATCAAGAAGGTCATTTTTATTAGTTATTACTTTATAAGGACGGGCAATAATCTGCATTGGATCGCTAATGGCAATACCAACCCGTACCGCACCATGATCGATACCCATAATTCTATATAATTCCATATGTAAGTTCTTTCCTGTAAACGATGTGGACAATTTGGCTGTTATCTGTCACAGAGAAGGGGTGTTTGTGTCCTCTTCTTTTTTCTCTTCATCTTTTTCTTTCAATTTTGCGATCAGGTCTTTTTTTGTTTCGATTTCTTTTTCAATTTTTTTGATCTTCTTGGTGTGCTCCTGAATCTCTGCATTTTCTTTAAACTCTTTTTGATTGTTGTATACAAAATCACCAATTTCCGTTTTTTGATCTCTTATTTGTGCTTTTAATCCACTTATTTTAAATTTCAAGGCAGATATCTTGCTGACTTCCTCAACTTTATCGAAAACCTTTAATAATACCGTATTTGCTTCTTTTCGAATGTTATCAAAAAAAGCCTTTTTATCCATGTTCTCCTCCACAACTGTTTTGAAATTCTACTTAATTGTTTTTTTGTCAATTCTTTTAAATTATGGTTTTACTATACAGAATATTTAATAAGAAATATCAATAAAAACAGAATTAATAATTTTTGGTATTAATTTTGCGTAACTAATAAACGTTATAAAATAAAAAAAGTATAGGAGAAATAAAATGAGAAGAATTTTAGTTATTTGTATTATATTGAGTGCAATCTCATTTCTTTATTCATCAGAATTAGGAATTGATTTGAAATATGAAAAAACCGATTCCCATCTGTTAAGAAATGATATGTCAGGAATGGAAGCTAATTTCAGATTATCAGAGATCGTATCATTCGATGTGAATACACCGGAAGGAACTTTTTCCCAGTTAAATGTACCTGGCTACACACATACAGGTAAAATAGGCACACCAAAGCTTCCGGCAATAAGAAAGATAATTGCTGTTCCTTTTGGTGCTGAGATCAAGATAACATCTCTGAACTATAAATCCACGGAATATGAATTGGACAATTATGGAATTAATTATCCTGTAATGCCTGCTCAACCACCGGTTCCCAAAAGTGCAGATCCCTCCACAATTGAATTCAAATACAACCCGCAAGCATATCTGGAAACCAGTTATTCCGATAAAGACATTGTGCGAGTCGAAGAAATCGGGATAATGCGCGGAATGAGATTGTTTACGTTGATCGTAGAGCCAATTCAATATAATCCTGTTTCAGGAACAATAAAAGTTTTCAATAACATTGATGTTCGTGTCGATTTTACAGGAACAGATCTGGCTGAAACAAATTTAAGAAGAATAAGAACATATTCTCCGTACTTTGAATCTGCTTACCAGAATTACGTTTTTAATTATACTCCAATATCTTCAAGAGAAGATTTAACCAGATATCCGATAAAGTATGTAATCATTTCAGACCCGATGTTCGAAGCACAATTGGAACCTTTTATTGAATGGAAAATTCAGAAAGGTTTCGAGGTAATTGTGGGTTATACTGATGATCCAGCAGTTGGAAGTACAACCACATCCATAAAGAATTATATTCAAACTTTGTGGGATGCTGCAACTCCAGAATTTCCAGCTCCTTCCTTCATTCTGTTTGTTGGTGACGTAGCACAGATCCCTGCCTGGAATGGAAGTACAGGTGGTCATATCACAGATCTGAATTACGTTAAAATAGAAGGAGGAGATTATCTTCCTGAAATTTATTATGGAAGATTTTCGGCAAATAATGAAACTGAACTGCAACCTCAAATCGACAAAACACTTGAATATGAAAGGTATGAAATGCCTGATCCCTCTTTTCTTGGTGAAGTAGTAATGATAGCTGGGATGGATACTTATCATGGCAGTACCTGGGGAAATGGACAGATAAATTATGGAACTGAAAATTATTTTAATGTTGCTCATGGAATTTTTTCACACACATATTTGTATCCCAATTCAGGAAGTAACTCTGCAAATATTATCCAGAATGTCAGCGATGGTGTAAGCTATATCAATTACACTGCTCATGGTGGTTCAACTGAATGGTGTGATCCTGAATTCACCATAGCAGATATTAACGGACTTCAAAACCAAAGTAAATATCCATTAGCTGTGGGAAATTGCTGTTTAACAAATAAATTTGAAGTTCAAACCTGTTTTGGTGAAGCTTGGCTGAGAGCAGAAAACAAAGGTGCTATTGGCTACATTGGTGGAACAAATTCTACTTATTGGGATGAAGACTATTGGTGGGGTGTTGGTGCAGGAACAGTCACTGCACATCCTACTTATGCAGGCACAGGTCCCGGTGCTTATGACGGCATGTTCCACGACCATAGTGAACCTTTCAGCGAGTGGTATACAACTTCTTATGCTGTTATCATGGCTGGAAATTTAGCTGTTGTTCAGGGAGGTGGAAGTTCAAACTATTATTGGGAGATTTACTCGATTATGGGTGATCCGTCTTTAACCACCTATTTTGGAGTTCCTTCTGATAATATCGTTAATTATCCGTCCACTATATTCCTGGGGCTGTCTTCAGTTCAAATTTCAGCAGAACCATATTCTTATGTGTCAATTTCAATGAATGGAATTAGTCATGGAGTTGGCTTGGTTGATACCTCAGGTCTTATCGACCTGGAAATCGACCCGTTTGTAAATCCGGGTTTTGCTCAATTAGTAATTACCCGTCAAAATAGAGTACCTATCATTGAGGATATCGAAGTTATTCCTAGTGGTGGACCTTATGTTATGTTCGAAAGCTATATTATCGATGATACAGCCACTGGCAACGGGAATGGATCACTTGAGAATGGAGAGATCGTAGATATTGATATGAGTGTGGAAAATTTAGGAAGTAGTCAGGCAACAAATGTTATAGTAACTATAACAACATCAGATCCTTATATAACAATAGTCGATGGTACTGAGAACTTTGGCAATATTGCAGCTGGTGCTATTGTTACTGTTGCCGGTGCATTTACAATTGAAGCTGCAGGAGATATTCCTGATAGTCACATGGTCTATTTTGAATTGGAAGCAGTTGCAGAAGATACCTGGATCAGTTATTTCTCGATAGAAGCATATGCACCGATGTTCCCACCTCAAAACCTGACAGGTGAGATCCAGAATTTTAACGATATAGTTCTTACCTGGGATCAACCGAGTGGTGCAGATAATACAAGAGACCTCACCGGGTACAAAGTTTACAAGGATGGTTTGGAGATAGCTGAGATCACCGATCCTGCAATCCTAACCTTTACAGATGCTGTCCTACCTGCCGGGGTTTATCAATATTACATTACTGCACTATTCCACGTTGGAGAATCGGATCCTTCCAATATAGAAACAGTAACTTTAATCCTTCCTGTTCCTCAAAATCCGGAGGCTGTAACTCAGGGATTGGATATCCTTGTAACCTGGGATGAACCAGCCACCAGAGATTTTTCCCATTATAAAGTATATCGCGACATGGTTATAATTGCGGATGATATTATGGAGACTTCCTTTCTCGATTCTGCTGTACCGAACGGAACTTATTGCTACAATATAAGAGCGGTATATAGTGGGGGATATCAATCTGCTCTCTCTACAGATGCTGTAATCGAACATGTACAGACTAATGCAAATGAGGTTATTATTCCTGTAACCACCGAACTTAGCGGCAATTTTCCCAATCCTTTCAATCCTACCACTTCCATTAAATATGCACTTCATGAAGATGCAAAAATCTGTATTAAAATATTTAATATAAAGGGTCAGAAAGTGAAAACACTGGTTGATAAGCAACAATCTGCAGGTTATCATACAGTTATGTGGAACGGAAAAGATAACTCCGGCAAAGCTGCTGCCAGTGGATTGTATTTCTACAAAATGGTCTCCGAAGGGAACAGCGGAGACTATACATCTATAAAGAAAATGATTTTATTAAAATAGAAAATAGGAGAGTATAATGAAAACTTTAAAAAATGTTGTTTTATTAACATTTCTTCTTTTGTTAAGCGCAACCGGTTTGTTCGCTTCACAAGGATTTGAAGTGTCTTTCAATCAACCCGTAAGTTCCGAGTATGACCTTGAATTTGAGCTTGGTGACTATAGACTGAACGAAACACAAAAAAATGGTAAAATGTTCACTGAGATCGATTTTGCAGGTAGTGTGGTAACAAACAAAAAAGGATTTGCCGCACTTCCCTACATTCATGCTTCGGTTCAAATTTCACCGGACAGGAACGTTACAACGCAGATCGTTTCTTCCGATTATGTGGAATATGAACTCGATCATCCGCTTGTTCCATCACGAGGAATTATTTACCGTAACCAGGATCCTTCTACTATTCCTTACGAAATTGTTCGAGAATCTCTGGTAGATGAACTCTATCCTGTTAATGTTACTCAAACAACCGAACCATATATCCTGAGAGATATTCGTGGTGTGAACGTTTATGTTTATCCCTTCCAATATAATGCTGCCCGAAATATCCTGCGTGTTTATACAAACGTAACCGTGAAACTTTCCGATGACAATATGATGCCCATAAACCCGATCACATCATTTTCCCGTATTATTATGCGTGATATGCATCACATGTATTCCACCATTTTCATAAACTACGATAGAACTCGTTTTGAAAACGAGTTGGCAGATTTTGGTTCTATTCTGGTTATTCACACACCACGTGATGCGGCTGCCATTCTTCCCTATACTGAATGGAAAAGAGAAAAAGGGCATACAGTTTACGTGGAAGAAGTGGCAACCGGAACAAACGTGATCAGCCTTGTAAGCAACCAGTATACAGCCCATAATGATATTCTCTATGTTCAGATAGTAGGAGACTGGGCAGATATTCAAGGAGCTACCAGCGGTGGTGCTGCTGCCGATCCAAATTTGGGTTGCGTTGTGGGCGGTGACGCTTATCCCGATCTAATCGTGGGAAGATTCTCTTCCAATTCAGCGAATGATGTAACTGTTCAGGTGAATAAATCTATCACTTACGAACAGACTCCGCAATTGGGAGAAACCTGGTATAAAGCAGCTATCGGGATCGCCTCCAGTCAGGGTCCTGGCGATGATGGAGAATTGGATTACGTGCATATTCAAAATATTTATGATAACAAACTTGATCCTTTCACCTACGATACTCATACTCCGATCTATGATCCCAGTGCTAATGCAACAATGGTAGCAAATGCTGTGAATACCGGTGCAAGTATCATTAACTATTGTGGCCACGGTTCAATGACCTCATGGGGTTCTTCGGGTTTCAATAATACACATGTGAATATGCTGACTAACGGTGAAAAACTTCCCTTTATTATTTCCGTGGCTTGTGTGAATGGAGCTTTTGATGATGGAGAATGTTTTGCCGAAGCCTGGCTGAAAAAAGATGGTGGTGGAGCTGTGGGAATGTATGCTGCTACGATCAACCAATCCTGGGATCCTCCTATGAGAGGACAGGATTATTTGAACGACCTTCTGATCGGCGGTTACGATTACGCATTGTATCCGGGACAAAACGGTATTACGACCGATGTTCAAAAAACTACCTACGGAGCAATGTGTTTCAATGGTTCTATTTTAATGACCATGGAAGAATATGGTGGTGGACAACCCATGATGGAAACCTGGCATGTATTCGGAGATGCCTCTTTGCAGGTACGAACCGATACTCCCGCTGAAATCGTTCTTTCCAATAATGTTGTATTGATGGGCGTTGATTTCACAACAACAATAACCAGCGGTGGCTCTCCAGTAGAAGGTGCATTCGTTACATTATACCAGGATAACGTTGCTTACAGCGGAACTACTGATTTAAATGGTAGTGTGACAATTTCCCATTCATTAATTGCCGGTGATGCAAAAATGATTATTACCGGTTTTAATATTGAAACGATCTATGATGACATTACGGTGATCCTTACGGCAGGACCTTATGTTATGTTTGATAGTTACGTTATAGACGATTCGAGTGGCAATAATAATAACCTGCTTGATTATGGTGAATCCGTACTTCTTGATGTGACTTTGAGTAACGTGGGAACCGCACAGGCAGATAATGTGGATGCAATTCTTTCTACTACCGATCAATATGTAACCATCCTGGATGATAATCAGAATTTTGGCAATATCCCCGCTGGACAAACAGTAACCCAGAATGGCGCTTTTGCCTTTGAAGTTGATGGCAATGTTCCTGATGGACATGGAATTCTCTTTACATTGGAAGCAACTGATGGCACCGATACATGGACCAGCACATTCATCATCAATGCTCATGCACCCGTTCTGGAAATGGGAAGTTATCTGATCGATGATACTGCTCAGGGTAATGGCGATTATTTCTGGGATGCCGGTGAAACCGTTGATATATTTATAACTGTGGAAAATAATGGTAGTTCAGATGCCTTCAATGTAATAGGAGAATTACTTACTGCTGATCCATATATTACAATAAACTCAAGTCAGGCTGATTATGGAGATATTACTATTGGCGGAAGTTACGAAGAATCTTTCAATGCAACTTCCAGTCCCAGCACTCCACAAGCACATATGGCAATATTCAATGTGGCAATATCATCTGATGGTGGAGTTACAGGGTCAGGGTCTTTTGATGTTCAAATCGGTGACTATCTTATCGAAGAATATTTCACATCCTTCCCCCCTACAGGTTGGGCAATTACCGGCGGAAGTAACTGGGGAGGAAATAACAGCAGCAATGCAGGTGGAACTGCTCCGGAAGCTCGGTTCAATTGGAGTCCATCTACTACAGCAGTTCAAAGATTGATCTCTTTATCGGTTAACACAACAGGTTCTTCTTCATTGGAACTTGAATTTAAACATTATTTAGATGATTATAGTAGTGGTTACAGCTTACGTGTGGAAACAACCAGCGATGGTGCAAATTGGAATACAGTCTGGGAAATCAATCCAACCGGGAATGTGGGTCCTGAAATACTCGAGCTTGATATCATAACTCCCGATGTGGGTTCTTCTACTTTCCAGCTTGCCTTTGTTTTTGATGGTAATTCATATAATCTTGACCACTGGTATTTAGATGATGTGATCTTAGGTGGTGGTCCACGAATTTTAGGGTATATTGAAGGTAACGTAACCTTGCTCGGTGGTACCGGTAATGTGGAAGAGGTTATAGTTAATGCCGGTGGCATAACAACCAATCCGGATGCATCTGGAAACTACACACTGGAAGTTATACCGGGAACCTATGATGTAACTGCTTCTCTGGAAGGATATATTACACAAACTGCTCTAGGTGTAGAAGTACTGGAAGGTGCCACAACCAGCGATATCGACTTTGTGCTGGAGCCTGAAGTAGGAAACGATAATGTACTGATCCCGGTTAGAACCGAACTTACCGGCAATTTCCCCAATCCTTTCAATCCCACCACATCCATAAAATATGCGCTTCATGAAGATTCCAAAATCAATTTAGAGATATTCAACATCAAGGGACAGAAAGTGAAAACTTTAGCCGATGGAAATCAATCTGCAGGGTATCATACAATTATGTGGGACGGAAAAGATAACAACGGCAGAACTTCTGCCAGCGGATTATACTTCTACAAAATGGTATCCGAAGGTAACAGCAGCAGGTACACTTCTACCAAGAAAATGATCCTCCTAAAATAGGGGACAGATTATTAATCTGTCCTCTCTAATTACAATAAAGCCCCGGATTTCCGGGGCTTTTGTTTATTCTCTATAAAATGATTCAAATCAAATCGTGCAATTCTTCCAGGTCATTTCCACTAAAAACTATATCTGCACATTCTTTGTACAGGTGCAGCCGCTGATCCCAGAGTGTAAATAGTTCTGATTCCGTCCTTTCTACAGCAATAGGCCGGTAGGAATTCACAATGCGAGACCTGATAATTTCCCAGGGTGTATGCAGCCAGATAATTTTATGCTGCTCCTGTTTCAGGAATTTTCTGTTCTCTTCTTTTTCCACAATTCCACCGCCGGTAGCGATTACGCCGGGTTTATCCCAGTTAAGTAAAACTTCAGTTTCAATTTTTCTGAAATATTGTTCACCTTTTTTTGTAAAAATATCATTCACATCGAGATTGGCTTTTTTCTCTATTTCCAGGTCGATATCATAAAAAGGAAGTTCCAGTTTTGCAGCAAGTTGTTTGCCCAGGTATGTTTTACCGGCTCCCATGAAACCAATTAAAAAAATCATCCCATCATCTTTCATTGTTTTCTCCTGAAAACATAAAAGGCGTCCGGTATTACCGGACAGCCTCTTTCTTTTTATCTGAATATATTATTTACTCTTTTCTTTAGTTTTTTCTTCTGTAGTTTTTTTTGCCGTCTTTTCAGATTTTTCTTTAGCTTTTACTTTCTTCCCTGCAGGTTTTTTAATAGGTTCTTTGTCTTTTTTTGTTTTCTTCTTTGCTGTTTTTTTCTTTTTTTCTTCGGTGGTTTTTTTCACTGTTGTTTTTACTGGCTTCTCATCAGTTGTCTTTTCTTTGGCTTCTACAGGTGCTTCCTGTTTGATAGGTTCTTCAGCAGGTTTTTCGCCTGAAATTTTTTCTTCGATTTTTTCTTCTGTTTTTTCTTCAATCTTTTCTTTTTCTTTCTTGGGAGTTTCTTCTACCAGGTTCTCTTTGATGGCTCTGCGTTTCTCTGTTTTTTCTGTAATTCTTTTTGTGTGTACATCAACAAAATCTTCGAGTTCTTTTTCATCTCTGGCAAAGAAGTAAGCTTTCACACTGAGGATCAATCGCCTGTTCTCCAGATCGAGTTCAATGATTTTAAGCGGAAGTTTTTCTTCCGTTTCAAAAGCCATACCTGCCTTTTTCAGTCCGGGAATTGCAAGGTGGGAAAGGGGAATAAAACCTTCCACAGTATAATCATCTACTCCTACATCAACCAATACACCTTTGGAAATGATCTTAACAATGTTTGCTTTTACTTCGGAATTAATCGGAAGTTTCTTATCAAGGTTCTCCCAAGGATCGGGTTGAAGTTGTTTTACGCCCAGAGCAATACGGTGTAAAGTTTTATCAATAGATAGTATTTTAACCTCTATTTCCTGTCCTTTCTGGAAGACTTCTTTGGGATGATAAATTCGTTTTGTCCAGGAAATATCAGAAATATGAATAAGACCTTCGATATCGTTCTCAATTTCAATAAACACACCAAAAGGAGTGATGCTTTTAACCACACCCTTAATCTTGGAATCCATAGGATACCTTTCCTCGATAGTAAGCCAAGGATTTGGTTCCATCTGCTTGATGCCAAGTGAAATTCTTTTATCTTCTCTTGAAGTAGTAAGCACGATTGCTTTGATCGTATCACCAAGTTTCAGCAACTGCTTGGGATGTTTTATCTTTTTGGTCCAGCTCATTTCTGAAATGTGAACCAATCCTTCCACACCTGATTCTAA
Source organism: uncultured bacterium (assembly GCA_965370415.1). Classification (GTDB taxonomy): domain Bacteria; phylum Cloacimonadota; class Cloacimonadia; order Cloacimonadales; family TCS61; genus JACNIV01. Next base: position 3,126 of record CBDUTJ010000059.1, on the reverse strand, counting down.
TTCCACAAAAACACCATAGTTCGTTATGTTTACAACCTTACCACTAACAATTGTTCCTTCGGGGTATTTTGCCTCGATATTTGCCCAGGGATGTGGGACCAGTTGCTTGAGCCCTAAAGACACCTTGCCGGCTTTTTCATCGTAATTAAGAATTTTAACCTTAACTTTATCGCCTATATTTAACATATCAGATGGGTGTTTAATGTGTCCCCAACTCATATCTGTAATATGTAAGAGCCCATCAATACCGCCCAGATCGATGAAAGCACCGTAATCTGTTATATTTCTAACTTCGCCATCCAGTTCACTACCTTCCACGATCTTAGCTTTCAGCTCTTTCAGGCGTGATTCTTGTTCCTCAATAAGAACTTTTTTACGGGATACGATTATATTTCTGCGTTCTCTATCTATTTTTAGAATCTTAAAATCACTCTCTTTACCAATAAACTGATCAAGATTGGGAATGGGTTTGGTAGATATCTGTGATCCCGGCAGGAATGCTTCCAGGTCATCAATGTCTACGATCATTCCACCCTTAACGCGTCGACGGAGAACACCTTGAACAGATTCATTATTTTTCATTTTTTCATCAAGCTGATCAATGTTCAAATAGAAATCGGCTTTCTTTTTGGATAGTCTCAGCCTACCAGAGCCATCCTCAACAGAATCTATAAAAACTTTTAACTGGCTACCTATCTCTGGTAAGTTTGCGTTGGTAAATTCGCGAATAGAGATAGCACTTTCAGATTTAAACCCTATGTCAACAAGCACCGAACGTTCATCAACGCTTACTACTGTGCCTTCGACGATCTTACCCTTATCAAATTTACTGAAGTGCTCATCAAATAAAGACATCATGTCTTCTTCATTGTTGTTTTTCTTCCTGGTTTTTGGGGGTGTGGTTTTTTCCTTTTTCGTTTCTACTTTTTCTGCGTCTTCAGCTTTAATTTCCTCTACAGTTTCTTTAACTACTTCTTTTTTTTCTTCCTTCTGTTCTTCTTTTTCGATAGGATCTTTTACATCCGTACCTTCGTTTTGATCGTTAACAATCATTCTTCCTCCTTGAACCCAGGGATATCTTTGATCTCATCGACCTTTTGGTTGATATTCCCCATATATTCAATTATTTTATTATACACTTCCACAATTACCCAATCAGGCGTGGAAGCACCAGCTGTTAAACCGATATTTTCCTTATCTTTAAACCACTTTTTATCGATTTCGCACGCCGTTTCAATATGAAATGTCTCTACAAAATCTTCACTGATTTTGGCAAGCATTTTTGTATTCGAGCTATTCCTGCCTCCTACTACTATCATCAGGTCGCTCTCTTTGGCTAGTTCCAAAGTAGATTCCTGGCGAATACTGGTGGCATTACAAATAGTATTCATAACACGCATCTCGTGGCATTTTGGAATAAACGTACTTACAAGCTTCTGTAAATCGTCTATCTTTCGAGTAGTTTGAGAAATAATTCCAACTTTTTGATATTTTTTTTCAGGTACATCTTCCGCACCGGTAACAATTAAGCATTCACCTTCTATATAAGAACTTAAAGCCATAACTTCCGGATGATTTTTATCACCCATAATGACCACTAGATATCCTTGTTCGCTTAGTTCTTTGGCGTACTCTTGTGTTTTGGAAACATAGGGACAGGTGGCATTGATTATTTCTATGTCGTTTGCTATAAGTTCTTCCAGTATCTCTTTTTTTACTCCATGAGAACGGATAATGGTGGGTCTGCCCTGAATTTCAGAAACTTCATTCACTCTTTCAATCCCTTCACTGGCAAGTTTTTCCACCATTTGCGGATTATGGATTATCGGTCCCAGGGTAACGATCTGGTGATTACCCTGTGCTGCTTCCAAAGCAATTTTTATTGCCCTTTTTACACCAAAACAAAACCCGGAATTTTCTGCGATTTTAACACTCATTACTCAACTCATTTATCTTTTTTAAAACATGCTCTGCCAGACTACGATAATTTTCTTTTATTTCATCCAAATTTGAAAAGCTTTCTGCCTTAATTTTTTCCCCAATTACTATTTTCAACTTTTCTTTTCTAAGAAAACACTTCCAAAAAAATGGTGAATTTTTAATATAAATTGGCAGAATATCCTTTTTCAACTGCATTGCAAATTTTCCTACTCCAGATTTTACAGAAGCAGATTTCCTGGTCCCTTCGGGAAAGATCAAAATCGAATGACCTTTATTCAGAACCTGGGTAACGAATCTAATGGCAGCTTTATCTATCATACCTCTTTTTACCGGAATAGCATTAAGGAATTTCAGAATACTCCCAACTGCTTTATTCCTGAAAAGTTCAATTTTTGCCAGATAATAAATTTCAACCGGAATTATCGATCCAATAAAAAAAGGATCAACAGCAGCAACGTGATTTGGAGCTATAATACAGTTTTGAACTGAACTCAGTCTTTCTTTATTAATTATTTCTAACCCCCAGAAAATTGTTATATAATATTTCACAAGATTTGTAATTAACGAATATGTTTTACGCACTTTTTCCTCTCTTTATGATCTCAAAGAGAAATTCAACCTGATCATCGATGGTCATGTTGCTGGTATCAACAGAAATTGCATCTTCCGCCTGCTTCAATGGCGAGATCTTGCGTGAAGAGTCATTCGTATCGCGCCAGATAAGTTCTTTTTCGATATCTTTTAGAGAAAGGTTCTCACCCTTATCTGCAGCTTCTTTCCAACGGCGTAGAGCCCTGGTTTTTTCATCGGCTATCATAAAGAACTTAAAATCTGCATTGGGAAAAACAACCGTCCCAATGTCCCTGCCATCCATGATAACTCCACCATTCTTGCCAATCTCTCTTTGTGATAAAACCATCTTTTTGCGTACTATATTTATCTTTGCAATTTCAGAAGAAAGCTTGGTAATATCTGCTTCGCGGATTCGTTGGCTTATGTCATTTTCATTCAAGAATATTTTATTCCCTTTCTCGGAATAGAATATCTTAATGTCTATTTTATCGAGCATTGTAATAAGTTTTGGAATATTTTTTAAATTGATGTTATTTTCCAGGGAACACAATGCGCAGGCACGGTACATAGCACCTGTATCAATATAAATATATTTTAATTTTCTGGCCAGTG
>CBDUTJ010000058.1:0-14268 GCA_965370415.1 uncultured bacterium | reverse complement strand
TTAGTTCTCCCTTTCCAACTTCGCGAAGCTACGATGGACAAGCAAAAGGGAGATTAAAAGAAATGCTAATAAAAAATTAATTGGTGTAATTTTTTTGTTTGTTTCCCTCTCCATCTGGGAGAGGGTGTCTGACCACACTTGTGTGGTTCAGACGGGTGAGGTTATTCTCTCTACGGCATCTTATGTTTTTCAGCAAACCTATGGTTTGTAAACATTGATCTGAAAATCTTCAGATTCTTCGAGGGAAAGATTGAAAGTCATACTCAGAAAGACGAAGATTTTAATTTACAACGGCATCTCATGTTCCCTTTTAACTAAAAGGGAATAGCAGGGATTCTAAGCTCGACTCATCAATTGCCTGAGACTCTTCGTCGAATGACGTTGAGAGAGTTTCTCAGAGAGACAGGCTATTTTACACTTATTACTTTATCCCTTATCCCTAAGCCTTTATCCTTCTATTCTCTGCTCTCCCGGAAATAGGGCATTCCCAGGTTTTTCGGAAGATGGGACCGAGTACCTTTCAGCGTTATCAATAAAAGGAATATGAGCGTAAAAAGATAAGGTATGGTGGCAAGCAAAAAGGTGGGAACATTAAACCCGAGAGCCTGCAGGCGAAGTTGAAAAGCTTCCAGCCCTCCAAAAAGATAGGCACCGCCAAAAGCTGCCAGTGGATTCCAGTTTGAGAAAATTACCAGTGCAATAGTGATCCAACCGCGTCCGGAAGTCATGCCTTGTATCCAGAGGGGAGTATACCACACCGAAAGATAAGCACCACCAATTCCACAGAAAATTCCGCCAACTACCGTGGAAATATACCTGACTTTGATAACTTTAATTCCCATAATTTCGCTGGAAAGAGGTTCTTCTCCGCTGCTGCGGATAGCCAGTCCCCATTTGGTTTTGTTCAGAACATACCAGGCTGCAAAGGGAATAACGAACGAAATGTAAACCAGGATATTGTGGTTGAATAGAATATCTCCTAATATTGGAATGTCATTTAAAACAGGAATGGGAATAGGTTCGATAGCCTGCATTACTTTGGCAGAAAGTGTAACGCCTACCAGGTCTTTGCCAAAATAAGCGCTCATCCCGCCGCCGAACATGGTAAGAGCCAACCCGGAAACCACCTGATTGGCACGCATCGTAATAGTTATGAAAGCATGGATCAATGCCATTAATCCCCCTACGATGGCAGCACATAAAATAGCCAGGAAAAGGCTGCTTGTATGCAGGGCAACGTAAAATCCCATGAACGCACCCATCAGCATCATACCTTCTATACCCAGGTTCAAGATACCGCTGCGTTCATTGAAAATAGCGCCAACAGTAGAATAAAGAACTATGGTTCCGCTGCGTATGGTGGCAGATAAAAGGGAAACGATAATTACTGCAAAACTCATTATTCCCCCTTCCTGATCTTGATCTTGTAATTTTTAAAAAGTTCACTTCCCAGGATAGAGAAGAGGATAAGGCTTTGCATTATTGTGCCTACTGCCGCCGGTAAACCCATGGTGATCTGCAGCATTTCCGCCCCGATGAGAAGAATGCTGAGGAAGAAAGCGAAACCTACGATAACAAAGGGATTGGAACGTGCCAGCCAGGCTACGATGATGCCTGTATAACCATATTGACTGGATATGGCATGATGCAACTTGAACTGTATACCTGTGATCTCACTAACTCCGGCTAATCCGGCAATTCCGCCACTAAGCAGGAAAACCGTGAACATTGTTTTATTAATATTAATACCGGCATATTTGGCGGCTTTCAAGCTCGAACCGGTGATCTTAACCTTGTAGCCCCATTCCGTATATTTCATCAGGAAGTAGATAACCACCACAAGCAGTAGAGCTACGATAAGCCCGGCATGAACTCTGCCAAAACCGAGCCGCCATAATCTGCTTTCCATAGAAAACTGTGCTGTGTATGGAAAATTATCCTTTCCTTTCCATGAACCGAAAACAAAATAATCTACGATGTATATTGCTACATAATTCAATAATAAGGTAGAGATGACTTCGTTCATTTTGAATTTTAATTTTAATATAGCCGGTATCAAAGCCCAGAAGGCTCCTCCCAGGAAACCAAAAAGAAGAAGTACGGGAATTTGTATTGTACGTGGAAGTGTGGGACATTTCAGGATGAACCAGGTGGCAAAAAGCGCACCAAAATATAGCTGTCCTTCTGCTCCAATGTTCCATAATTTGCTGTTAAGAGCCACAGCCACAGCCAGCCCGGTAAAGATAAGGGGAATACTTTTTATAATAGTTTCGGAAAGGCCGTAAGATGAACCTATTGTGGTGCGTATTATCTGCCAGAAGGCAATGAATGGATTTACACCATTTAAGGTGATGAATATCCCGGTAAGGGTGAGGGCAGCCACAATGGCATAAAACGTGATTAGCGCTTCCTGCCGGTTCGAAACTCTTTCTCTCTGTTCTATCTGAATTTTATATTTAAACATTCACAATCTCCATTTCAGAAGGCAGATCAATTTTTTAATATCTCTTCTTCAGGATGACCACTCATCATCAAACCGATCTGAGCTACATCATATTTACCATTTTCAAAAACACTTACAAAATTACCTTCGAACATCACTGCGATCCGGTCGGAAAGACTGAATATCTCATCCAGGTCACCGGAGATCAAGATCACCGCTTTGCCTGAATTGCGTAGACCCATTATCGAGTTGCGAACAAAATCGGTGGCTCCCACATCCAGTCCGCGAGTAGGGTACACGCTTACATATAATTCACTTTCCGTTTCTATCTCTCTGCCAATGATAAGTTTTTGCAAATTTCCTCCGGAAAGAAGCAGAGAAGGAAAACTAATTCCCGGCTGCAGGATATCATATTTTTTAATTATTTGTTCAGCATAATTTTTTATTTTTTTATTGTTCAGAAGAAAGCCCTTACGGTATTCTGCTTTCCTGTATATTTTTAATCCCAGGTTTTCCCAGATGCTTCTCTGCCCGGCAACTCCCACATTTACGCGGTCGGCAGGAATGTAACTGATACCATCATCGATCCTTTCCATAGCCGAATGATTGGTAATAACCCTGTCTTTGAACCAGATCTTTCCATCTCGTACTTTCCTGTTTCCCGTGAGTGCTTCTGCCAGTTCTGTTTGCCCATTACCCGAAACTCCGGCAATTCCTAAAATTTCACCCTTAAACACTTCAAAAGAAAGAGAATCTACAGCCAGAAGCCCTTTATCGGAATGTACATGCAGGTTTTCCACCTGCAAGATCTTCTTTTGAGATTTCCGGGAAATTCTTTCTGTGGAACTTTCAATTATGCGTCCCACCATCATCTTGGCCAGTTCATGTGAAGAAACCTCTTCCGGCTGAACAGTACCTATGTTTTTACCTTTGCGAAGCACAGTGATCCGGTCGGCTACCCGTCGAACTACTTTCATTTTATGCGAAATAAAGATCACACCTTTGCCGGTGGAGGCTATTTTTTTTAGAATATCTATCAGGTTATCGGTTTCCTGCTTGGTGAGAACTGTGGTAGGTTCGTCCACAATAAGAACATCCACTTCCCGCACCAGCATTTTAAGAATTTCTACTTTCTGTTTTACCCCTATGGGAAGCTTATCTACAATTGCATCGAGGTCTACGGAGAAGTTATATTTCTCGGCATATTCTGTGATCAGTTTTTTTCGTTCTGATAAATTCAGGTGAAATTTATTGGAAGGCAAACCGAGAATGATATTTTCCAATACGGTGAGATTTCCGATCAGGCTGAATCTCTGATGAACCATTCCAATACCTATTTTCAAAGCTTCACCGGGAAATTTATAGGATATTTCTTTCCCTTTGAAATACATTTTACCAAGTTCGGGGAAATAGACACCCGTGAGTATGTTCATCAATGTGGTTTTACCGGTTCCGTTCTCTCCCAGCAGGGCATGTATCTCACCCTGTTTCAGATCAAAATCTATATTATCATTTGCTTTGGTACCATAAAATGATTTGGTGATACATTTCATTTGGATAAGATTGGGATGTTCTTGAGCCAAGATTCACTCCTTTTCAAAAAGAAAAAAAGAGATTAGCCGAGCGGCTAATCTCTTTAAACAATTCAGTATTATTCTCCTGATTTTGGAATGGAGCCTATAACGCCTTTTACAAACCAGTCCATGCTGAGCATTTGCTCGTCTGTAAGATGTTCACCTTCATTAACTTTAAGAGTTCCTTTCTGATCGTAGACAGGTCCATTGAAGCAGTGGAATTCTTTGTCGATGATTGCTTGCTTTGTGGTTTCTACAAGATCTCTTACATCTTGAGGAACAGCATCGTTGTATGGAGATAGACCAATAAGGCCTGTTTCAATTCCCCACCAATCATCAGCAGATTTCCAGGTGCCTTTGTAAACCTGCTCGGCTATTTTATTATAGAAAACACTCCAATGCCATACAGGAGCAGTTAAGTGAACTTTAGGAGCGAATTTTGCCATATCGCTGTCATAGCCAAGAGACCATACACCATGTTTCTCTGCTGCCTGCTGAGGACCGGCAGAGTCTGCCCCTTGAGTAATAACATCACAACCAAGTTCTATCATGGAATTGGCTGCATCCATTTCCTTGGCAGGGTCGAACCAGGAATTCGTCCAAACAATATGAACCACAGCATCGGGATTTACACTTTGTGCACCCAGTGTGAAAGCACTGATAAGACGGATAACTTCTGGAATGGGATGCGGTGCAACATAGCCGATCTTGCCAGCTTTAGACATAGAACCTGCTACGATACCACCCAAATATTTAGCCTGGTACATCCTGCCAAAATAAGCTCCCATATTTTCTGAAGTTTTATAGCCACTGCAATGCATAAATACTTTGTCGGGGTATTTTTCAGCTACTTCAAGTGTAGGATCCATGAAACCGAATGATGTTGTGAAAATAATATCATTACCCGCTTCAGCCAGTTGCGTTATGGGACGTACGGCTTCAGCACCCTCGGGAACGCTTTCCACATAAACGGTTTTTTCTACGAAATCAAGTTCTTCCAGGGCAAGACGACCATCGTTGTGAGCATAGGTCCAACCTGCATCACCGATGGGGCCTACATAAACAAACGCAATGTTCAACTTCTTGCCTTTAGCACCCTGCTGACCGCAACCCACGATCATGGCTACAACTAATAAAGCAATAATAATCCATAAAAATTTTTTCATTCTTTCTCCTTCTTTCTTTTGATTTTCATTTACACAATTACATTTTTTTCGATAGTATTATTCAATTTCCCTTATTCCCTTACTTTGAAATTTACGGTTTTTTGTTTAAATATAACGATTCATTAAATAATAAATTGGACTCCACGAAATAAAAAATCAAGAAAAACTCCTTGCTCTTCTTCTCACGTAATTTATCAAATTACATCATTTTTAATGATATAAAAAACGAAATGATTAATTCTTATGTCAAGTATAAATTTATTTGTTGTGTTCAATATTTGAAGAAAACCTTTTTCTTGACATACATACAAATGAAAAATTTTAAGAAGCTAAATTTATAATAGAAAATGGAGTTGCAGATGAACAAGAATCGCATAAAAGTTCACCCCATTTTACCAATCCCGGACCGCAAAGAAATTTCTTTTTACTGGAATGGTAAACTTCTGAAAGCACTGAAAGGTGAGGTGATTTCATCTGCTTTATTTGCGAATGGTATTAAGATCTTTGGTCATCACCCCAAAGATGGCAGCTCACAGGGTATGTACTGCGCTAACGGACAATGTGCAAAATGTACTGTAATAGCTAATGGAATCCCTGTAAAATCTTGCATGGTAGAAGTTATACTTGGAATGCATGTAGAAAGTGTGGAAGGGCTTCCGGTATTACCACTGGTGGATAAAGAACCCGATACAAGTGATATCCAGCACCTTAAATTCGATGTACTGATCATTGGTGGTGGTCCATCGGGGCTTTCCGCTGCTATCGAACTGGGAGAGAATGGAATTAAAACTCTGCTTGTAGATGATAAAAATGAACTGGGTGGGAAGCTTGTTCTGCAAACTCATAAATTTTTCGGTTCGGTGGAAGATTCTTATGCCGGAACACGCGGTAATGATATTGGCAAAATACTTACCGAAAAAGTAATACAAAATCCAAATATTGAAGTGTGGACGAATAGCACGGCACTGTATGTTTATAAAGATAAGAAAGTAGGAATTATTAAAGATGGAGTATATAAACTTATCCTGCCAAAAATTGTTCTTAATGCAGCCGGAGCCCGTGAGAAATTTCTGTGTTTCAAAGGCAACACTCTTTCCGGAATTTACGGTGCAGGTGCTTTTCAAACCTTGGTGAACCGCGATCTGGTACGTCCAACAGACAAGCTGTTTATAGTTGGTGGAGGAAATGTTGGTTTGATAGCCGGTTACCATGCCTTGCAGGCAGGAATAGATGTAGTGGGTCTGGCAGAAGCCATGCCCAGGTGCGGTGGCTATAAAGTTCATGCCGATAAATTGAAACGGCTGGGCGTTCCCATATATACTTCTTATACTGTGTTAAAAGCCAGCGGAAAAGAAGAAGTAGAAACTGTTACTATTGTTCAGATTGATGAAAAATTTACTCCGCTTGCTGGTACCGAAAAAACTTTTGAATGCGATACAATTCTTATTGCCGTAGGACTGGAACCTGTTAGTGAATTTGCTGAAGAAGCAGAAACTGCCGGGATAAAAGTATATTCAGTGGGAGATGCTCAGGAGATAGCGGAAGCTTCATCTGCTATGTTCAATGGTAAAATTGCCGGGTTGAAAATAGCAAAAGAATTGGGAGCGGATATCGAAGAGATTCCTCAAAGCTGGTATGAAAAAGCTGATATTCTCAAATCCGAACCGGGTAAGATCAATTCAATGATAATCCCTGCTGATGAAGATGGCGTGATGCCTATCATACATTGTATTCAGGAGATTCCATGCAATCCCTGCATCACGATCTGTCCCACAAACTCTATCTTGATAAAAGATGATCCCATCTTGGGACTTCCTTATTATGAAGGTAGTTGCATTGGCTGTGGTAAATGTGTAACTATCTGTCCGGGGTTGGCAATAACTCTGGTTGATTTCAGGAAAGACAAAGAATTTCCGATTGTAACCTTACCCTATGAGGTTTCAAATCATAAAGTGGAGATCGGTGAAAAAGTTCATTGTGACGATATTGATGGTAATGTGTTGGGTGATTTTGAAATTATAGATATTGTTGATTTGAAAATTAATAACAAAACCGTACTGATAAAAATCAGGGTTCCCAAAAGTATTGCAAAAAAGGTGGTTTCCTTCACGATACAGAAGGAAGAAGTTACTTTTCCCACTGGTAAAAAAACTACTGAAAGTATAATAGCCGACCAGGAAATGGTATGTTTATGTGAACGTGTAACTGCCGGTGAGGTTAGGGAACTGATCAAAAAAGGAATCGTTGATATTAACCAGATCAAAGCATTGACCCGGGCAGGAATGGGAGCCTGTGGCGCTAAAAGCTGTGACAATCTTATCAAACAGATTTTCAGGCAGGAAGGAATTTCCCTGCAAGAGATCGAACCGAACACAAGAAGACCGCTCTTTGTGGAAGTGCCGCTGGGCAAATTTGCCAATGGAAAGAAAAGATAACCACCAAGACACGAAGTCACCAGAATACATAAAAATGGACAGAGAAGGTAATTTATATAAATATGAAATATGAAAATCTTCCAGAAGAAACAGAAAGAATTGCAAAACAGATTGTAGATGCTGCTTATCACGTTCATAAAGTTCTTGGACCAGGTTTACTTGAAAAGGTTTATGAAGTTTGTTTGTGTCATGAATTTACAAAAAGAAATCTAAAGTTTAAAAGACAGGTAAATGTTCCAATAAAATATGACAACATGACTTTTGATGAAGGATATCGACTTGATATGCTTGTAGAAGATCAAATTATCATTGAGTTAAAAGCATGTGACAAGTACAATCCTGTTTGGAATCCTCAGGTTTTAAGCTACTTAAAAGTTACTGGGAAAAGATTGGGTCTAATTATTAATTTTAATGTTCAGTTAATTAAGCAAGGAATAAAGAGAATTATATTATAATGAAAATTGTGAACTTAGCGTCTTAGTGACTTTGTGGCAAATAGGAGCAAAATAATGTCAAATTACGATGTTGTAATTATCGGTGCAGGTTCTATCGGTGTTCCTTCTGCTTTGGCTTTGGCTGAAAAGAAACTGAAAGTACTTGTGATTGAACTTAAAACATCATCGGGGCAGGAAAATAATAAAAAAGCCATCGGCGGTATTCGCGCTACTCATTCCGATTATGGTAAGATCAGAATATCTCTGAGCAGTATAGATATCTTTCGAACCTGGGAAGAAAAGTTCGGAGACGATATTGGCTGGATAGCAGGTGGTTACAGCTTCCCTGCATATTCCAGAGAAGATGAGAAAAATCTTAAAGACCTGATGGAAATTCAACATTCTTTCGGACTTAATATCAAGTGGGTTTCTCCACAGGAATACAACGAACTGGTTCCTGGAATAAATATGAAAGATCTATGCGGTTCCACTTATTCTCCCGAAGATGGTTCGGCATCACCGCTATTAGCACTCAATGCATTCTATTTTAAAAGCCTGGAATATGGAGCGGAATATAAGTTCAGGGAAAAAGTGATAAATATAAAAAGATATGGGAACAGCTCGTTCGAAATTATTACAGATAAAACTAAATATTCAGCAAAATATATAATAAACGCAGCAGGAAATTACGCCAGAGAAATTGGCAAAATGATAGGTCTTGATCTGCCTGTTAATCCTGATAATCACGAGGCTGGCATCACAGAACCGGTGGAAAGGTTCTTTGGTCCGATGGTAGTGGATATGCGCAAAGTTCCCGGTTCTGCTAATTACTATTTCTACCAGAACAATGAAGGGCAGGTGGTTTTCTGTATAACTCCCGAGCCATCAATATTGGGCATAGATAACGACGCTACTTCTCAGTTCCTGCCTTTGTGCTCCAAGCGTATGGTGCAGATCTATCCCAGACTTTTAAATCTGAAAGTTCGGCGAACCTGGCGCGGTCAATATCCCATGACTCCTGACGGGTTCCCGATAGTTGGGAGAGTAAAAGAATTTCCCAATTTTATTAATGCAGTAGGAATGTGTGGTCAGGGATTTATGCTGGGACCCGGATTGGGTGAAGTTATCTCCAGGATAGTTACGGACGAACTGACAAAAGAAGATCAAAAAGCCCTACAGAGTTTTGATCCCTACCGCGATTTCTCCGGCATGGAACAGTTTAAATAGATTATGAAAGTTTACATTGAAGAGATCAAAACTTACGATCTTAACAAGATCCGCACATTCCTGAATGAGCTTCCCATCTGGCATGAACTGGATGATAAAAAAGTCATCCTGATAAAGCCAAACTTATTGGGAGCTTATCCACCCGAACAGGCTGTTACCACACATCCTGTAATGCTGCAAGCTGTTATAGATATTCTAAAAGAAAAAAAGAAGACCATATTGATCGGTGACGGACCCGGAGGAACTATTCCGGTGCAATCTGTATGGGAAAAGACCGGCATCAAAAAGTTGGCAGAAAAAAATAATATAAAACTTGTTAATTTCAGCCAGGGTGGAATTGTAATAAAAAAAGGTCGAACCATTGAATTTCCTACTACCAGATACTTTTGGGAAGCAGATGCAATTATAAACATAAGCAAATATAAAACTCACAGTTTGATGGCATACACTGGTGCTGTGAAAAATTTATACGGACTTGTTCCCGGCATAAAAAAATCGGACTACCATCGGGATTATCCGGAACATCACAATTTTGCCCGGGTGATTTCTGAACTATATGAATTAACAAAAGAAAAACCGATTTATAATATAATGGACGGTATCATAGGTATGGAAGGGGAGGGTCCTTCTGCCGGAGAACCCAGAAATTTTGGTGTTGTTTTTGCCGGGGAATCTGCTTCAGCAATAGACTTTACAGCTTCCCGCATGATGGGATTCGATCCTGAGAAAATCAGTTATATTATGGATAGCCTGGCTATTGATAACCTGAAACCTGAAGATATTGAGATCCCGGAGAAATGGAAAGAATTCGTTTTTAAGAATGTTAAAATTAAAAGAGTGAAAACCTTAATAAAAATTCTTGCCTATTCTCCCAAGATATTGAAAAATGCCTTCCGAAAAATGTTCCGGTATTATCCGGATTTTAATGATAAATGTACACAGTGCAGGATATGTGTGGATAGTTGCCCTGTGCAGGCGATGACCCTGGAGAAAAATGCTTCAGCGCCAGAGATTGATTACAGTAAATGCATTAAGTGTATGTGTTGCCATGAATTCTGTCCGCATCATGCAGTTTACATCAGAAAAAGCTTTTTGGCTAAATTGTTGCTGAAGTAATTAATTAGGAGGTCTTTATGATCAACATTAAATGGTTTGGTCACAGTATGTGGAAAATTTGGAATGAAAAAGTATCCATCATCACCGATCCTTTTACAGACATCGGATATCCCATGCCCGAAAATGAAACTGCTGATATCGTTCTCTCTTCGCACGATCATTTTGATCACAACAATATTCAGCTTATAAAAGGAAATCCTCAAGTTGTAAATACCAAAGGTAATTTTGAAATTAAAGGTGTAAAGATTGAAACTTTTCCGGTTTGGCACGATGAAACTCAGGGCAGTGAACGCGGAAGTAATCTATTGATGAAATTCACTTTTTCGGGAAAAACTTTTCTCCATTGTGGAGACCTGGGTCATATTTGTACTGCGGACGTGATCAGCAAATTAGGAAAAATAGATGTACTCTTTATTCCTGTAGGCGGATTTTACACTATCGATGCAAAAACAGCAAAAGAAATCGTTGAGATGATAAAACCCATCATTGTCTTTCCCATGCACTATAAAACACCGGTTCTCGATTTTCCAATAGCTAAGATCGAGGAATATCTGAAATTGATTGATGATCATAAACAAATTTCAGTAAATAAAATTGAACTGACAGAAGAAGATTTTGCCAAGTCACATACGATAATTCTGGATTATAAATGAGAATACCAGAGTTCAATAAAAAGAAATCTATCTATTATATCATAATTTTAATTCTTCTTATCTACATTTTCTTTTTCGATAATTCCAGCTTTTTCAGAAAATTTCTGATCAAGAAACAGCTTACCGAATTAAAAGCAGATATTAACCTTCTGGAGCAGGAAAACCTGCGTCTTAAAGAGGAGAACGACAAACTTCAGAATGATGCAAAAACCTGGGAAAAAAAGGCTCGCGAACTTGGAATGCAAAAAGAAGGTGAAGAGATATTTCTCTTTAAGAATGACAAAGATATTGAGTCTGATTAAATTAAATTATTTATTATTTGCCAGAAAAGGTGTTTTTTTGCAAATTGCAAGTTGTTTAGAAAAATTGATTTTCTAATTAATGTGTTGAATGGATAAGATGAAATATAATTTCGAAAAAAAGTGAAGCAAAAGTAATTTCGAAAATGATTTTTTTTAATTTTTTACTATCGCTACTAAAATTTGTTAGTTTAATTGATTACTAATAAAGGAGAAAAAATGAAAAAAATGTTAATTATCTTATTTACAATGTTTCTACTTTGCGGAACTTTGCTTTATGCTGCAGATATGGTGAAAGTAGAAAGGAAAGTTATCCTTAATGATGTGTCACCTGCAATTAATATTAACTATATTGCTCCACCGAACAGAGATTTATGGGACATTCTTGGTTTTTTTAGTTGCCAGGTCAACGGTCAACCCGGTATTGAAACTAATGGTCAGCACATCTTTACATGTGACTGGCGTGCAGGTTATACAGGCTTCTATAAGTACGATATGGATGGCACTTTTATAGAATCTTTCGACATTGCAGGTGCAACACAGATTCGTGATATGGCGTATGACGGCACATATTTCTATGGTAGCCCTGCTTCTATGACTATCAATATTATGGACTTCGAAGCACAGACACTTATTGGAACAATTCCTGTAACCTGTGACAGTATAACAGGTGTGCGTCATATTGCTTATGATCCTGGGCTTGATGGCGGAAATGGTGGCTTCTGGATTGGAAACTGGGACGAACTGGGTGCTGTTACTATGGATGGTGAACAGATATATGGTAACATTAATCCTACTGTCCAAAATGTATATGGTAGTGCTCATGATCCATGGTCAGCTGGTGGACCATACCTTTGGTTATTCTCTCATGATCCTAATCCCTCTGCTATTCTTCATCAATTTGATATAGCAACTCAATCGTTTACCGGTATAACTCACGATGCTTCAGATATTCCCGGATATATTGCAGGAATCGCAGGTGGATTGGCTACTTATTTAAATGACAGTGGTATATTCGCAATGCTGGTAAATATTCAGCAGAATCCAAATCTTGTAGGAATATATGAAATTATTATTCTTGCAGATCCTCTCGCACCGGGTTTTCCCACAGATGTAGTTGTTACACCTGATGCTGTTGGTGCCCTGGAAGCTGATATCGATTGGATATGCCCAACAGTTAAAGTAAATGGAGATCCCCTCACAGAGCTTCTGGAAATGAGGGTTTATCGCGATGAAGACATTATTTATACTGATACTTCCCCTGTAATAGGTGGACCAGGAACTTACACTGATAGTGCTGTTCCTGCTTCCGGTACATATACTTACAAAGTTGTGGGTTATAATTCCTTCGATGAGGGTCTTTCTTTTACAGTAACTGTGTGGGTTGGCGAAGATGTTCCGGATGCAGTTATCGATCTTACGCTTACCGATGTAAGTACCGAAGAGCTGATTGCTCAACTGGATTGGGTGAATCCTACAACCGGACTACATGGAGGCACTTTTAACGAACCCATTTTAGGATACCATATTGAGAGATTACCCGATAATGTTACTTTTGAGGTTATAGGATTAGCAACTTCATTCTTAGATGATACTATCCCCGGTGCTGATTACTATAGCTATGAAGTTACTGCTTATAATTCAGTTGGAAATGGTGGAACAGCTACTTCCAATGTTGTAATGTTTGGCGGTAATGAAATATTCTTTGATGATATTGTTACAGCTAAGACAGAATTGCTAAATAACTATCCGAATCCATTCAATCCTGAAACCAACATCGCATTCTCAATTAAGGAAGCTGGTAACGTTATGATTGAAGTTTACAATATGAAAGGACAGCTCGTGAAAACATTAATAAACGAGCATCTGGATGCAGCTTATCATGTAGTTACTTGGAATGGCAAGGATAATTCCGAAAAATCTGTTTCCAGCGGTGTCTACTTCTACAAAATGAAAGCTGAAAAATATACGTCAACGAAGAAGATGATATTAATGAAATAGGTTTCTTTCAGCTTGGTCTCGACATGTCGAGACAACTATTTCATTAATACATCAACCAAGAAAATGATCTTGATGAAGTAAATAATGATAATTCTGTAGAATGTGACGCCCGATAAAAGTCGGGCGTTTTTTGTTTGGATCCGGATTTTAATAATAAATGCACACAGTGCAGGATATGTGTGGATAGTTGCCCTGTGTAGACGATAATTTTGGATTATAAATGAAAATTCCGGAATTCAATAAAAAAAAAGCAATCTATTATACCATAATTTTAATTCTTCTCATTTACATTTTCTTTTTTTGATAATTCCAGCTTCTTCAGAAAATTTCTCATTAAGAAACAGCTTACCGAATTAAAAGCAAATATTAACCTTCTGGAGCAGGGAAACCTGCGTCTTAAAGAGGAGAACGACAAACTTCAGAATGAAGCAAAAACTTGGGAAAAAAAGGCTCGCTAACTTGGAATGCAAAAAGAAGGTGAAGAGATATTTCTTTTTAAGAGTGATGATGATAGCAAGTATGACTAAAATAAATTATTTATTATTTGACAGAAAGTATGTTTTTTTTACAAATTGAAAGTTGTTAAGAAAAATTGGTTTTCTAATTAATGTGTTGAATGGAAAAAAGGAAATATGATTTCGAAGAAAAGTAAAGAAAAAGTTCATTTCGAAAATGATTTATTTGATTTTTTACTATCGCTACAAAAATTTGTTAGTTTAATTGTTTATTAATAAGGAGAAAAAAATGAAAAAGACATTAATTTTTTTAACCATCTTTTTGTTTGCAGTTAGTATTTTTGCAGTAGATAGCAAGGTTAAATTCGAAAGTAAGGTTGAATTTGCATCATTCACAGAGTGGATACAAGTTAATGGATATACACCCGGTTTTACAGATGATCCGGGCGATATCATTGAACAATG
>CBDUTJ010000057.1:0-14320 GCA_965370415.1 uncultured bacterium | reverse complement strand
AATTACACTTATTAAATTTAAGTATTACTCATCATAGAATTACTCGTTCAAATAGTTGGAAAAAGTCAACAATAAATTATTTTATTAATTCCGTTTGATCTCCCTTTTGCTTGTCCATCATAGCTTCGCGAAGTTGGAAAGGGAGAATTAAAGAGGGTTGTTACCTGTTACTTCTTTTGGATCGTCAAAATAAGTAACCAAGAAAACCTCGTCACTCTGGCAAATGCTTATTTCCTGATTTTGTTCAAAGTAAGAACCTTCATGCACTGAGCAGAGCTCGCAGTTCAGGTAAAAAATGTAGAAACCAAAATCAGGCGCTGCCAGAGCGACAGATAATTTCTGATCTCCCTTTTTAAGGGAGAAAGATCGGCGGAAGTCGATCAAGAGGGTTAATGAACTCACCCTGCTATCCCTCTCTTCACTTGAATAGAGGGAACATAAGAAAAGTAGGAATAATAATAATTTTCTGTCTTTGCGAAGGAGCAAAGCGACTGCGACTATCTCATTTATCAGAGTTGTTATTTTTTATTAATATCTTCTCTGCCATGAAGTTCGATAAGCAGGTCTTTATACCAGCTAAGATAATCGGCTTTCATGTTAATAATACTCTCTAAAAGATTTCAATATACAGAAAATAAATAATAATTTTAATGAATAAATATATTAGATGAACAAATATTAGAATTTAAGTTAACAAAACTTTCAAAATTTCTATTATTTTCATGTCTAATTGAATTATTGAAAATATCAAATTCTTGCTTAAAATTATTACTCATTGTTGCTAATTGTGAAAAAAGAGAAATGCAATTATCCAATAATAAATATGATAAAAAAACAATAAAACTCTCGTTATATATATGTTCTTCAATTTTTGAGATATCAAGATTTATCAAACCAAAATTCATATCAATTATTTCAGATTTAAGATCAGGAAACAACCAAAATAGATTATGATATATAATTTTATTTCGAGTTTCAGCAAAGTCTAATGGTTTCAATTTTTGAATAGCTATACTAAGAAAATCAGATAAATCAAGATTCCTTGTATATGAAACTACTTTCTTAAAAATTGACCATTGATCATAATGTTTAAGCTGTTTTGTGTATCTTATTATCCTACATTCAAATACCTTTCGTTTTTGAGTTAATTCACTTATGTTAATTCGTTTATAAGAAGGAATAAGATCAATAATGATATCATTATTATTTTTTGTCCTTGTATAGTGAACACCTAAAATATTCAATATAGACTTTAATGAAAAAAAACAAGATTGATAATAATTGGATATGCTCCAGGTTTTATAACCTGCGTACTGGCAACTTTGAGCAGATTTCAAAGAGTTAACAGATTTATAAAGAAGAAAAATTGACTCTAAAAATATTTTTTCTTGAATGCCATTAATTATTTCAAAATGATCTCTATTAGTATTCTCATTTTCGGCAGACTTGATATTGTGAGATACTGTGATTAATTCATCATCTAACGTGTCATTATATTGAAAATTGGTTATAGGGAACTCTAATATACTTATAAAGTTTTGCCAATAATTCTTTACTTCAAGCCAGTCCCTGTTATTAATTTTACTTAAATATTTCATAGTTTGATGGTTGATTCACCAGACTCATCTCGTAGCACATCTTTAAGCTCAGTTATCAAATCGTCTGCAGCTAGAATTACAGCTGCATGTCCAGTACCAATTTTGTTCCAATTACTAAAATTAAAATGATTAACTTTATCTAGGATTTCAGTGATATTAGTTACCATAAAACCTGAATAATTTTTCAAAGATGCAGAGAAAACCGTACTGAATGCCCTAATTAATGCACCAAAACCCGTGGTTTTGAAGAAAACGGTATCAGTTTTATTAAAGAATATAGGAAATGTGTTTTGTATACCTTTAAAATAATTATCAATAATTTTAACTTGATCTTTCAATGGATAAGGTGCAATTATACCACTACGTTCATGTACAAGGGAAGATACATTGTTAACAAATGTAGTCAAAGATATTTGACCATATTTTGGAGATTTTGTTACAACAATTCTATTAAAAAATGGTGATTGCTCATCACTTTTTAAAATTCGTGAAATATCTGTGGCTCTTAGTTTAGCCCTTTCAGCAGGAGTGCTAAAGCCAATAGGAAGATGTTCCAATAAATCATAATAAAGAGAAGATGGAACTCCCTTTGCTTCTCTGTTTATAGTAACAAATTGGTTAATTTGGTCTTCTAAATCTATTTCGAGTAAAGCAATAACTGGAAGAATAATATCAGTTTTTGACTTATGGGCACCAGCAACTCTATGTTGACCGTCAATTATCCAACCAACATCTGAAACATTTTTCAAAATCAATTCATCATCTTTGATTTCATATTTTCCTTTCTCAAGAGAAACTAATATATTCAAAGGTAAGCTATTATTGTTATCAATGTATTTCGCAATTTTACTTACACGGGATGATGATAAAATACGTTGATAACCTTCATCTTTGTTCTCTACACGTCTATTTATTGAGAAACTTTTCCATAAATCTGATGCTGAAAGACAAAAGAAAATTAAATTAATATCTCCCTGCTTAAATGGAATTATTTTAGTTCTTATAAGTTTAGCCATGAGTCCTCCTTTAAATTTAACTATATAATATAAATAACTTTTGCATTTATTTTACTTAAAATAATCTTTCAAACTAAATGATTGTGTTACTTTATTATTAATGAGTTCAAAAACAAGAACATTATCGAAGTTAAGTTCTTGTAAAAAAACATTATCATGGATAAAATTTTCAATTGCGTCATCTTTATTCAAACCTTCAGAAAGGCCTAAGACTTGTAAATTGTCCATTTCTGATTCAACAAAATCGGACTCTGGTTGAAAAGTGTAACCTTCATTAGTAAGAAAAATAAAATATTTTATTTTTGTTTCCATAATTTTTTTAAATTTTTAAAGTATTTAAATAATTTTCAATTGAATAAATCTCAAATGATTTCGAATGCCAACATGATAGTTTTTCATAATTTAGAAACTTAACTCTATTTTTTATTGATTCGAAAGCAGTAAAATTAACCTTTTTATCAAATTCTCGTTTTCTTTTTTCATTTGCTACGATTATAAATTCAACATTAAAATCCTGTAAGTCTACAAATTTCAATAAAGAATTTTGTATATCAGTTTTATGCTCAATTTCAAAAAAGAAACTTGGCATTCTTCTGGCATTAAACCAGCTGACATCTACTGTTTTTGCTCGATTAATAAATTCTTCATAACTAAACCTGAAGAAGGAACTCATAGATATAATGTCTGAAAGTCTTTTACCAAGATACTTTTTATTTTTATCTTGATTTGGAATGAAAGTCGAATACTTTTTTATATTACCTATATCGACTAATAAACCCTGATAATATGAATGATTTAATTCTTCTGTTTCTTTTATTATTTCGTCTTTTTTAAGAGCTATAATATCCTCCGGTAGTTTATTACTATAGGATTTTAAAGCCCAAAGTCCAGGTTTAATCTTAAAGAAAAATCTTTCATCTTGAACAATTCTTCTAATACTCGCAAAAGGTGTCTTAGTTTTCCATTTTGAGACATCAATATTTTGATTAAGAAATCCTAAAGTAGCAAAACCACCATTTTCTTCCATCATTTTTATAACTTCATCATATTGTTTCATTTGTCCAACCTATATATTTCTATATATTTATTCACTGCTTCTTCAATGCTTCCGAAAACAAAATCTGCGATTTTTTCTGTTGTCATATATGCAGACATCTCTGAGAATTCTTTTGCTAACCATTCTAAAAAATGGTTATTTTTTGCAATCTCTATAAAATTATTATTTTGCATAATTTCTCAATTCTTAATTATTAATCTAATCAAATTAAAAAATTAAATGCTTTCGAATAGAGCGGATATATTTATATTAAGAGCGTTTGCAATCTTCTCGATATTAGTTATAGAGATATTTCTCTTACCGTTTTCTACGCTATTAATGTATGTTCTATCTAATGATGCTCTACCTGCAAGCTCCATTTGTGTTAAACCCGCTTTAGTTCTTAATTCTTTAATTTTTTTTCCGACTTTTTCTTTGATATCCATATTGCTTAGTAAACGAAATGTAGATTTTAAGTCAACGGACTATAAGTCACATTGGGTGTGTTTTTTTAATTAATGAATTCTAAGAAAGTTTATAATAACTAATTGATATTTTTGTAGCTAATAAGAGTAAAAATTTTATTATTAATTAACAGAAATGAAATTATAAAATTTTGAAAATAGTTTTGTTTTTATTTTTTAATTATTAAAAGGAATATCTAAATTCTTCATCAAACATTTAACCAATAATAACCTGCTTAATACAATATACACTGCAAAGCTCCTTTTCCTGTAAGCGTGAAGAAATTTGATTTCAAATATTTTTGTGTCAAGCAGAATACTGTTTCACAGTGCTTTAGTATTCTGTAAGAGGTTTTTGAATTAATTTTACTGCATTAGAAATAGAGAATCTATCTCCTATAATTTATTCAGATCTTCTTTATCCCAATTGTTGGGATTGAATTTTATATATTGGGTTATATTGTTCAGGTCTTTTTCATTTCGTATTATATGTTCGTAATAATTTCTTTGCCATACTGCAAAACCGGGGAGTTTTCGGATTATGTTTATTTGTTTGGTTGTTGCTGCTTTGAAAGAACGGATAATCGTTGGAATAGAATTTGAAGTTGGTTTTCCAAATCGTTCAACCGTTGGAGCACGGTGCTCTGTTGGGACGCGGTGCTCTGTTGGGACACGGTGCTCTGTTGGGACGCGGTGCTCTGTTGGGACACGAAGCATCGTGTCCTTACGATCTCTCCCCCCATCCCATACGCCCTTACGATCTACCTTATCATCTTTTATCCGGATAATTCCGTGGATATGATTTGGCATTACTATGAATTCACCAAGTTCTATGTTCGGTCTTATTTTTGGTGTTTTTAACCATTCGTTTCTGGCTATATTTCCAAATTCATTCAACAACATTTTTTCATTGAGAATTTCACCGAACAACCATTCTCTCTGATGTGTGCAAATGGTTATAAAATATGCACCCGATTGTGAATAATCATATTTAGGTAAACGAATAGATCTTCTGTGAAATTTCATTTAAACATTTACAACCTGCTTAATGAAGTAATAGATCGCGGGTTATTACCCTATTTAAACGTGAAGTTCTTTTCCCTGAATAGTTTGATGCAAGTCTCTGCGATCTGTGTATCGTAGAGGATGCCTTTGTTCTTTTCCAGTTCTGCCAGGGCTTGATCGATGCCTTTACTGGGGCGGTAGGGCCGGTTGGAAGCCATAGCTTCCACCACGTCTGCCACAGCCAGAATTTTAGCTTCCAGGTATATCTCGTCATCTTTCAACCCGTTGGGATAGCCGCTGCCGTCCAGGCGTTCATGATGCTGCAGAATAATATCGGCAATGGGCCAGGGAAAGTCTATGGTCTTCAGAATATCATAGCCGGATTTGGGATGGTTTTGCAACAGAGTGATCTCAAATTTATTTAATCCGTAAGGCTTGGTGAGTATTTCTACCGGAACCACTATCTTACCGATATCGTGAATTATGGAAGCTATTTTTAAACAATCCTGAGTATCATCGGAAAGTTCCATCTCTTTGGCAATAGCAGAAACCAATTGTCCAACTCTTTTCTGGTGTCCGGCAGTGTAGGGGTCACGCATTTCCACAGCATAGATAAGTCCGCTTACCGTATCGTTAAGCAGTTTCTGCAATTTCACGTTCATACCGCGCAATTGGTCTTCTGCTTTTTTGCGGAAGGCAATTTCGTTTTTCAAACCTTTATTAGTAACTTCCAGTTGGAGGGTTTTTTCCTCTACCCGTTTTTCCAGGTCTTTATTCAGGTAATCCAGTTCCAGCCGGTTGTCTTCTATCAGGTGTGCAATAAAGAAATCTCGTCTGGCGTAGAACTCGATGGAATAAGCAGCGAACATTCCTATAACATTGGCACTAATAAAGAAGAAGTTGTATTTTATCAGCATTTCGATAGGAGTTTGTAAGAACCAGATAGCAGTAAATTCATACATCACTAAAATAATAGCACTGGTAATTATGGCAGGAATAAATCGAATACTTATAAAAATATAGATAAAAATAAAAGTTATGATTAACGTTGCGTAATATGCAAAATCGAAAGGTTTTGGTGAAAGATACAACATTACCATAAGACTGAATCCATACAATATCATACAGAAAGCTAATGAAATATCGCGGTATTTATAAAAATTCTGAGAGAAGGAAGAAACAAATATCAATAGGCCTATCGGTATCATTACCGAAAACCTGATGAGCCAGAATAAATATCTTATATCAGATTTAATGTGCATGTCCAGGATACCATAAAGTGCATACAGTAATAATGCCAGAAAGAACGATATGCGGACCTGCATAATGGATTTCTTATGATAATCACTAAGAAATTCCCCTTCAATTTCATTTTTGAAAGAGAGCGTGAAAGGATTCAATCTCATATCTTTGAAACCGGGCAAAATATCAGTTAATTTTGTCATAATTAAATTCCTTACTAAAATTTTGTTTCATTTCGTATCTGAATTCAGGAAACAATTTACTAATGTGAAATAGATTCTTTTTTGTCAATTGTTTAATATTATTCTTTTTTTTAGATCATTAACAAGTGAAAGAAAACGAAGGCACTTTTTTTGATCGTAGTACCTTTTAAAGAATTTATTATGCCCGCAGGGTTTTTAAAATTCTGATTGAGAATGATGATGAGCAGACTTACCGTAAATGAGAGGTAATTAAATAATTTTTTTACTTTACACTTTTGAATTGGATTAAGATTTTAACAAATAAATAAAAGAAGTAATCTTGTTTTGGGAGAAAAATATGAAAGTTTCTGAGAAGATCGAAGCTTTAAAGAAAAGAGCAGAAAAAATTAAAGAAATGGGTGGTAAAGCTCGTATAGAGAAACAACACGAAAAACACAAACTTTCTGCCCGGGAACGTATTGACCTTTTATTTGATGAGGGCACATTCCGCGAAATAGACATGTTTGTAAAACACCGTTCCACAAATTTCAATATGCCCACCACAGAAATTCCATCTGACGGCGTTGTCACAGGTCATGGGCTGGTAAATGGTCGTCCGGTTTATGTCTATGCTCAAGATTTTACATCCCGCGGTGGTTCTCTGGGAGAAAAACATGCCGAGAAGATAGTTAAAGTGATGGATCTGGCTATGAAAGCGGGTGTACCGATCATTGGAATGAACGATTCCGGTGGCGCTCGTGTGGAAGAAGGTATCGATTCATTAAAAGGTTATGGAGATATTTTCTTCCGTAATTCCAGGGCTTCCGGTGTAATACCGCAGATATCTTTGATCATGGGACCAACAGCCGGTGGAGCAGTCTATTCTCCGGCCATGACAGATTTTGTGTTTATGGTAAAAAATAGCGGTTACATGTTCATTACCGGACCCAGCGTTATCAAATCTGTTACAGGAGAAGAAACTACTTTTGAAGATCTGGGTGGTGCAATGACCAATAACACCAAGAGCGGGAATGCTCATTTTGCCTGCGAAAGTGACGAAGATGCTATAGAACAGGTAAAAGTGCTGCTTGGTTATATTCCCGATAACAACCTGGATGATCCACCGGTCATTCCTATGGGAGATGACCCCGGTAGACTGTGCCCCGAACTGGATACGATCATTCCGGATAATCCGAAAACCGGTTATGATATGAGGGATGTTATTCATTCAATTCTCGATCATGGAGAGTTTTACGAAATTCACGAACATTTTGCCGCGAATGCAGTTGTAGGCTTTGGTCGGTTGAACAGTAAAACTGTAGGCATAATTGCCAACCAGCCACTTGTTCTGGCAGGATGCCTGGATATCAATGCTTCCGATAAGATTGCTCGTTTCATTCGTTTCTGTGATGCCTTCAATATTCCACTTATTACTTTTGTAGATGTACCCGGATATCTACCCGGCTGCGACCAGGAATGGGGTGGAGTTATCCGTCATGGAGCCAAGATCCTCTGGAGCTATTCCGAAGCTACAGTTCCCAAGCTTACGGTTACCACCAGGAAAAGTTATGGTGGTGCCTATATTGCCATGAGTTCCCAACATCTGGGAGCAGATGCACTTTTTGCCTGGCCCTCTGCCGAGATTGCAGTAATGGGTGCACAAGGTGCGGTAAATATTGTTGCCAGCTACAGGAAAGAGATAAAAGAAGCAAAAGACCCTAAAGCAACAAGACAGGAAAAAATAGAAGAGTACGAAGAACTTTTTAACAATCCATACAATGCAGCTGAACGCGGATATATAGATGCTGTAATTCAACCCTGTGAAACCCGTGTAAGACTTATTGATGCGTTGGAGCTACTTTGCACAAAGAAAGAAATTGTTCCACCTAAAAAACACGGAAACATTCCCTTATAGGAACTAAACGTGGAAAAGAATAAAAAGCTACAAGCTGCCATTGCTGGTATAATGCAATTCCTCATACAAGAGGAAGAAAATAACAATAACAAAAAGAAAAATAACCACTGGGTTATGGCTGGAAGAAAGATAATCATGCATAATCGTATGTTAGTGCAGAGAAGAGATTTTAAACGTTGAAGCGTGAGTGCGTGAAAGTGTGAAAGCGAGAAAGGGTGAAAGCGTGAAAGCGGAAAAGTGTGGAAGCGTGGAAGTGTAAAAGCGTGAAAGTGTAAGGAAGAAGATGCATAAAGATTTGGATGTCTGGAAACTGGGAATTGAACTTGTAGAAAAAATTTATAAAATCACATCTCAATTTCCAAAATTTGAACATTTTGGTTTGTCCTCTCAAATGCAACGTGCTGCTGTTTCTGTTCCTTCTAATATAGCTGAAGGTGCTGCCAGAAATTCTGAAAAAGAATATATTCGCTTCCTATATATAAGCCTGGGTTCATTATCTGAGTTAGAGACTCAATTAATTATTTCACAAAAATTGAATTATAATAATGATAAATTTATTTTAGAAGAAGTTGAGAAACTTAGAAGAAAGTTACTAAAATTTATTAAATATTTTAGAGAAAAAAACGCGTAAGCGCTTTTACACTATAATGGAGGAATAAATGAAATTTGATACACATGGCATTTTGGAAATGGCGAAGATGAATTATGATCCAAACCGTCCCCAGGCAAAAAATCCTATCAAGATACAGGATCTTAGTTTCCGCGATGGTCATCAGAGTATTTTTGCTACCCGTGGCAGAACAGAAGACATGCTGCCAGTGGCTGAGAGGATGGATGAGATCGGATTCTATTCCATGGAAATATGGGGTGGAGCTACTTTTGATACAATGCACAGATTCTTGAATGAAGATCCATGGGAAAGGATAAGAACACTTAAAAAATATATTAAGAAAACTCCTTTCTCGATGTTGCTCAGGGGTCAAAATGTTGTAGGTTACCGCAATTATGCCGATGACGTTGTGGAAGCATTCATCCAGCGAGCTTGCGATAATGGAATTGATATTTTTCGTGTGTTCGATGCTCTTAATGATTTCAGGAATTTTGAAACTGCAGTGAAGATAATCAAAAAGAATAAAAAGCATTTCCAGGGAACTATCTGCTATTCACTCACGGAACCGCGTATGGGCGGCGACACATATAATCTGGATTATTACCTGGAAAAAGCAAAGCAATTAGAGGAAATCGGTGCCGATACTATTTGCATTAAAGATATGGCCGGATTGGTTTCCCCTTACGATGTTTACAACCTTATCCGCATACTTAAAAAACAGACAAAAATTCCGTTACATCTGCATACACACTTCACTTCCGGAATGGGTGACCTAGCTATTTTCAAAGCCATTGAAGCTGGAGTGGATATTGTTGATACCTGTATGGCTCCTTATGCTTATCGAACTTCTCATCCTGCTGTAGAACCATTAGTTGTGTCTCTTTTGGGAACGAACAGGGATACTGGTTTTGATATTAAAAAAATAGCTGTGATCGATAAGGAAATGGAAAAAGTTATTCCGAAATACAAACATCTGCTTGATGATACAAAAAATGCTATTATTGATATCAATGTTATTCTTCATCAAACTCCGGGTGGAATGCTTTCCAACCTGGTGAATCAGCTCCGCCAGATGGATGCTCTGGACAGGCTCGATGATGTTTTCGAAGCTTTGCCAAGGGTAAGAAAAGAACTTGGTCAGGTTCCATTAGTTACACCTACCAGTCAGATCGTGGGCATTCAAACTGTAAATAATGTTCTTTATGATAAAGAAGAAGGAGAATATTCTCAAATAACAGAACAGGTAAAAGACCTCTGCTTTGGATTATATGGAAAGACTACACTTCCTATCGATAAAAAAGTTCAGAAAAAAGCTTTGAAAGGATATCCCCGTGGTGAAACACCAATTACTGCCCGTCCCGGTGATATGCTTGAACCGGAACTTCCCAAAGTGAAAAAAGAGGTTAAAGGACTGGCAAAAGACCTGGATGATGAAATTATCTGCGCACTTTATCCATTAACTGGTAAACGCTTTCTTCAATGGAAATATGGTTTGGAAGAAGTTCCTGATGATGTAAAACCTAAAACCCTGGAAGAAGTGGAAAAAGAAAAAAAAATGGTACGAAAAGCTCTTTCCGGTGAACTCACAGCCAAAGCCGGCAAAGATAAACCTGCCAACCTGCGATCATTCGATGTGTATGTGGATGGTGAACATTTTAATGTAGAAGTAGCAGATCCCAACGCCCGTGGAGTTAGTGTAAGCTTCCAGAAAAAAGAAAAGAAAGCTGTAGAAACGGATGAATCAGGCAACCTGCGTGCTCCCATTCCGGGAATGATCCTCGAATATAAAAAGAAGGTTGGGGATAAGGTAAAAGCCGGAGAAACCGTGGTCGTGCTGGAAGCAATGAAGATGTTCAATAACCTGGCAGCACCTTGTGATGGTGAGATCAAGGATATTGCTTTTAAAGCTGGTGAGTCAGTTGTAAAAGGGGATATTCTCTGCTATATTGAACCGGTGAAAAAATAACTGTAAAAAACTTATATAAAGTATAAAAAAATAAAACCCGCAGAAATGCGGGTTTTGTTTTGATAAGAATTTTTCCGAACAACTATTTTTGTACATTTAAGTAATCTTTATTCACCCAGCCAGACCAGGATTTATCATTCGGTGTAATGGTGAATTTTACCCAGTTATTTTTTTCTTCCACCGCAAAAACCGTAACCCCTTTCATTAATTTACCGATAGGGTCAACGGCATAATAGGTGCCGGGACCAATACGAATGTTCACATTATCTGTATTACAGGAGGCAACATATTTCACCGCTTGAGGCTGGTATTCGGGATTCATGGAAGTAACGATCGGCTCTGTTAGAGATTCATCAACTTCTTTGATTGTTACTACTTTCCGGTCTACGGACTTCCGGTCTACTACCTTTTGGTCTACGACCTTTTGGCCTTTTTCTTTTTTTACGATCCAGTAACTCTTCACGAAACCTACATTCTTTTTCAGATCTTCACCCACTTTGCCGGCTTGTGTTTGTGAATATTGATCTGCCAGGCGAAGACGGTAAAAAGTAGTGCCGTTCTTCACAGTGTAAGTGATTTTGGCTTTGTAACCTCTTTGCTCTAATTCTCTTTTTCTTTTTTCTACAGTTGAGCGGTCACGATTTGCCAATATCTGTATTTCGTATTCTTTTTTGCCTGTATCTATTTTTGTTTTCTTTTCTTTTTTTACAATAGGAGTGGTAGTTGTAACGCTTCTACCTTCTTTGATCTCATCCAGCCAGAATTCTTTAACATCCCGAGAGTCTTTAATAAGTTTATCCCCCAGAGCCAATGCTTTCGGTTCGGAATATAAACCGCGCATACGCAATCTGTATAATATTTTTGTACCTCGTGTTACCGTTAGTATTTTGGTTTTATAACCCAGTTTCGCAAGATTTGTTTTTATCTGCTCGACCTTGGAATAGTTAGCACTGGCCAGAAGTTGTATTTCAAATTGTTTACCCTCTTCTAATTTTACAGCCGTAACCACTTCTTCCTTGCGAGTTGAAGTGGGTTCTTCTTTTGTTACAACAGGTTCTTCCTTACGGGCAAATTCTGTTTTAGTTACGATCTCATCCAGCCAGAAACTTTCGATAGCAGGATATTTCCCTTTTAATTCCTCACCCAGGGTTATGGCTTCTTTCTCGTGGTAAAGCCCTTCCATACGCAGGCGGTAGATGATCTCACCTTCTCTTTTTAGTTTGGTTATCTTAGTTTGATATCCAGCTTTAGCCAGTTTGTTTTGCAGGTGCTCCACTTTTGCGTACTTATTGCTGGCCAGAATTTGCAGAGCAAATATCTCCTCATATTCAGGAAGGTATTCTTGTTCTATCCTGGCTGTATCCAGAGTTGTCTTAGACATTTCGATCTTTTGTTTTTCTGCAGTAGCTTTTACTTTATGCGTAACAGTACCAATGATAAAAGCAATTATGCTAATAAGTGCAGCGATGGCAATAATTATTACGATTAAGGCTATAACTTTTCTCATAATCTATCCTTAAATAACACCTGGAAACATTAACCAATTAATAAACCAGGTCATTACACAGTTCTCAATTATATTTTCCCTTCTCAACAGAGCAATACAACTTATTATTTTTTATAATCTTTCAAATGGAAAAAAACTATAATGATGTTTTTTGGCAACAAAAATTTCTCTCACTTCATTTTTCGGTCGATCTATGTTTAGAATATTATTGTTTTTTTACTGAGTATTTAATATTAAATTTCATATCTTCACCTTTCCAGATACTGTGTTCTGTAACTAAGTCTGCCGTTTTTATATTCAAATATTCTAAAAGAAGGCTGTCTGCCCCAATGATCTGTCACTGATGCGGAAATATAAAGTGGTACTTCGCCCAGCCAGTAATGTTCATCCCTGTGAAAATGCCCGGCGAGCACAGCTATTACGTTGTAAAAATTCAGTACTTCTTCCCAACTTGTACGAATGTCTTTTTTCCAGCCATGGTGCATTTTATTTAAATAAAAATCTTCTACAGAGGGGATATGATGAAAAACTACAGTCGGTTTGCCTTCAGCACGTTTGAGAGCTTCCTCCAGTTCCGATAGCGGATCAAAATCTTCTACTGAAAACAATCTCGCCAGCGGATTTGAATAAAGTCCGATAAAAACAATTTCCCCGAACTCGTTCTCAGTGATCAGTGGTCCGAAACGTTCTATGTAAGCGTCTTTTGTGCCATCAAGATTATTGCGATAGATATCGTGATTACCCGGGATCAATAGAAGCGGAGCTTCCAATTGTTCAAGTGCTGAAATTGCGTTTGTTACAGCAATTGTATCTTCCATTCCATAATTTACAATATCACCGGTGTGAACGATGCATTGAATATACATGGGAAGGTTATTGATCTGCTCTACAATTTTTTGGGTAAGTTCCAGGTTATTCTCTGTTCCTACATGTGTATCGGTCATATGCACAAAATAGAAATAGTTGTTCAGGCTGTCCGCTACTTCTTCCTGAGCATACAATGAAACACAGAAAATATATGCCATAGCGAAAATTAACCACAGAGATATTCTATCTAAATTTTGGTATCTCGGCATTATTTTTCCTCCTTATGGTTTTTTAGAATTAGTTTGGCGTCGTTCCAAATACAGTAATCTGGTTATAAAAATTGCTAATAGTAATGCATAATGACACATAACAGAAGGCAATGCTCCTTTTGTATAAGGAACAGCGATCACCGTTATCAGGGATGGAATAATAAAAGCCAGTGAACCCATAAGCATCTGACCCAAGAGAAGACGCTGTTTGTGATCTTTGCAAATTATCACACCATGTGCCGATAGAAACAACATTCCCAGCATTCCCAGATGATAAAATCCAGCATAAATAATATACTGTGGCATAGGATTGGAATAGCGGGCAAATATTATCGAACATACCGATCCCGTTACAAAACTTTTATCTATTAAAAGCCAGATACTAATTAATAAAGCAATCGTGAACGTTAAACCGGTAAACCAGTAAATTGCTTTTGTCTTTGTGGGGAAAAGCAGAGCAATTAGCAGAATAGCTACAGGAGGAAGCCAGGCTATTACAATAAATGCCAGTCGTGAAAAAAATATGCTGCTTTGTGGTGCGGTGCAAATTATCACTTCCAGTATCTGGTATACTGCAAGCAGGAGAAGGAGGGTACTGCTTGTATAAATGATCTTTTTTCTTCCTGCTCCCATCAAAGCCCAAATAGCAGCAATGATCTCAAAGAGTGCGGTTGCTATCGATAATATTGGTGAATAACTCATA
>CBDUTJ010000056.1:0-14609 GCA_965370415.1 uncultured bacterium | reverse complement strand
TGCTGGTAAACGAAACCCAGGGAATGCAGGTGATGTAAACAAGGTCATCTCTGCCTGGCTCATCTTCAATCACCGGTTCTGCTTTTACTTTTTCAGCTTCTCCCTGCGCATTCTGCAGAAAGCTGTGAAAGTAAGCAGAATATTTGGAGGTGCAGAAACTGAATATATCGTTCTCTGCCATCACGGAAAATGAAGGATGAATAATTTCATGCTCGATTATCTTACCTTCACGGATGCGGTGACGAAACTCTTTAATTTGATTTGCAGTTCTTAAGCTGAGGTAAATCAGGGAAAAATAAAATGGGAATTTATTACTTTTCAGAAAATCAACCAGTCGTGTAATTTCTACATTTGCACACAGGTTCATATGCGGGTAATCTTGCTTTATGAAAAATTTAAGGTGTTTCTTTCTTTTATAATCGTTCATATCTATAAATTTCATTCTTTTTATTCCCTCTCAAAATGGAATTTTTTACGGCGCAGGAACAGGTCTTTTTTGAATTCTGCATTTTCTGCTTTTTTGTAAAATATTTCAAGGATGTGAAAAAGCGTATCATCTTCAAAACCTTTCATTTTAAATGTCTCTTTAAAGCGGATTGGGTTAAGAACGAATTCATACGAATAGAAAGAAAATCTGAATTGCGGTAAGATCACCGAAAGCCTGTATCCCATTCGCACCATTGTTAATTTGAGTTTTGTAATATCGTTCCATTTGAAACTGTGTTCATTTCCTTTTTTATCAGTGTAAATGAAGCGGTTATCTTCCAGTAGAAGCTTCCTTTCCCTGATCTTGATGATGCCTTTATCTATGTATATTTTAAAGAGGAAAATGATCGTTAAAATTCCAAAAAGAACAAACAGCATTGTAGATACAACCAGTACACCAGCGTCTTCCGGGGTTAGTCCCTCATATTTCCATTTATATACAGCAACCATGAACATGATGAAGATCATGAAAATTACTAATCCAATACCCATCAGGGCAGAGTTTATATATAGCTGGGAAAAGGTGTGAAGGTTAAGTCTATATTTTTCTTTCATAATCTTTTCCTAATTTCTTTCTTCTATAATTTAGGAAGGATAGATTCTGTCAAATTGAAAAAACAGCATTTAGCAATCATTCCCGACTCACGCTTCGCTGCGAGTCAGGTCTGATTGGGACTCATGTTGTTTAAACCGTTCCGGAGTTTAAAAAGATTTTCATAATTTTTTTAACTCATTCTGACCTTCTCTCTAGAAAGAAGGAACTAAGAGGTAGAAAATCTTTTTCATCCCCTCTCTTGAACTGAAGAGAGGGGTCGGTCTGCCAGGGCGTAGCCTTGGCTTGGACCGGGGGTGAGTTATGAATCATTTATTTCCTTAAGCAACGTCTCGCTGTGCTTACATAATCCTGTTTTATGCTTGTTCCCTCAATGCCATGAAGCATCGTATGGAATTCTTTTTGGGAATATAATTGGAAACTCAGTTTTGAAATTAAACCTTTTGTTTGAGTTCTCATACTTGATTGATGAAACGAAAAGGCTCAGGAAAAAACATATAGTTGCACCGAGATGGAACGACTAACATACTTTGCTACTTTGTCACTTTGACTCTTAGGTACTTAAAAAGAAATGGTGGCAGGACCCAGACTTGAACTGGGGACACAAGGCTTTTCAGGCCTCTGCTCTACCAACTGAGCTATCCCGCCACAACACAGAGGACACAACAAAAATCAGGTATTGAATGTCAATAAAAAATTTACCTTAATCTGAGTACGAATTAACGAATTTATCTATTTGAGAAATGTACTTTTTCTTATCTGCTTCGTCCAAGAAAGAAGCTTCAAAAGAGTTCTTAGCAAGCTGGATAATATCTTCCTCGGTCAGGTCCAAAGCTTGTTGAATAGCAAGGTAGTTTTCATTCACATAACCTCCGAAATAAGCCGGATCATCTGAATTCAAGGTTACGAACAGACCTTTATCCATCATTAGTTTAAGTGGATGTTTCGTAAGATCTTTCACTACTTTCAGCTTCAGGTTGGAAAGCGGACATACCGTCAACGGCATTTTTCTTTTTACCAGCTTCTGAACCAGCCTGTTATCTTCCAGACTATTGTTGCCATGGTCAATTCTGTCTACTTTGATCAGGTTGAGTGCTTCCCAAACGTATTCGGCAGGACCTTCTTCACCTGCATGTGCAACAAGCAGGTAGCCTTCTGCCCGGGCTTTTTTGAAAACTCTCTCAAAAATTGAAGGTGGATGTCCGATCTCGGAAGAATCCAGTCCCACAGCATCTATCTGATTGTAAAAAGGTTGTGCTTCTTCCAGTGTCTTAAAAGCAGATTCTTCGTCCAGGTGGCGCAGGAAACACATGATAAGTTTTGTTGTAATACCGAAATCTTTTTTTGCATCTACTAGTGCACGATGAATTCCTGATATAACTATATTAAAAGGAACTCCCCGGTCGGTATGAGTTTGCGGATCGAACATAATCTCGGTATGAAGAATATTCTGCTGATGAGCTTTTTTCAGGTATGCCATGGTCATATCGTAGAAATCCTGCTTCTTTAAAAGAACTTTGCATCCGGAGTAATAGATATTCAGAAATTCCTGGAGGTTATTAAAATCGTAAGCAGCTTTTAATTTTTCAATAGATTTATAAGGAATTCTCACTTTATTTCTCTGTGCAATTTCAAACATCAGTTCCGGTTCAAATGTACCTTCGATGTGAAGGTGAAGTTCAGCTTTAGGTATTTTCTCAATAAATTCTTTCATATACTCTTTATTATCATTTTTATTCATTTAGGAAAAAATATTTTTTTCTTTATATCTGTCAAATTCAAATTTCTATTTAAGCATCTCCCGAAAAATTTTCAAAATCATTTTGTTCTTTTATTTTAAAGAATAGTGAGAAGATTTTCCAGCTAGAGGCTGGCAAGCATTGATCTTCATTTCTTTTATACCGACAAAAGAAACGAAGCAAAGAAAAACTCCTGGCGAATATAAATTACTGAAATTAGTAAAAGCCACTAAAAAATCTTAACTCGTTATTTTCTAAGTAGAATCTATTAAAGAAATTAAAAAAACAACTCAAACAGAAGATTTTTCCTAACGCTTACTTATTACCAATTTCTTAACGCAATTTATATTATGCCGATTTTAAGAAAAAGAACGCATTTCAAGCTATAATAATTTTCTATACTTTCACGATGAACAAAATTAATATTATGTAGAGTCTCTTTGCAACTGATTTTTTTATGACTTTTTTATATTTATTGTTTTTTAATTGTATACTTGGATAACTATTGTTGGTTTTTGGGGGATACCTGCAAATTTCTATTTAAGTTCATCGCTGGAGACCACACAGTTCTTTTTGCGAACTTTTCCCAGGTATAAAGCCTGGTCTGCTTCTTTGATACATTCATTAATATCTCGCAGCCGCTTATAGACAGCAACGCCGAAAGTAATGGTTACTTTCAAATCGTAATTAGTGTAGGTTATTTTGTGAGAAAAAATACCTTCGCGAAGTTTTTCGGCAATGAATTTTGCGCCTTCTAAACCTGTATCAGGCAACAGTATAAGAAATTCCTCACCACCCCAGCGCCCTACTGTATCCTGTTTTCTTATGTTGGTTTTAATAAAATCGGCAATTTTTTGTAACACTATATCACCGGCATCATGACCGTAGGTATCATTAACCGACTTGAAATCATCGATATCACCCATAATGAGTGCGAAAGGTTTTTTATTCCTGTCGAACCTGTTGGCTTCATGTCGTATTTTTTTCAGGATATCCCTGCGGTTAGACAGTCCGGTAAGAGAATCGATGCTGGCGAGTTCTTCCACTTTTTTATATGCTTTCTTCAGTTTTTCGTTCTGTTCGGCTATGATCTTATTGGAATAAGCCTTCAGTCTTAACTGGTTATAAACAAAAAAAGCAGCGACGGCAAAGAAAACAAAACCGATGGTGATAATGATCATAAAAAGCGTTTGCCGATTGGATTCTATTGCCTTCAGGGCAACATTTTGTTTCAGCAGTTCGATTTCTCTTTCTTTGCTTTTCGTTTCATATTTCACACGCATTTCTATGATGGCTTTACTGCTTTCTTCCGAGATCAGTTCATCCTTTGTTTGAGCATATAATTTATGGAATTTATAAGCTTTATAATAATCCTTTTTATGTGAGAATATTTCAGCAATGGTCCTGTAGCAGGACATCATGATATTTCTATCGTTTATCTGTTCTGCGTATTGTAGCGCTTCCTGCAAAGTGGAAAGAGCTTTTTTCAGATTTTGCAATTCAAAATAAAGAATACCGGAATGATACAGTGCAGAGGCAATGCCGTGTTTATCATAAACTTCCTTCATAAGCTGCAATGATTTCTGATAATATTCCAGTGCCCGGGCAGGTTGATGCAATCCCTGATAGGCAATACCGATATTATTATATGAATTTGCAGTTCCAAATTTATCCTTGATGCTTTGTTTTATTTTAAGGGAACGCGTATAATATTCCAGAGCTCTGTCAAAATCACCTTGAGATAGATGAATATTTCCCACATTATTCAGTGATTTGGATATGGCGGATTTATCGTTGGTTTCATAGGTTAATTCAAGGGATTTCAAGTAGAATTCCAGAGCTTTTTCCAGGTTACCGGTATTTTGATATACATTGCCAATGTTGTTCAATGATCTTGTTATACCGTTCTTATTCTGGATTTCCTGCTCAATATCCAGAGAACGTAAATGGTATTCCAGGGCTTTTTCGTATTGTCCCAGGTTGTTGTAAACGTTACCCAGATTGTTCAGGCACTTGGAAATCCCTTCTTTGTTTCCGGTTTGATTAAATTTGTTTTGAGCGATTTTCAAATATTCCAGTGCTTTTTGATAGTCGTTCAGATTGAAATAACCGATCCCCCTGTTCAGCAGGAATTCAGCTCTTTCATCTGGAACCATGTGGATATATTCGGCAAAGAGCGTATCTAAAGTTGCATTTAAAGAAAGAGATATTATTAGTAGAACAAAAAAACTAATAAAAAAATATGATCTCTTTCTCATGATAATTTTAAAATAGCTTATATCCTTTTTTTTGCCAGGCAATTAAACCGCCTGCAAGTCCATAAACTTCTTTAAAGCCGAGGTCTTCCATCATTTCTACTGCAATATTAGATTTCAAACCTCTTGTACAAAAAACAAAGTAAGTTTTATTTCTATCCAGTTTTTCCAATTCGTCATCAAAAGTTTCATCATTATAATCTAGGTGTATTGAATCACCGAATTTTGTAGTATTTACCTTTTCTGGAGGACGAAGATCAAGCAGGAAGAAATTATTATTACCCGCATTCAGTTTTATTTTCTCGAATGCTTTTTCCGGATTGAGCATTTCAATGATCTGGTTTTGCTTATTATTGATAATCCAGAACCTCAGCTTCTCCTTTTAGAACCATAAAGCCGTTCATGGCAAGAGCCTTCATTTCGTCTTCTCCAGGATATAAATACACAGGTGCAATATATGATACCATATCTTTGACATAATCAACCAACAGCGGGTTTTTTGCTAATCCACCGGTAAGAAGAATACCATCTACTTTGCCTTTCAGCACAGTGCTCATTGCCCCGATCTCTTTTGCTATCTGGTAACTCATTGCATCCTGAATGAGTTTGGCTTTTTTATCTCCGTCTCGAACAAGCATTTCTACTTTGTAAGCGTCGTTTGTACCCATATAGGCTACAAGTCCACCTTTGCCGGTTATCATCTTTTTAATATCGGAAAGAGTGTATTTCCCGCTGAAACAGAGTTCTGCCAGTGCATCCGCAGGAAGAGTACCGCTGCGCTCCGGAGAGAATGGACCTTCGCCATTTAGAGCCTGGTTAACATCTACTACTTTTCCCTTTTTGTGAGCTCCCACGGAAATACCACCACCCAGATGAACTACAATAAGATTAAGTTCTTCATATGCTATACCGTGTTTCTTAGCGTGAGTTCGTGCAATTGCTTTCTGGTTCAAAGCATGAAAAATAGATATTCTTTCAAATTCAGGATGACCGGAAATACGCGCCACGTCTTCCATCTCATCTACAACAACAGGATCGACAATGTAAGCATTAACACCTGGTAGGGAACAGGCGATTTCATCTGCAATAAGACCACCCAGGTTGCTGGCATGTTCTCCCATAATTCCCTTAAGCAAATCAACTTTTAAACTTTCGGTTACTTTGTAAACACCAGAGGGAATGGGTTTAACCAATCCTCCACGGGCTACGATGCAATTTATAGTCTGTAGTTCAATGCTGGCAATTTGTAGTTCATCTAAGATAGTATCTTTTCGAAAGTGATACTGGTCAGCGATTTTTTCATACTCACCGATTTTATCGGTAGGATGGTTTATTTTTTTTAAATATATTTCCTTTTCGTTTTCGAAAACAGCTATTTTTGTGGAGGTGGAACCCGGATTTATTATCAATACCCTCATTTGGTTTCTTTTTTATTTTTTCCCAGCGCTTGCGATAGTTCGATTATTAATTGCTCTTTTTCAGATTCTATTTTTCTTCTTAATTTTTCCTGTCTGCCGATTTCCATTGCTGCACTCAGAAGAATCACTATCCAGGCAAAGATAATACACCAGAAAACGATGCCATGTTCATTGTAATAATGTACACCAAAAAGCAATATGATAGAAACCGCACCAAGAATAGTTAATAAGAGCGATATAGAATACCATGGCAATTGATGCTTTTTACCAGCTTTATTAATTTCTTTATTCATAATTCCTCCAATTCAGATTAATTCGAATCGATTCCTAATAATGAACAGATTCTGAAATCCTGTTATATATTTACCCGTTTATTTTTTACTGCTTGTAAGAATCTTTCTAAGGATCGATGCAAAATGACGCCGTTCTTTTATTCGCTTATCTCCCACAAGATAAATTGACAGGAGTAATATGCCAATTACATAACCCGGCATGATCACCCAGAAAGACGTATGATTATTGATATATCTATAAGTAAAATATGCATCAGTTAGAACTACTAAAGCCCCAATAATAAGAAATACTAAGTTCACAAGAACTTCTATCGATGCCTTTTTCTGATCCCAAAGAAGCATCTTTTTCATAAATTTTTTCTCTGATGTTCTCATTGAAACCGGCATTTGCTTCCTCCCCCTATATAATTCTTAAAAAATCTAATTCCAAATAAAATATGAATTTGATTATGTCAAATTTTACATTACAAGAATTAAGATTATTTTTTTATATGCCAATTATTATTGATTTTTAGTGGTATCTCGTCAAGTTTGATAATATAATCGGTCAGGATATTTCTCATTTCTTTACTGGATTTATATATAACTTTCGCCTGTGAAGCTTTTGCAGCCCCCATATGACCTCCTCCACCGCTTGCCCTGTAACTGTTCATTGCTACTTCGTATACCTTGTCTGTTTTAAGAGGTTCACCGGTAGTTATGATGATTATATCTTTGATACGCTTACCAACCTGTTGAGTAACATCTACAGTATAGGATATTCCTTCTGCCATATCGCAGTTATAGCCCTTCATTGTAAGATTAGCTGAAATTTCTTTTCCATCCCAAATATAGTATCTTGCTGAATATTCCAGATACTGTCCTATCTGCTTTCCTGTCAATTCTACAACATAAAGATAATTC
Organism: uncultured bacterium; assembly: GCA_965370415.1. Taxonomy (GTDB): domain Bacteria; phylum Cloacimonadota; class Cloacimonadia; order Cloacimonadales; family TCS61; genus JACNIV01. Next base: position 6,962 of record CBDUTJ010000056.1, on the reverse strand, counting down.
TCGTAAGGATACATATTATAAATGTCTTTGATCTTGATATCTCCGGGTGGGATCTTTAATTCCGTTTTGAAACAAGCTGCAAAAGAGATCTCTGCATCCGTATGATCCATTTGTGCATTATTGATAAGCTCCATGAGAGGTGTGTCCTTAAATCGAGAATTTTCTCCGCTGAGAGTGTCTGTAAGTGTTCCAATATTTTTTCTGATGTATTTTAATATTTTTTGATGATATGGTTTACCAGTAACAAGAAGTTCATCAGAAGGTTCAATATTATTCACCGGTTCTACCCAGCCGCTCTTTTCAAGTATTGTAACTTCCTGGTCGTCGATCTGGTATATTATTTTTACCACACCAAGATTCTTACCATGGCAGTTGGAATTGATCTTAAGCGTTTCATCGCTTGAAATTGTGATTTTGTTTTGTGGTACAATTCGATGTGAATGCCCACCAAAAATGACATCGAAGCCAGGAATCTCTTCTGCAACCAATCCGGAAGCATTATCCACAGGAACGCCCATCAGTTTGCACTTTTCCAATCCTTCATTCTCATCAAAACCGGAATGGAATGAACCCAGAAGGATATCTGTTTTGGGAAGCAGGGAATCAACATAAATACGGGCTATTTCTACCATATCTTTCCAGGTTATCCCCGGGTAAAGGCTTTCATCGAGCCACATCGGAATTCCGGGTGTTGTAAGTCCCAGAATGCCAATTTTGATTCCGTTTTTCTCTATGATCTTGTACGGAGAGTAAAAGGTTGAACCATCATCCAGACAGGAATTTGCAGAAAGCCAGGGAAATTCAGATTGCTTTTCTAACCTGGTATAAACAGCAATACCTTGCTCAACATCATGGTTGCCAACTGTAAATGCATCATAGTTCATAATATTCATTGCAAGTATCATGGGGTGAGGAACTTCGGGTTCTATCATGTTAAAATAATAGGTAAGCGGTGTTCCCTGGATCAAGTCACCACTGTCTATCAGGAGTACATTATTATGCTTTGCTCTGTATTCCTGCACTCTTGTGAAGATCCTTACCAGACCACGATCTGACGGTTCATCATTAAAATAATCATACGGAAAAAGATGACCGTGAATATCGGTGGTATGCAGGATATAAAGAGTATCGATGGTAACCGCAAAAATGATAACAGGAAGAAATATGAAAACTATAATCCAACATTTTTTTTTCATTTACATCTCCTTAATGTTAATATCTGCAAAACTATTAATTATTCTATCCGCAGCAGAAATATCCTGATTGCCGGAGTTTGGGTTATGGTAACCAAGACAGTACATGCCAGCACTTTTTGCTGCTTTCACACCATTAAAAGAATCTTCCACTACAATACAATCCGAAGGTATTACATTCAATCGTGAAGCTGTTTCTAAAAAGATATCGGGAGCTGGTTTTCCATTTTCTACTTCGTTACCACTGACGATATTGTTAAAAAAATCATATAAATTCAACTTCTTAAGGATAACTTCGATTATTGGTTTGGCAGTTGAGGAAGCAACTGCAGTTTTCATTCCTGCAGACAGGACGGATGCAAGAAAATCGGTAAAATGTGGTGTGGGAACTAATGCAGCAGATTCTTTGAAATATTCCAGCAGGACGCTGTTGTTTAATTTAATCAGTTCTTCTATGGGTTGTTTAAGGTTGCGGGAAGATTTTATCATATTCCACATCTCCCGCATACCGGCACCGATAAAGGTATTGTACTCTTCCGGAGGGACTGTTATTCCCATTTTATGGAAAAGATCAATCTGCACTTCCTGGTAGAATGGTTCACTGTCGATAATTACCCCATCCATATCAAAAATAACAGCTTTGAACTTCATACTTTACCTAAACTCTTTTAATCATGGAATTGTTTCAGGTGAAAAAAATCTTAATAGATTCGAAATCAGGTATTAATTTTAATTGTAAGACAATTCCCACCTTTTTTAATGCTATGTTCAAGATGTGATTTCACCCTGCTCATCAATATCTCGGAAGAATCATTAATTAAGGCAAGGGAAGCTCCGATAGAAAGTGTAAGTTTTATACTTCCTTTACCTAAAGGGATGGTTATTTTTTCGATCAATGTTTTTATTCTTTCACCGATCAGTTTAAGTTTGTCATTATCCACATTTATCGCAATGGCAGCAAATTCCAGTTCCGACCATTTTCCAAGAGTGTCAAAAGGTCGCAGGTTATCCACTATCGCGCTACTAACTTCTCTCATGATTTCATTACAGCTTTCCAAATCATAATTTTTCTTTAATTTATTAAAATCATCTACAGTGAACAGGAAAACACCGAAAGACCAGTTATTTCTTCGGAATCCGCTGAATGTAGAATTCAGAACCATTTCGAAGCTGCTCTTGTTAGGAAGTTTTGTTATGGGATCAAAATAGGCTGTTTTCCTGCTTTCAGCTTCTTTCTCATCAAGATCGATATTGTCTTTGCTGTCTGTAAAGATCTGGGTTACGCCAACGATCTTACCTATATGATTGAACATTGGAGCTACCCTGAGAGCAATTAAAATCTTATGACCATTTTTGTGAGTTATATATATTTCGGTTTGTACAAAACTTCCAGTTTTAAGCGTATCCGTGAGAATACAATTTGTTTTACACATTTCTCTGCCATCCAGACTTTTTGGTTTCAAGATATTTTCACTGCATCTTTTACCAAGTACTTCATCGCTGGAATAACCTGTTATCCGTTCCGCACCACTGCTCCAGTATTTAATTATTTTTTTATGATCCACATAATAAATGCCTTCATATAGACTATCCAGAAGATTCTGATAATTACTTTTATTCATAAACTTCTCCGATTTAGTATTTTATCTTAATCTCTTTTTTTATCTTATATTGCTCTATCCATTGATCGAACTTCTTATTTATCATATTTCTCTTAAAAGAAGTTTTTTGAGAATAAAATTGATTCTGGTTTGGACGTTCCAGATGATACAGGTAATAGAAAAACAACTTGTTCTGACCCACCGGGAACACAGGGCTGCAATATCCTTCTTTGTGTTTTACAATATCTTTCAGGATGATCTTACTGAAATCGATACCGGGGATCTTACTGTTCAGATTAAGATTTTCTGCTCTCTTCCAACCTCCCAGGTAAAATAATAATGAATCGGGATCAGCACCCAGGGATATTTGTTTCTTCAGGTTGGAAACAAACGCTTTTCCCAGTTCCAGACGCTTCTTAGCAGCGAAGATCTCTTCGATCTGTGGTAGTGCTTCTTCGTAAGATAACTGCCGGGATGACCTTTTTTTAAGTACAAAGACCACTGCGTAACCTTCTTCTGTTTTTATTATGCTGCTGTATTTTTCATTTTTCCATATTCGCATCAGATCACGCAGATGCTGCGAAATGAAACCAAGCCTTGTATATTCCAGAGTTGCATTCTGGTATTTAGTTCGGAATATCATGCTCTCATCCACAAAATTCGTAAGATGTGAAAAGTAAGAAGTGGAATCAAAAACAGCTTTTGCTTTCCGGAAGGCATAGGGATCAGCCAGTTTTTTTATATACTCTTTTTTCAGTTCGTATTTGATTTCGTTAAAGGGAATGATACCTGAACTATAACTGCGGATCTTGTGAAGTACGATCCAGCCTTCATCATAATAGACGGGTTGAGAGATAGTATTATTGGATAAAGCCTTTAGAGCCTTTTGAATTTCCGGGGGAATTTCACTGTATTCAATTATCTTTTTCTGGGGCAGGGAACAATCTAAACCTAAACATTTTTGGAGCAGACTGAAATCAATTCCGGCTTCCGCCTGTTCTTTTATCACTTCCGCCATTTCCTGGCTTTTAGTATAAATATATTCGAATTTAACAGAACTATTACGGCTGTATTCTTCAATATTGTTTTTGTAATTCCAGCGGAGTTCATCATTAGAAATTCCTACCGGTAGATTTTTAAGGTTAGTTTCAATTGGAAAGAAAACACCTCCCAGTTGAAGACTATCCGGAGTTGTGAAGTCTTTTCTATGGTCTTCGTAATATTTTTTTAAAGATACTGAATCTGTTTCAGCAATTGCTATCAATCCCGGTAACTGTGATTTGATCTTCCTGAAAATGGGAATATACTCAGGAAAGTAGGAATCGACTCTATAAAAAACCAGGGAATTACCGGTTTTAATAAAATCATAATTCAGTTCTTGCCCAATGCGCAGAGAGATAATATCAGCTACCGGGTCGGAATTTTCAAATATGTCCAGATAGATGACCTCTTTTGAGCTTTTCAGATCATATTCTCTAATGATTTCACGTAAAGCAGTGTTGTCCATTAAATTATCGGATATCTGTTTTTTTACGTTCTGCTGATACATCTCGATTTTGTACTTAGAAAAAAGTAAAGGACGGGGGATGTCAATTCTGGTTATTACTGCCGCCGGTATGATGAATCTATCAAAATGGCTTTCGAAATATTCCTGGTAACTCTGGTCAGTCTCTTTTTCGTTTAGAATAAAAGCTTTCCACATCAGGTTTGCCATTTTTTCCATACTGAGTTTTTTCCGTTTGAAATCGATTACCTGAAAGATCAAATATCCGTTTCCAATATCTATCGGTTCGGAAAATTGTTTTTTTCGCATTTCAAAGGCACTGCTCAGGACGTCTTCCTGCAATTCACCAAGTTTCTCAAATTCGCCCAGATAAGAAGTTTCCAGAATAGGATGTTCAACCTGCTCACGATCCAGTAAAAGTTCCCTTATCGCCACTGCTTTCCACATTGCCATTTCATGTTGTACTTCTTCTTGCAAAGCTGCTCTGATATCAATAATATCCAATTTGGAAAGCGTGGTATCTTCTTCGGTAATGGTCTTCAATCGAACGTTTACAGGTAATTCTATACTCTTTTCAAATTCTTCATCAAATACAATAAAGAGTTTTAATTTTACTTTTTTCTGGTTTTTGAATTTGTATTTATTTCGTTCGTAAAACCAATCTGCCTTGTTTAAAGAAATATCCGCAGGAATGCCTGCATCTTCTACATCAATAATGGCATAGCCCATAGCTATTTCGGTATTTTCCAGGAAATATTTTTCCAGTAGTTCTTCGTCAGATATCTCCAGGGAATTCTTGATTACAGTTCTGGTTTTATTTACCAATATCTCGTTTCTCATTTCACCGATGATCATCTTACCTTTGGAAGTCTTTTTAAACTGCTGATATTTATTATTATCAAAAACTCCATTAGACTGGAAACGGGGGAGATCACCCAGCTTATTTTTAAAAAATGTTTTCAGTTCAATTTCATCAACGATTATACCTTTTTCTGCAGCGTAGATCTTAAGGATGCTGTTCCTGATAAGTGTACTCAAAGCCAGTTGGCGGGTTTTACTGTAAGAATACTGATCTTCGTAATCTGCCATTTCTGCCTGAAGCTGCTTCTCGGTGATTTTATAGGGACCTACTTCAACAACAACTCTTGCAGCAACATGAACCGTAAAGAAAATAATCAATAGTAAACTTAAATATTTCATCCTATTTCCTAATATTATTAATTAGCGCATAGAAATAAAAATTACTATAAATAAGCAAGTATATTTTTTATTGAATGTTATTTTCCAGTTAATCTCTCGTATCAAAGCCCCAGCTTTGACATGTATTTCTTTTTTTAGAGGTTACCAAGCCAGTCTCCGTAAACTACACCCCGACAGACTGGGGCTTGGTAACCAGAGTGTTATCCAGAATAAAAATAAAACAATGATTTTGAATTTTTTTCGAAGGATGCTTGTTATCGCTTATTTAATTTGACAAAAAGAACAGCTTGCAACTGGCTGAATAGGGCAAAGATCTAAAGGAGGAATTTTTATGAAAGTTATTAAAAACTGGCAACGACACATTTTTTTTATTTCTCTTTTTCTATTTTTCTTCTCTCCATTTTATCTGGAAGCACAAATTCTTGATTCCTTGACCACTTCAACTCTGCATAACTGCCTGGAAATGTTGCATCTATCGGAAGAAGAGTTGGGATTTGAAAAGGCCTGGGTAAAAGACGATACATTTAAACTGAAAGTTATCGATCATATTCTGAAAAACCCACTGGAATTACCAGAATATTTGGAAAAAACTACAGAATCTGCTGATGAGTACTTTGATGATCCCGGCGAATTATTTAGATTCATTTCCCAACAGATCGATACGGAGATTGAAATAGATACGATTAATTTTTCTGTGAATGCTGAAGATCCATTGAATTTTTTTGTAGATTCGTTCAACAGAGCAGAGCCATACAGGAAGAAGTTTTATGCCCGGTTAGACAGCCTCGAACTGCACGATCTTATCATGAATGTTCCTGTTTTATGGGGAGATGAAGAAGATTCGCTGAATGCAAAATTGAAAGGTTCCTGGCAGCAGGAGTTTGGAACTTTTGTTGATACTTCTCGAACGGTTGATAAAGACGGAATTCTGGATTTTATAAAAAAATTAGATCGGAATGCACTTACAACTGCTGGACAGATTATACTGGAAGATGTGTGGCAAATTAGAAAACGGTTGGAATCCGACTATTATGATTGGAATCTATTAGATAATCCGGTTTCCGGAGCTACGGGTGATATAATATGCTATCTTCAAACTGATTTCGGACCGATGATAGTTGGCGGAACAGGTGATAATGTCTATTCTGATGATTTTGCTGTTATTATCGATCTGGGTGGAAATGATATTTACCGTTGCCGGGCTGGTGGCGCGATAGGTGAAATTGGAAATCCCTATTCCGTAGTAATCGATCTGGCAGGTGATGACTTTTATATGAATCAGGAAAAGGCTGTGAATCAGGGAGCTGGTTTTCTGGGTATCGGAGTTCTTATCGATCTGGCAGGAAACGATACTTACCGCAGTTCAAACTATTCTCATGGTGCAGGTTTATTTGGAATTGGCCTGCTTTACGACCAGGCTGGTGAAGATGATTACCGGGGAGGATATTTCTGCCAGGGTGCCGG
>CBDUTJ010000055.1:0-14819 GCA_965370415.1 uncultured bacterium | reverse complement strand
TTAGAAAAGAAAGGAGTATGGTGAGTATCGTGAAATTCTACCGATGTTAATCCAACTAAAACTATTTTGTTTTTAAGCGAATCTTTATTTGCATAATATAGATCCAAATCCAAAGTTGGAATTGTAAAGGTTGAATCGTCAATTACATCAGCAAAATCATACCTTTCAAAAGTTCCAGCAGGACCATAATAATTTATCAAAGTGCTTTTGGAAGTTACTTTGGGAATCAGGTTCCCACCTATCCTGAAATAACCGGAGAAGTTTTTTACTTCTTCGTCTAATTTTTCCAACCAATAGGTTTTTACAAGGGATAATACCCCTATGGAAAGTTTGATTTCTTTCCCTTTCCGCTGAAAAAGTTCATATTTACGTACAAAACCGTCGGCATCGGCGGAAATATTTACAGTACCCCACTCTACTCCGCGTTGGGTTATCAGATTGATAGGCGCAAGAAGTTGTTCGCGAGTGGAATTTGCATAAACGGTTTTTATAAGTTTGCCTGCAAGAATAATATTCTCGTATTTACCGGCTGTTCGTGCTAATAGCTCATCTGAGGCTGGATTTGTTTTTTCTGTAAATTCAATATCGAAAATTATCTGTTTTGCACCTGCTTTTTCAAGGTTCTCGATAAGATGTGCATGATAATCACGGGGAAAAGGCCAACGTTCGTTCAATGAATTGAATGTATCATCGCCGATCTCTACAATTACAATACCATCAGAGATCTCCCTGGTACCACGCATCAGGAAAAACCTGTCTTTCGATTTATGCTCGATATTCTGCCAGAAGTTGGTTACAGAAAGAATGCGCAAAACAATGAAGATGATAAACGGAATGATGAAAAACTTCAGTCTCTTCATTTAGAATTTTTGAGATATTTTCATTTTCCAGGTGAACTTGGAATAATTATCTTCTTCGATTTCTTTGTTTTGATAGAATTTTACTCCCATATCAGTAGAAACAAATGTAGCCGGGGTAATACTATAACGGGTTCCCAGATTGAACATCTGAGTTGCTTGTGGGTCGATATCTCCACCGAAAGATGTATATCTGAAATTAAAATAAGGTTTCAATGTTTCATCCAGTAATTCTAACTCTCCTTTAAAATAAAGGGAATTGTAAGTAGATTTCAACTGCTCATTTATTGGATCTTCATTCTCGATTTCAATTAAAGTAGAATTATCATTCAAAGTGAGTGAATATGAAAGTGTTGTTTTCAGTGGAATATCAGTAAACTTGCTGGAAGCGCTCAAAACAATATTATTTTTCTTATAATCAAAACTTTCGTTTACTTCATCACTGTTGGCAGAATTATTGAAACTCAGGCTGAACTTTGTAGGTGCTAAATTTATGTTTTCTACAAAATATCCAACTCCAAAAGTTAAATTCATCGTATTAATTTCAACAGGAAAACGACTATCATCATCTCCAATAGATTCATAATCATCTTTGGAATTATTGTTGTTCAATCCGAGTTTGAAGAATAACCTATCATCCGGACGGTAAAGAGTTTGGGCAAAGTAATTCGTGGAAGTGGTGGTTACTTCCTTTGCATCGTACAGGTTGTCAGATACAAAATTCAATCCCAAACTTACTGCCAGCTTGTTGTTCATCAAGTTTATGTTATCGTTTATACTGATAATGCGAGCATCCGTTTGCAGGTAATTTGTAGAAAGAGAATTAAAACTGGTTCCAATAGCAGTGTAGGATACATTTAAGAAATTCCTATAAAAGAAAGCACGCAGGAAAGTTTTATAAGCCATGTTGCTTAATCCGGGTTTAAAAGGTACCAGGTATTTATTCACAACAAAGATATTTTCAAAATTAATTGGATCAAAAGGAAAATTGATCTCCTGGTCAAGTTCATCCTCAATCTCCTCGATAGACATAGCGCCGTCGATGATATTGATATTGTGATAGCTCATGGCAGCCTCTACACCCCATACAAAACGCTGGTTGAACAAAGCAAGGTTAATATCTGTATTTACAACTATGTTATCCTCTGGTAATACTGTCTGTATAGTATCAACAGAACTGAGATAATACATTTCTTTCAGTGAGCCAATATCATCTTTGTTCTTGGCAAAACCCAAGCCCCATGTAAAACATTGTGGATTGCCTGTTTCAAACCTTAGTGAATATGAGTTCCGCTGGAAAGTTCCTGCAGTATGATTTAGTACAATTTCCCCTGTGTATGTAGAATCATCGAAGGCTTTTCCATTTACACTTCTTTTACTACTGCCCGCAGTAAAGAACATCCTGAAATTCTTGAAATGCAGTTTTGAATGGATACCGCGAATATTTTTGCAGCTTACCAGAAAGGTCCCATAGTCGGGAGTATGATCACCCGCAATCAGATCAAAATGAGGAACCTGAAGAATCAGATTATACCTGTTTACCGGTTGCCTCCATTTAGTTTCTAATGATGATAAATACAATTTTGATTTAAAGTTTAGCCTTTTGTAACTACCGTTTAAATTCATCAGGAAATTAGCCCATTTATCGGAATCTTCTTTTTCTTCAGAATCACTTGTTACATCATCCATATAGGATTTGAAAGTAGCTTTTCCACTAAGATTAAGAGGTAATTCCAGCATTTTTTCCTTAACATTTGTGACCCAGTATTTCGATTTGATCTTGCTTCCATCGAATTGACTGGCAGTGACATTATAGTTATGGTTACCAGGTTTGGCGTTCTTCACTTCATAAACGATCATGTTGGAAAAAACCTTTGCCAAAGAAGTAACATCCTCTCCATCATAGAAAAACCTTATCGTACTGTGTTCTATCTGGTCTTCTACAGCAAAGAAAGAAATAGCTATCAGGAAATCATTAGAGATATCGGAATAATTGTAATCCGGGGAAAGCAGAACAAAGCCGCTCTGCTCTGTAATCGGCATTTCGGAAATAATTCGGAAAGGGCTCAGTTCAGGATTGAACTGTGGTAGTGTTTCTTCGTTCCCATCATAGGATACAGCAATAAAATAATACTCGATACCGCTCTGAAAGCTTCCAGCATCTGCAATTGTAACAGAAAAAACAGGATCAGTTTCCGAACCTTTTTCCATGTCAAGTTCCGAAAATGACAATGAACCGCTTTCTCTGTACAATACTTTAACATTGAAAATATCGCTGAAGCCGTCTCTTACCTCGAGTGTCAAATCAAGTTTCTCTCCCGGTGTAATGGATACCGGTACATCATGATGCATAAGAATATCAGAAAAAAGAGATGAGAAAAACAGAAAAATACCCAGTAAGATAATAATCTTTTTCATAACTTCACCTATTCAAACTCAATTTTAATCGTTTTCTTTTCTCCATCATTGTTCTCGAGTTCAATCTCTAGTAAGTTGAATCCACTTTCCATCATATCCATCTTGCTTTTTTCAATATCACCTTCCTGAGTGGGAGCAACCAGTATTTCTCCCTCCCCCGAAGTTTGAGCTCTCTGACCTGCCATTACGGTTGCTTCGTTGTCGTCTGCTTTGTTTCTTATATGTACTTCACCTTTGAAAGTAAATAATTCTGTTTCCCCATTTTCATCCACAACCAGAAATAATTCGGTTCCTTTCACGGAAACAACTGTAGTGGGTGTATCAATTTCAAATTTACCGGTTTTCTTAGTAACCTTTGCCCAGAGTTCTCCAAACTGCAGGTAACTTTTTTTATTAAGTTTACCATTATCCTTTTCTGCATTGATGGTTAAAATGCTGTTGGGAAAAAGTTTTATTACAGAGCTTCCATCTACAAATTTAACGGCTGCAAAAGAATTCTCTTTACTTTCCAGTTCGTCCTTATTTATAAATTCATCCCCGGTTTGTGTCTGCATCGATGCTTCTTCACGTGTTAATTCAACATCACCTTTTACTTTTAAGGCAATCGCTACCGAATCTGCTTCTAAGATACAAACAATAAAAACAAGCAGTAAAATAAATGATATTTTAGTTTTCATAATTAACTCCTATTCAACACTTATATTTTCAATTACCAGATCACCGTTGGCGATCTGTTCAAGAATATCATTCAGCTCGTCCATGGAAATAGTATTTCCTTGCCAAAAAATATTCTTAACATCATACCCGCTATTAATGAGTGCAATTAATTCTTCAAGACCCTCGATATCCAATTGTTCAAGGAAATTGATCAATATCTGGTTGTTCATATCCTCTTCGTGTTCGGTAGAGAGCATAAAAGAATAGATTATGCTTTTGTAACTTCCTGCCTCTCCCACAGGTGTCAATACATCTGCCGAAACCTGCCAGGCATAAGTTCTGCCAAGCATAAGATCGGGAGCATCTGTAGGATAGAGATAGCTTGTGATGGTGCATTGGTCTTCAAAATAAGGATCCAGGAGTTCGATCTCTTCCGGTGTAGTATATTCGCCATCTATTTCGAATACTTTTATTGTATATTCTAACAGATTGGAAAACCAGATAAAGTTCGGATAAGTATCTGAGATCGGAGCAGGACCCAAACCAATCGGGTTCCCGGGAGTAATCAGCGAGATGGAGATGGGAGAGATAATAGTTACAGTTACTACCTCTTGGTCACAGGGTTCACTCGAACCTTCTGCATAAGCACTGATAGTGAATACATAAGTTCCATCGGGCAGTCTTCCTGTTTCTTCGATTTTATCGCTGATATCGTCTAAAAAATCATCAAAATTGGTTACTACGTCAAAATATGGTCCATCAATTGTAGTGATAATATCACTATTTGTAAAATAAATTCCTTCGAAGTTTTCAATAATCGGGGTCAAGGTGGATTCAACGGGCTCATAATTTTGATATTCCATAACACATTTAATAATGAAATTACCACCTACTTCGGTAGTTAATGTCATTCTGAACAACTGGGGTTGTAGCTCCGGGTGATCTGGATCAAAATAAGCCGGATAGAATAAATTATAAGTTACGTTGTGCGGAGTAACTTCGATATTTACTTGCGCTATAAGATTTACGACAATTAGTAAAAATAAAATACTTAGCACCCTTTTCATAATTATCTCCTTTGTTTATTTTGTTTGCGAAAATTCAATTATTTTTTCTAAAAGTTCTTCGAAATTAAGTCCTGCTTCTTTGGCAGCCATTGGCGTTAAACTGAGTGCAGTCATGCCGGGAAGTGTATTGACTTCAAGAAAGTAAAAAACCTTTCCGTCATATCTGAAATCAACTCTGGCATAAGCCTTGCAGCCGAATAGTTTAAAAATTTCCTGGGCTTGCTTCTGTATTTCTGCTGATTCCTGCTTGCTCAATTTGGCAGGAACTTCATAAATAGTATGTCCTTTTGTGTATTTATTCGCATAATCATACCATCCGTTTTTGGGTTTTATTTCCACCACGGGTAGCGCTTTTTTCCCTAAGATAGTAACGGTTAATTCCCTTCCTTCAATAAATTTTTCCAATAGAACTTTATCACTGTATTTAAAAGCTTTCGATATCGCTTGCTCCAATTCATCTGCTTTTGCAACTTTCGAAATTCCTACGGACGAACCAGAATCATTGGGTTTTACCACCATGGGAAAGCCTATTTTTTTTATGATCATATCATAATCGGCAACATGATCTTTATAAAGTAAATATCGCATTGGAATAGAAATATCGATATATTTCACCAGCACACCGGAAATGTACTTATCCATCGAAATAGCGCTTGCTCTGTAGGTAGAACCGGTAAAGGGGATTTTTTCCAGAGATAATAGAGATTGTATCCTGCCATCTTCTCCTTCGGCTCCATGAAGTCCATTAAATACAATGAAGGGATTGAACTCTCGAATTGCTTTTATCATTTCAGAATAAGTTTTATAACTGCTGGGATCAATTAGTTTTATTTCATAATTCCTGGATTCTAATGCTGATGCTACTTCTTTTGATGTTGTTTTGGAAACTTCGGCTTCTTCCGAAAATCCACCGGCAAGAATAATAATTCGTCTATTTTTTCCCATGGGGCATTAACTCTTCATTAATTAGATTAATGTCAAGAATAATTACAAACCCTATTAAAATCATCAAAGAAACTGGCATACGATTTTGTAACTATTTCCTTATTATTTATACTAATATACGGAAAAGCTGCTTTCAAAATATGAAACGCCATCACCAGGCGATGATCGTAATGCGCATCCAATTCCAACGTTGCAGGTTTACTGTTTAGAGGATGAATAATCAGACTTTCATCTACAAACTTAATATAAGCTCCAATACGTGTGAGTTCACTTACCAAAGCTGAGATCCTGTTGGATTCTTTATATTGCAGATGAGCTATATTTCGGAGTTGTGAAGGAGAATTGGCTAACAAAGCCAGAACAGTTAGAGTTGGCACCAGATCAGGAATATCTTTCATCTCTACATCGATACCCTTTATTAAACCACGTGAAATGCATATAAATTTTGAAGATCTGTTCACTTTTGCACCCATTTCCTCGAGGATGGATAGAAATTGAAAATCGGATTGTAATGATTTTCCGGAAATGCAACTGGTACAAACTTCTTTGTTGCTGAGTGCTCCCAATGCCCAGAAATAGCCAGCGGAAGAAAAATCCGGTTCAATTTCATAAATACCGGGATTTGAATATTCCTGCCCCGATTCTATGATAATTTTATCTTTTAAAAATTCGCATTTTACACCAAAATCATGCATAATGGCTGCTGTCATTTCAATGTAAGATCGGGAAACAATCCTTCCAATAAGATTTATTGTAAGTCTTGAATTGTAAGCAGGAGCAATAAGCATCAAAGCACTTATAAACTGGCTGCTGATATCTGCCTGCAGATTAATCTCTCCCCCTTTTAATTGTTTCCCCTTCATTTCAATCGGGAAACCGGTATATTCGATATCTGCTCCCAGTGTTTGCAATATATCAATCAATGGTGAAATGGGTCTTTTTTCTAATTGAGCAGATACCAATATTGTGCTGTGAACATCCTGCGAAATGGCTAATCTTGCTAAAAGAAATCTAAATGCTGTTCCCGAATCCTTTATATTTAATTGTATTTCATCAGAAACAGGTTCATTTGGAAAAACAGTTAATGAACTTCCCTGCCGCTTAAACCCGGTTCCAAACTGTTTTAAATTATCCATCAAAGTACGAATATCATTGCAATTAGAGCTATCCACTATTTTTAGTGGTTTACTCAAAAAAGTAGATATAATAAGTACCCTGGCTAATATGGATTTTGAACCTTCAAGTTCTACATAACCTTTACAATTTAATCTGCATTCCATAACTTTATTTCCTGCAGGCTATTTTTCTATATTTAAAAAAAGCTCGTCAACAAACAAATTTTTATTTTGACAATAAACACTCAAAATCTCTCGTTCCAATGCTCCTGCGTTAGAAAGGAAAACTTATCCACCTCATCCCCAACCCTTCTCCTATCGAGGAGAAGGGAGTACAATTACTTCCTATCCTTCTATATTTTCTCTCGTTCCTAAACCCTCATTTTGGAGCTAGATTATAAAAAAAAATTAATTTGTAATTATTTCAGTAAAATGAGTAGAATATTATTCTAATTTCAGCATATTCTTTTCTTAAAAACCGGTGTAATATAAATTAAGTTAAGAAATTGATAATATATAAGCGTTAAGAAAAATCTTCTGTTTGAGTGATTTTCTAATTTCTTTCATAGAATCTACTTAAAAAATAACGAGTTAAGATTTTTTAGTGGTGTTTGCCAATTTTAGTAATTTATATTTGCCGGGAGTTTTTCTTTGTTTCGTTTCTTTTGTCGGTACAAAAGAAATGAAGTTTAATGACTGTTAGTCCCTACTTGCACTCTCGTTTTAATGCTCCTACGTTATAACGGAAAACTTTCCCACCTCATCCCCAACCCTTCTCCTAACGTAGGAGAAGGGAGTACAATTACTTCATATTCTTCTAAATTTTCTCTAATTCCTATGACAGCCATGCTACATCGCGTGGAACTCCTTTTTGAATACGAGAGCATAAACACAAAATGATTTTGAAATTTTTTCGGAAGATACCAATAAACTAATTTTTTATTTTGACAATAAACACTCAAAATCATTTGTTTCTCATTATTTTAAAAGGAAAAAATATGGCATCATTAATTGAGGTTAATGGTTTAACTAAAGATTATAAAATGGGCAAGATCACTGTTCCTGCTTTGAACGGTGTGGATATTGAAATTAATGAAGGTGAATTCGTGGCTATTATGGGACCTTCAGGTTCTGGAAAATCTACCTTGATGCATATCCTGGGCTGTCTGGATACAGCCACCCTGGGCGAATATATTTTGGATAGAGAAAAGGTGAGCCATATAAAGAAGAAGAAGCTGGCATCTATCAGGAACCAGCGGATAGGTTTTGTATTTCAAACATTCAATCTTCTTCCCCACCTTAATGTTCAGAAGAATGTTGAACTTCCCCTCATGTACGCCGGGTACAGCAAACGCAAAAGAACCGAACTGGCTAAAAAGGTAATTGCAGAGGTGGGCTTGACCGATAGGCGTAAGCATAAGCCTTCCGAACTCTCTGGCGGTCAGCGTCAACGCGTGGCTATTGCCAGAGCTATCGTGAACAATCCTTCTATTATCCTGGCTGATGAGCCGACCGGGAACCTCGATACAAATTCGGGAAGTGATATTCTTACTATTTTTTCTGAACTTAACCTGAAAGGGCATACAGTAATAATTGTAACACACGATGCTGCAGTGGCAAAAAGGGCAAATAGAGTAATCCATATTGTGGATGGCTTAATAGAAAATGGCGATATCTCTTAAAGAAAGTTTAGTCTTTGGTTTTTCCGATTTCTGGTCTCGAAAGGTCAGAAGCCTGGTAACTATTATCGGAATAATTCTGGGAACCATGTCTATCATCGTTGTACTATCGCTGGTTAATGGCATTAATAAACAAACCCTGCAATGGATGATGGAACGTGGTGGCCTTAGTAAAATAACTGTCCGTAGGAATTGGCAATACGACAACCCGAAAAAGGTCAGGAGCTATTTCACCTGGAAAGAGATCAAACTCATCCGCTCTCTAATTCCGGAAGCGAAATATTTAAACCCGCAAAAACGATATTGGCTGCGACACAGTTATAAAGATAAGGAATATAACAGCTCTATCTATGGTGTGTTACCCGACTTCACCAAGATCGAAGAGTGGGATACGGAAGATGGACGCTTCATCAGTGAATTTGATATTAACCAATCTAACGATGTGATAGTTATTGGTACCCGGGTAAAAGAAGAACTTTTTGGAAATAAAAATCCTATCGGGCAATTTATTACGGTTCATGGTAGACGTCTGCAGGTTATAGGCATAATGAAGCACCGCTATATGAAAAGCAACAATATAGGCAGTGATAATGCCCTTGGTTATCTTAACCGCAGAACTTTTGTCCCTCTTAGCACAATGATCCACAAAGGTACAGGAGATGATAACATTTCCAGCTTAGCACTGAAAGCTCAGGATGCTGAGAGCGCACCTGAATTAAGAAAAAAACTGGAGGCGATAATCCTTAACCTGCGGCATGGTGAACCCGTGTTCATGATAGAATCTGCACAGGAAGAAGCAGAGGAAATGGCACAAAGCCAGAAAACATTCCAAATAATATTTTTCATTATCAGCATTATCTCACTTCTGGTGGGAGGTATTGTGATAGCCAATATCATGCTGGCTTCCATCCAGGAAAGAACACGTGAGATAGGTATCAGGTTAACAGTAGGTGCACGGAGAAGAGATATTTTTATGCAGTTCCTGGTGCAAACAGTTCTGATAACTTTTATTGGTGGAATACTGGGTACTCTTGTGGGATTATCCCTTCTGGAAATGGTAAGCGAATACCTTGAAATAAAACTGATTGCCGAACTCAGCATGGTATTAATAGCATTAACCGTATCGGTGGGAATTGGTTTACTTGCCGGTATTATTCCTGCCATATTAGCCAGCAAATTAAATCCTGTAGAGGCTTTGAGATATGAATAAAAAAATAATTAATTTTTTAAAAGCATTCCGTACGAATTTCAAGGAGCAAAAGGTTTACAGCCTTTCTGCTTCCCTTACGTACGTCACGTTGTTGGGATTTGTTCCCTTCATCATCTTCATTTTATTCTTCATACCCACATTACCTTTTTTAAGACTGGAAACACAGATAAAAGACATTATTATTTCTACTTTTGTCCCTGAATCTGCAGATGTGATCTATCAATATATCGTGCAATTAGCCAGTAAGAAGATCCCGTTCAATCTTTTCAGTTTTGGTATCCTCATATTTACTTCCTATTCCCTTTTTAAGATCATCAACGATACTTTTGATAATATTTTAAACGTTCATGAATACAGGAAAAAAACTTTTTTTGGTGATATTGTAAAATTCTTTGGAATGACGATCTTTGGCTCACTTCTTATACTGATTCTTCTATCCACCTCTTCCCTGCCGATTATTTCCAAGTTCTACACGATCCCATACATTCAAGGAATCTTTTTGTATTTAACACCATTTATGATATTGTTCATAATTTTTACATTGGGTTTCTTTTATATTCCCACCATAAAAGTAAGAAAGCGTTCAATATTGATCGGTGCGGCAACTTCATCTGCCATCTGGATATTGTTCAAATCGCTGTTCAACTGGTACATTGGCAACCTCACAAATATAGAGCTGATATTTGGTTTTCTGGCTTCCATACCTGTCTTTCTGTTCTGGATCTATGCAAACTGGGTCATAATTCTCAGTGGTGTGATCATTGTTTCAATCCTGGAAAAAAGGCATCTCATTAGCAGTACACCGAAAGCCGATCTGAATACAGTTAAGATCACCTTCGAAAAATTGATAACTGGTAAAGACATGGAAAAAATCGTTTCAACTACGCTTCCTCGAAGTGAGATGAAAAATATTTTACGGGAAATATTACAGGACGAACCTGTGGAAGCAGAGAAAGAAGAAAAAAATCAGTTTACAGAAAAAGACAAATAAGTTTTTTCGCATTATATTTAACTATATGGAGACGTGTCCGAGTGGTTGAAGGAGCACGCTTGGAAAGCGTGTATACGGGTAACTGTATCCAGGGTTCGAATCCCTGCGTCTCCGCCAGTTTTGCGTTTATGGGTTGAAGCGTTTAAGCGTGAAAGTGGTTTTCTCACTTTTCAATCAAATGGATTTGAACCCTTTCCGAAGTTTCCCACAAAGAAAATCTTTCAACTGAGATTTCGGAAAGTTCTCACTTGGAATCCTCTACTATCTCCTTTTAACAAAAGGAGATCATAAGATGCCGTATATAGTAAAACATTCTTCAGTTAAATTACAAATCTAAAACAGACTGTCTTTCTGAGGTATCTGATAGCCTGACTTTCGAAGAATCTCGTGCTTATCTTTCAGCTTTACTTCTCGAATTGTTGGATTTGAACCCTTTCTCCTTGCTGATTTCGACCACGAACCGGAATCTGCTTTTTTATAGAAAAAGCAGCGGTGAAGTAGCGCTGACAGGAGAAGAAACAGCGTTTCTTCGGATCAGCAATCCCTGCGTCTCCGCCATTGTATAAAAAACCACCTGCGGGTGGTTTTTTGCGTTTAAGGGTTGATGCGTGAAAGCGTGAAAGCGGTTACCTCACTTTTCAATCAATTGGATTTGAATCCTTTCCGAAGTTTCCCACAAAGAAAATCTTTCAACTGAGATTCGGAAAGTTCTCACTTGGAATCCTCTACTGTCTCCTTTTAACAAAAGGAGATCATAAGATGCTGTACATAGTAAGTCGTTTCGAGTCGAAACCTTCGGGCTCGACTCGAGGCAAGAAGGATTTGAACCCTTTCTTCCCCTGTAGAAATATTCAGCGAGCTGAATTTCACTGGGTAAACTGCTGATTTCAACCACGATTTATTTTTACAGACTGGACTTCATAAATCGTAGATAGATGGAGTTCAGAATGCCTTTCACTTCTTCTTCTCAAGTCCACTGTCATTCCATTCCTGTTTATCGCGGCGTACCCGGTAGTACTGGTGAAGACGGATGAACTCGAGTTTCAATATTAGCGGTTATTTCCGCCCATTTTCATACTTATAGTTAGGAACTAATACACCATTTCCATGTACTCCATTGCTTGATTATAAGCCTCCACTGGAGTAACAAACTCTTTAATATAAAAATAGAAAAAAGCAACTTCATGTTTAGGTAACTCGATAAAAATAAAATCATTCATCTTATGGAAGAAATGGAAGTTCTTATTAGTTGTTTTGAATATAAGCAACGAGTTCATTTTTTTTACTTTAGATTTTACACTTAATCTTTTCAATGAACTCCTTAAATGTGAGAAAACTTTGCTTGGTGAAATGGAAATGTTTTGCATTATACTTAATGGCATTTCAGCCAAATATGGCACAAACTCACCATCTTTAACTTTTATGAACTTTCTTCTAAGATTTAGAACCTGAAACTTATAATCAATAAGCTCTAACCAAATTATTACTTTCTCAATAATTTCATTGTCAATAAAATCAAAACTAAGATTGGCTTGCCTAAACCATACTTCTAAATAACGCTCAAGAGAACCTAAGATGTAAGAGTTACATTCAGAGCAAGCAGGCACAGCTGTTTTGCTATACGATTGTCTCAATCCATTAATATTAGTAATAAAGTGCTTTTTTTGATTGTTTTCAAAGATCCATTTTGGTAGTACATGCTCTTTAGTTAAATTTTCAGTAGAGCCACAAATTAAGCATATTTCGGCACAGTGATTATCAATCAGAGCGTCAATTACTTTTTTACCATTATGTCTTATTTTATTTCTTAAAGAAATCAATCTTTTATCTATCATGGATTTACTTTACATATTAAAAAAAGTAATATACATAATTATCCATGTTGCTTGATTCTTTCTCTTCTATGAAATCACTCTTCTGCATAAGCACGTAGATTCTTAATGGCATAGTCGGGATAGTCTGACTCAACGATCAAACTGGAAGAATAAGTCAGTTGCCAGAAAGTGTCTTCGCCGGGTGCCAGCGAGTAATTAATACCGGTTGTGCTGCCGCCAAACTTGGTGGTAAATGTGCTATCTGCATAAAATTCGGCTTCGATGTACCAGATGGGATAATAAGTTGAATTATCATTATTGACTATCATTCCTTTAACTATAAATTCTGTAGAGGTAAACAGGTAATCAGTTATGGTGAAATCCGCACCTTCAAATACAGACACATCATCGGCGCCTACTACATTACTTTCGTTGCAACTAACGATAAATAGAGCGAATAAAAGAATCGCTGCAATTGTGATAATAGATTTCATAATTTTATCTCCTTTGAAAACTTTTTCGGACAGCTCCAGCCTTCGTATAACTTCGGCTTGGCAGGCAGGAGCTATCCCTACGATAATTTTTTGCTATTTCAACAAAATCATCTTCCTTGTTTCGGTTATGGTCTGTGTTTGTAATTTGTATAAATATATTCCAGAGGCTTGATCCGAAGCATCCCACAAGTAGTTATGTTTACCAGATTCAAATCGAAGTGATTCGATCAATTGTCCTTTTATGTTAAATATTCTTAGAATGCCGGTTTCATTATCTTTTATATCAAAGCTGATCGTAGTTATCGGATTGAAGGGATTAGGGTAATTTTGCTGTAAAAAATTCTTTGCTGGCTGCTTAATTAAATTATCAGTAATCTCAGAACCTCCACCTGATCCTATTGCGTATAATTTCATGCCTGAACAGATATAAAGATTTCCACTTGTATCCATTGCCGGAGTAGCGGTTGTAAAGGTTTCAATTTCCAGTTCCCATTTCATCGTGCCATCCGGATTGATAGCATAGAGTGTATCATAGGAAGCAATATATATAATGCCGTTTCCATCAATTATTGGAGACGAGATTACAGTATTTGTAGTATTGAAAGTCCATACCACATCTCCATCCGGAGTAATAGCATGAAGATTATTATCAAACCCTCCTGCCATGTATATTGTATCATCGGCTCCAATTCCAGGAGAAGTATATCTGAGATCACCTAAGCCGCCACAAGTCCATTCGATCGTGCTGTTTGGATTTATGGCATAAAGGGGACCACCAAAACCAGTGGGAAAATAGATCATTCCATCAGAACCTACTGTAGGTACAGAATTGGAGAAATCCCAGGGTGCGCCGCCGATATCTCGTTCCCAATTTACACTACCACTGGTATCCACACAAGCAAGAAAGTAATCAAAAGCAGTGGCACGTTGGGTGTATAAACAAGAACCATCAAGAGACATTGCAACACTTGCCTCATCGCCTCCTACTCCTGTATTGTAAGACCACTTCAAATTACCTCCAGTATCGATTGCATAAAGATTCCCCGCAACCGCATAGCTCGTCCCATCAGTTCCTATAAGAATGGGAGAATCAATGCCATAACTACTTCCTGTAAAAGTCCATCTTAAGTTGCCATAGGTGATAGAATCCTCAATAGCATAAAATGTATTATCAGAAGAGCCAAAATAAATTGTGCCGTCCTCTCCAATTGCGGGTGAGGAAAGAACATCCCCGTTTGTGGTATATGTCCATTTGAGACTGCCGTCAGGGTTTATTGCATAAAGATAACCATCCATACACCCGAAATATATAGTCCCATCCTCAGCAATAGCCGGTGATGACCAAAATATATTGTCTCCAGCAGTGTAGGTCCAGAGTGTATCTGATGTATCAGGTCCAATATAGGGACATCTACCAGTCCTTTGATTGTCATATTGAAAAGTCGGCCATATCGGTTGTGACCAAACTAATGTAGTAAAAACATAAAAAATCATGCCTATCACTAAAAAAGACCTCTTTACATTATTCATTAATTCCTCCTTTGAAAACTTTCTAGGACAGAACAATGTTCT
>CBDUTJ010000054.1:0-15115 GCA_965370415.1 uncultured bacterium | reverse complement strand
AGCCCGGGATTTTTCTTGCCGGTTGTGCTGAAGGACCTAAAGATATTCAGGGTTCTATAACTCAAGCAGAAGCAACTGTGGGCAAGGTTATGTCTTATTTTCAATAAAGGGTTGAGAGGTTCAGGATTCAGGGTTGAGAGGTTCAGGGTTCAAGGTTGAGAGGTTCAGGGTTCAAGGTTGAGAGGTTCAGGGTTCAAGGTTGAGAGTTGGAGAAGGTATGGGAATCGAACGATTTGAGGATATTGAGGCTTGGCAGTTGGCACGAGAACTAACTCAAAAGGTCTATGCCCTCACAAAGAAAGCCACGTTTGCTCGTGACTTTGGGCTGAAGGGGCAAATTCAGAATGCAGCAGGTTCATCCATGCACAATATTGCTGAAGGATTCGATTCGGAGACGAACCCGGAATTTGTTCGTTTTCTCAGGTATGCAAAACGGTCTTGCACCGAAGTCCAGAGTGAGCTTTACGCAGCGTTGGATCAACAATACATAACAAAAGTTGAGTTTCAGGATGTGTATGATCATGCCGGACGCACTCGCGCTGCCATTAGTGGTTTCATCAAATACTTGCTAGCATACAAGCAAGGTAAACTAAAGAAAGGTAACCTTGAACGGTGAACCTATGAACCCTTATAATAAAATAAATTTGGAATTCTTAAATGTGAAAACAAAGGTGATAAAATGAGTGATAGAATTGGAGTTTACGTTTGTGAATGCGGTCCTAATATTGCCGATAAAGTTGATATTAAAAAGATCTTAACAGAAATTTCTGATCTTAACGAACCGCCTGAGAAGATAATAATTACTAAAAAACACAAGCTTCTTTGTTCGAAGGAAGGTCAGGATTTCCTTGCTGAAGAAATCACAAAGAATGAATTAACACACCTGGTAATTGCAGCCTGTTCACCCCGGGATCACGATATTACATTTATGAATGTATGTAAGAAAACAGACCTTAATCCATATTTGTATAAGCTTATCAATATCCGCGAACATTGTGCCTGGATCATTCCCGATAAGGATGAAGCTACAGAAAAAGCAATTCAGTATATTCGAGCAGGTATAAACAGGGTAACTTATCAAGCTCCGCTTACAGAAAAAGAATTGGATAGTATTCCGGATGTGCTTGTGATAGGTGCAGGCATTGCCGGAATAGAAGCAAGTCTGTCTCTTGCTGGTGAAAACAGAAAAGTATATTTAGTAGAGAAAACCTCCTCAATAGGCGGCAAAGTAACAAGGTTTGAAAAAATACTTCCTCATCAGGGAACTAGTCTTGATATTATCCAGGAAAAAATACAGGCAGTTCAAGAAAATGAGAACATTAAAGTTTTTACCGAATCAGAAGTAGAGAAAGCAATTGGCTTTTTTGGTAATTTTGAGATCACTTTGAAAAACATTCATAATGATGAGCAGAAAAAAGAATTTAAAGTGGGAGCAATAGTTGTTGCAACTGGCTTCAATTTATTTAATCCAGGAAAAATCCCTCGTTATGGATATGGTAAGATTGAAGATATTTATACTTCTATGGAAATTGAAGAAAGCAATTCTAAAACAGGAAAGATCCTTTTAAAATCCGGTAAACTCCCTAAATCTGCAGCTCTTATTCATTGTGTTGGTAGAGAAGAAAAGGGATATTGTTCACGAGTATGCTGCAATTATATGTTTAAAATTGCTCAATATCTCAAAGAAAAAATACCTGCTATTAAAATCACAGAATTCTATCAAGACTTGTGTTTGCCAAATAAAGCAGACCAAGAATTCTTTGTTGATACAAAAAATAAGGGAGTTGATTTCGTTCGCTTTAAAGATATTGCAGTGAAGCAGAAAGATAAAGAAAAATTTATTGAATATACAAAAATGGATGGAAAAAAGGAGAAAATTTCTGCTGAGATGATCATACTTGCACCGGCTATCGAACCTGCTGAAGGCTCAAAAGATATAGCAGAACTCCTTAATATATCATTGGATGAAACAGGTTTCTTCCAGGAAGCACATCAAAAACTGAATCCTGTTGCCACCTCGATAGATGGTGTATTTATCGTTGGTTCGGCTCAGAACCCGAAGAACATTCCAGATTCTATGATGGATGCTCAAGCTGTTGCAGGAAAGATACTTACACAACTAATACCGGGAGAAAAATTAATCCCGGAAGTAATAATATCTGAAATATCGGAAGCATTCTGCACTGGTTGTCAGACCTGTCTTTCTGTATGTTCTTATGGAGCTATCTATTTTGATGAGGATAAAAATATCTCTATAGTTAATGAAGCAATTTGTAGAGGATGTGGTAATTGTGTGGCAAGTTGCCCCTCCGGAGCAGCTCATTCTAAACATTTTACTTCTCTTCAAATTTATCAGGAAGTTCTGGAAGCAATAAGATAGGAAAAGAGGAAATATGAATACAGTAGAAAATGAATCATACAGCCCAAAGAAGGGAGCGATGATTTCTGTAAAAGACAGCATAAACAAAGCAATTATTAGTTTTTTGAAAAAAGCATTAGAGAAAAAGATTTTTGATGCGGTACTTATTCCTGTAAAAGTTCCCGCAGGTGATTCTTACACCTGGATTCTAATTGAAGATGTATCACTACTTAAAGATGCCGCACCCATAGCACCAATTATGCCGGTTCAGGGAGCCAGTGCTTTATCCAGTCTTACCAGGAAAGGAAAAGGAAATTTAAAGATCGCTGCTATTATGAGACCTTGTGAAATTCGAGCTGCTATTGAACTCGCTAAACTTGAACAGGTTCATCTTGAGAATGTATCCCTTTTCAGTTTTGATTGTCCGGGCGCATTACCTTTATCAGATTATGTTAAGAATCCTTCGAAGGGAGAAGAAGTATTTGAATCGTTTTTTACTGAAAATAAATGGAATGACAAATCAATCAAGCCTATTTGTAGAATGTGCGATAATTTCAGTCTTCCTAATTGCGATTTACATTTTGGCATATTAGGAACAGAAAAAGATAATCTTCTGCTTATTCCAAACAGCATCAAAGGAGAAGGTGTTTTAAATGAGATGGGAATCGCTTTTAGAAATAATCTGTCTGAATGGAAGAAAAAAGTAGCTGAAATTAAAAAGGAAAAGGAAAAAACAAAAAAAGAAACTTACAATAACATCCAACCAATGGTAGAGGGACTTGATAATTTAGTACAAACTTTTGCTAAATGCATCGGTTGTCATAACTGTATGAACGTGTGCCCCATCTGTTATTGCCGTCAGTGTTATTTTGATTCTGAGGTTTCAAAATTTACTTCCGACAATTACATGTTAAGAGCTGAAAAGCGTGGAGCTATACGATTTCCTACCGATATTATTCTATTCCAGTCAGGCAGAATGTCGCATATGAGTCTATCTTGTGTTTCCTGTGGAATGTGTGAGGATGTTTGTCCTGTATCGATTCCTGTAGCACAGATATTTAGTTATGTAGCAGATAAAACACAAAAAGCTTTCGAGTATCAACCGGGGAGAGACACTGGAGAACCTCTGCCGTTAAAAGAGTATAAAGAAGAAGAACTTCAAGAGCTAAAAAAATTAGTAAACGACTCTGTTGGTCAGGAGTAGGAAAATGGATAAAGTATTAAAGATAAATAAAAGTGTGGAAAAGGGCATAATCGATCTTCTGAAATTCCTTCTTGAGAGTAAAAAAATTAATGGAGTATTCACGTTGCGAAAGTTAAGTCAGAATAACGTGGATTATGCTTTGATTACAGATGTGTCTGGATTGGATAATGCTGTGCCTTTTTATCCATTAATGCCTGCTAATGCCGGGAAGTTATTATCGCTTTTTACTTTAAAGAAACCAATTAAAAAACCGATCGCTGCAGTTGTAAGACCTTGTGAGTTAAGAGCATTTGTAGAACTTGTAAAACGAGAACAGGGAAGCTTGGATAATTTTTTATTTATCTCATCAAGTTGCGGAGGGGTTTTGCCGATTAAATCAGTTGAACAGAAAGATTTAGATAAATGTATTTCTAATTATTGGAATACTATAAAAAATGCTGATATATCTGCTGATATAAGACCGACCTGCAAAGCTTGTGAATATTTTACACCATTTAATGCAGATATCACAGTTTCTTTAATTGGAGAGAAAAATCTGGATAAAGAGTGTAGAATATTTTTGAATACTGATAAAGCAAATCAAGCTGTTAAAGGGTTTGATGGAGAAATTTCAGAAGAAGACTTTGAATCATCAGAAATATCCTCTCTTCTGGAAAAGAGAAAAGCTGAAAAGAAAAAACTTTTTGATGAGATTCATATTGAAAACCTGGGATTAGAAGGGATGGCAGAGGTTTTCGGGAAATGTATCGGATGCCATGTGTGCAGCAGAGTTTGTCCTATTTGCTATTGCATTCTTTGCGATTTTGAATCTGCCACATATGATTACACACAATCTGATTATGAAAAAGAACTTCATAAAAAGGGTGGATTACGACTTCCTCCCGACACTGTGTTTTTTCAGATTGGAAGATTAACACATATAAGTTTTTCCTGTGTAGGCTGTGGAATGTGTACGGATGTATGTCCTGTAGATATTCCTGTTGCTGCAATTTTCCAGAAAACAGGAGAAGAAACCCGTCAACTCTTCGATTATCTACCAGGTAAAGATGTAGAAGAAACCATACCTGTAATGATATTTAAAGAAGAAGAATTCACTGAACTCGGAGAATAAAGTGGGAAGTTCAGTGCTCAAGTTTCTGGGTTCAAAGGTTCAAGGGTTGAAAGGTTCAGGGTTAGTGAAGGTCAAAGAAAAAGGTTATCCTGAATGGAGAAGGTATGGGAATTGAACGATTTGAGAATATTGAGGCTTGGCAGTTGGCACGAGAACTAACTAATAAGGTCTATGCTCTGACAAAGAAGACCACGTTTGCTCGTGACTTCGGACTGAAGGGACAAATCCAGAATGCAGCAGGTTCATCCATGCACAATATTGCTGAAGGATTCGATTCGGAGACGAACCCGGAATTTGTTCGTTTTCTCAGGTATGCAAAACGGTCTTGCACCGAAGTCCAGAGTGAGCTTTACGCAGCGTTGGATCAACAATACATAACGAAAACTGAGTTTCAGGATGTGTATGATCATGCGGGACGCACTCGCTCTGTCATACGTGGTTTCATCAAATACTTGCTGACATACAAGCAAGACCAGCTGAAGAAAGGTAACCTTGAACGGTGAACCTTTGAACATGGAACCTGTGAATGACTACGAATAAAAATAAGAGATTAAGAACCAATTCCCAAAATGGTTGGGAAGGAGGGAGATAAATAATGGCAGATAAAGTAAAAATGGTAAAAATCGTTGTCCTGGGAGAAGGTTTCGATGTACCGGAAGGTTTAACGATCATCAATGCCCTGGAATATGCCGGATTTCAATTAACTCACGGAGTTGGTTGCAGAGAAGGTTTTTGCGGAGCCTGTGGAACGATTTATAGAGAAAAAGGAGATTATAAATTGCAAGCCGGTCTCGCCTGTCAAACTGTTGTTTCGGATGGGATGTACCTGGCGCAGATTCCCTTTGATCCTGCAGAAAAACCGACTTATGATATTACGAAACTCAAACCTGATATAACTGCGATTAAAGATAATTATCCGATTGTCTTCCGTTGTGTTGCTTGTAATACCTGCACTAAAGTATGTCCGCAAGACCTTCAGGTTATGGATTATGTTCAAGCACTTATCAGGGGAGATATAGAAAGAGCTGCTGATCTTTCTTTTGACTGTATCAGATGCGGACTTTGTGCGTTGCGTTGTCCGGCAGAAATCGTTCAATATAATTCTGCTATGCTGGCTCGTCGTCTTTGTGGAAGATATCTTTTACCGGAAAGTAAAGATTTAACGAACCGCGTAAAGGAAATCGCAGAAGAAAAATACGATAATGAATTAGACGAACTTGTAAATATGAATCTAAAGAAATTAAAAGAAAAATATTATTCAAGAGATATTAAACTCTTTGATCATTAGGAGATAAATTATGTATCCTGAAAGTATGCAAGAATCAATTAAAAAAGTTAAAAAGACCAGATCTGAGAGATTGAAATTAGTAAAATCCGGAAAAGAAATATATCCAATGATGACGGAAAAAGAGCGAGATGTAATCTTAAATAAATTTCATCCAGATTATCAACCGGATGCGCGCTGCGAAATTAGAATCGGTCCTAATAAAGGAGAAAAACTTACATCCGAAGTTGCAGACCTTTTAGAAACATATTCCAGGATCAATCCCAAAGATTTTGACCTGACCAAGCAGGATTATGAAACTGATGTTCTGGTTATTGGAGCAGGCTCTGCCGGATTTGCAGCAGCACTTCTTGCTCAAGAAAATGATGTCGATGTCCTTCTTGTAACAAAGCTCAGGATCGGTGATTCCAATTCAATGATGGCTCAAGGTGGAATTCAAGCTGCTGTAAGACCGGATGACTCTCCGATTTTGCATTATTTAGATGCAATCGGCGGAGGTCATTTTGATAATAAACCGGAATTAGTAAGAGCTTTAACATCCGAAGCTCCTGATGGCATAAACTGGCTGAAAGAGCACGGTGTAATGTTTGATCGAAATCCTGACGGTACAATGGTCACCAAATCAGGTGGTGGTACAAGCAGGTTAAGAATGCATTCTGCCAGAGACTACACAGGAGCGGCAATTTGCTCAACTTTGAGAGATGAAGTCCTGAATAGACCGGATCATATAAAAATCCTGGAACATCAACCTGTGGTGGAATTGATAAAAGATGACACCGGCAAGGTCTCGGGAGCAGTGCTTTACCATCTTGAAAACAGAGAATACTTCACAGTGAAAGCAAAAGCAACAATTATCACAACAGGTGGTTTTGGCAGGCTTCATATCAGAAACTATGAAACTACCAATCATTATGGAGCCACAGCAGACGGTTTGGTGATAAGTTATAGAATCGGAGCAAAACTTATGTATATGGATTCTGTTCAATATCATCCGACCGGAGCTATTTATCCACAGCAAATTATCGGTTTTCTCTGTACAGAAAAATTGAGAGCTCTTGGTGCTCAACCTTTGAATAAAAATGCGGAACCATTTGTTAATCCTCTTGAACCCCGCGATGTTGAATCATCAGCTTTTATCAGGGAATGTTTGGAACGAAA
The DNA here is from genome assembly GCA_965370415.1 of uncultured bacterium. GTDB lineage: Bacteria > Cloacimonadota > Cloacimonadia > Cloacimonadales > TCS61 > JACNIV01. The sequence continues at coordinate 7,998 of CBDUTJ010000054.1, read as the reverse complement.
AAGAGGTATTAAAACACCTTCCGGTCATGTCGGTGTTTGGCTGGATACCCCCTTGATTGACCAAATTAATGGCAAAGGATCCATACAGGAAAGTGTTCCAGCTATGGTCAGACAATTTGCCAGGTTTGATGTGGATATGATCACGGAACCAATTCTGGTTTATCCAACTCTTCATTATCAGAACGGTGGAGTGGAAATTAATGAATATTGTGAAACCAATATTCCGGGTCTTTTCGTTGCCGGTGAAGCTTCCGGCGGATTACACGGACGTAACAGATTAATGGGAAATTCACAACTTGATCTGATTATTTTTGGAAGAAGAGCCGGGAAATTTGCTGCTGATTATGCCAAAGGTGCAAAGATCGGTAAACTTACTCTGGATCACATTTATGAATATGAAAAAGAAGTGAAAAAGTTGGGAATCGACAAATCAAAAATTTCACCAATGGTTCTTCCTGATTATATTCCGGATGCGGTGAAAGCAAAACAATTAACAACCGAATATCACGGAACTTTGAGATAAGTTAATAGAATAAGCTTGTTCCCAAACTCCAGTTTGGGAGCACACGTGAACTTTGAAATACATTCCCAATCAGGGGATTGGGAACGAGAATTAAAAAGGAGGTTATTTTGGGACTTGTAGATGTACAAAGGTTAAAAGAAATCGTAGGTGAAGAAAATGTAAAAGATGACAAAGCCGATTTGTATGTATATGGTTCTGACTCATCAGTTCATCAAGCCATGCCCTGGGTAGTGGTACGACCGCACACAATCGAAGAAGTTCAAAATATTATGCGTTATGCAAATCCGAGGATGCTACCGGTTATTGCCAGGGGAGCAGGCTCGGGTATGTCTGGCCAAGCTGTTCCCATCAAAGGTGGAATAGTTATGGATTTTAAGAAAATGAATAAAATTCTTGAGATAAATCTTGAGGACACATTTGTCAGAGTTGAACCCGGTGTTGTGGATGATGACCTGAATCGAGCTTTGAAACCACATAATGTATTCTATCCTCCAGCACCAGCTTCCAGCAGGATTGCCACGATCGGGGGAGAAATTGCCAACAATGCCAGCGGTGTAAGGTCTGTTAAATACGGAGCTGTTCGGGATTCGGTTCTCGGTATGAGAGTAGTGCTGGCAAATGGAGATTTAATCGATGTTGGAGCTAAAACAAGAGTTCAGGCAACAGGCTATCAGCTTGAGAGACTGATGGTTGGTTCCGAAGGTACTCTAGGTATTATTGTGGAAGCAACCCTGAAGATTGTTCCTATTCCAAAATTCAGATGTCTGGGAATAGCAAAATTCGATAAACTTGAAGATGCTGGAAATGCAATTTCAGAAATAATGTCCAGTGGAATTAATTTATCTATGCTTGAATTAATGGATAATATTGCTATAACTGCTGTTAATAAAGCTCTGGATTTGGGACTTCCAGATGTGGAAGCGATTCTTATGTTTGAAGCCGATGGAATGGCAAAAGAAGCTGTTGATATTGAAATACAAAAAATCATCGAAATCTGTAAGAAACAAAAAGGTTTTGGTATTGATTTGAGTTATGATGCCAAAGAAAGGGCAAAAATATTCTCCGGCAGGAAAAAATTATTCCCATCCTTATCAAGATTTAAAGATTACTTTACTTGTGCATCTTTAGCTGATGATATGGCTGTTCCTTACTCTAAAATGGCAGAAACCGCCCAAAAGATTCATGAAATCGCAAAAAGGAATAATGTAATAATGACAGCTTATGGTCACTGCGGTTCAGGTTGCATGCATACAAAGATATTAATGGATCCTACAAAAGAAGCTCAATGGGAAGATGCCAAAAGAGCTGTTTTTGAAATATATAATTATGTTAGATCAGTTGGAGGAACTACTTCTGCTGAACACGGGATTGGAATATCAAAAGCTCCGGCATTTAAAAGAGAAAAATCTAATTCCTTGGACGCAATGCGTGCAATAAAAAAGGCTTTAGATCCGAATAATGTATTAAATCCCGGTAAGTTAATGGATGCACCGGATGATTGGGTTACGGCAACAAAATTGAGATATACTACACAAAAAGGCATATTCTAAAGCTTTCTTTCTCGGGAGTTTGAATAGCTTTTTTTGGAGGTTATTTCTATGGAATTTAAAAGAATACAAAAAATAGTACCTTTAAAAATTATAAATTAGGGGAGTGTTTCGATGGAAACAAAATATTTAAAACAATGGGAAAATGAACTGAATATCTGTATCAGATGTGCATATTGCTTTGAAGGATGCCCTGTTTTTAAAGAACTCGGCTGGGAGATAGATGGAGCAAGAGGTAAATTAATTGTAGCTTATGGACTACTGACTGGTGAGCTTGAACCTTCGGAATATATTGCAGAAAAGTTGTTTCAGTGTACTTTCTGCAGAGATTGTGTAGAAAGATGTTCAGCCGATATACCACTTCCTGATATTATGGGAGCAGTAAGAGCAGATTTGTTTGAAGCAGGTTATGTTAAAGATTCACAAAAACAAATTTTGGATACAATAGAAAATTCTGGAAATATTTTTGGAAAAGAACTCAAACCTCCTGTATTTGAAGGTGATAAAGCAGTTCTATTGGGTTGCAGACTTGTTGAGAGAAAAGAAGATTCAGAGAAATATCTAACAATACTGGAAAAACTTGGAGTAAAAACAAAAACTTTCAATGAATCCTGCTGCGGTATGCCATTTGCTGTTCTGGGTGATAAGAAAGGATTTTCTAATCAACAAGATATATTCAGAGATACAATACCTGACAAAAAAGAAGAAGTAATTTGTGTTTGTACTACCTGTGTATTTTTTATCAGGGCAAAATATCCTGATTTAAAAGCTAAATACATTATTGATGAAATAGTAGAAAGATTGCCTGATTATAAAGGTAAATTAAAAAAGTTAAATATAAAAGTAACTTATCATGATCCCTGTAATGTAGCAAGGGGAATGGGTATGGTTGATGAACCCAGAGATATTCTAAAGAAAATTTGCTCGGAATTGGTTGAGATGCCTACTTATGGCAAGCAAGCTGAATGTTGCGGTGGTGGCGGAGGATTATTAGTATCAGATGATAAGTTAGCTGAAAAACTTGCTGAAAACCGTGTAGAACAAGCAATAGAAACTGGTGCAGAAGTTTTAACTACACTTTGTCCTACTTGTGAGTTTAATCTAAAGAATGCTGTGGAAAAACTTAGTGGGAAAATTGAAGTAAAAAATCTTCTTGATCTTTTATACGAATCGATGATATAAAATGAAATAGTTAAATCTATGAGAAGAGATTAACTTGTCTAATGAAAACACTACATCATGCACAACCACACGATATCAGCCTATTTGAAGCTTTTGAGATTATTAAACAACATGGTGATAAATTACCTTCTGAAATTGAGATTTACGCGGTAGAAGTTAGTGATACATTTACTCTTTCTGAAACATGCACAACAGAAGTTGAAGAAGCTATTCCAATAATTTCTCAAAAAATCATTGATGAACAATCTCTCTTTAAATGAATTGAAATCATCATATTAATTTATGGAGGTTAGATGAATATTCACGAATATCAGGCAAAGCAGATTTTTGCAAAATACGATGTTCCCATTCCTAAAGGAAAAATGATCGAGAAAGCTGAAGATGCAATTGATGCAGCCAGAGAAATAGGTGGGAATATCTGGGTAGTAAAAGCTCAGATCCACGCAGGAGGAAGAGGAAAAGGTGGTGGGGTAAAACTTGCCAGATCCCTCGATGAAGTGGGAAAATATGCTTCTGAAATACTTGGAATGAATCTGATAACTCATCAAACCGGACCTGCTGGAAAATTAGTAAAAAAAGTTTATATCGAAGCAGGCATTGATATAAAAAAAGAATTCTATTTAGGAATGGTTCTGGATAGGGCAAAAGAGTTGCCAGTAATGATGGCGTCTACCGAAGGTGGAGTGGAAATTGAAAAAGTAGCTGCAGAAACACCTGAAAAAATCATCAAAGTCGCAATAGATCCTTTAACAGGATTTCAAGGATATCATGCTCGTGAATTAGCGTTTGGATTGAATCTTTCAAAAGAGCAGATAAAAGAGTTCGGAAAATTTGCTAAAGCACTTTACAAAGTTTATACATTAAATGATGCGAGTCTTGTGGAAATAAATCCTTTGGTTTTAACTGCTGATGAAAAATTTATTGCTCTCGATGCCAAAATGGGATTTGATGATAACGCTCTTTTCCGGCACAAAGAAATTTTGGAAATGCGTGATCTGGATGAGGAAGACCCGGCAGAAATTGAAGCAAGTGAATATGGATTAAGCTATGTAAAACTCGATGGTGAAGTTGGCTGTATGGTGAATGGAGCAGGATTGGCAATGTCAACAATGGATATTATCAAACTGGAAGGTGGGTTTCCTGCGAATTTCCTGGATGTTGGCGGTAAAGCCAGTGCAAGCACAGTTGCCAAAGGTTTTGAAATAATTCTGAAAGACCCGAATGTAAAAGCGATTCTGGTTAATATCTTTGGCGGCATTGTTCGATGTGATAGAATTGCAAATGGCATTCTGGAAGCTACGGAAACAACCAAGGTCGAGGTTCCGATTGTTGTCAGGTTAGACGGAACAAATGCCAAAGAAGCCATAGAGATAATTGGAAATTCCAGTTTAACAAATATCATTTCTGCAACTGACCTTGGCGATGCTGCCAGAAAAGTTGTAAAAGCTGCAAAAGGAGTGTGACCGATGAGTATCTTAGTAAATAAATCTTCCAGGGTGATTGTTCAGGGTTTTACAGGAAAAGAGGGAACATTCCACGCAGAGCAGTGTATTGCTTATGGTACAAATGTAGTGGGTGGTGTTACTCCAGGCAAAGGTGGTCAAACACATCTTGGAAGACCTGTTTTTAATATAGTAAAAGAAGCCATAGAAGCTACAGATGCTGATACATCTTTAATTCTTGTCCCACCAGCTTTTGCTGCTGACGCTATATTGGAAGCTGCTGCTGCGGGAATTAAAGTAATCGTATGTATCACTGAGGGTATTCCTACAAGAGATGTTATTATTGCCAAAAAATTTACTAACAATCACAATGTTACATTGATAGGTCCAAATTGCCCGGGAATTATTACTGCAGATGAAGCTAAGGTTGGTATTATGCCGGGTTTTGTGTTTAAAAAGGGAAAAGTTGGTTTGATTTCCAAATCTGGAACACTTACCTACGAAATGGCAAATCAGGTGGTTCTGGCAGGTCTGGGAATTTCAACTGCGATAGGCATTGGTGGAGACCCAATAATAGGTTCTACTATTATTGATCTTTTAAAGCTTTTTGAAAAAGACCCGGGAACAGAAGCTATAGTTATTATCGGTGAGATCGGTGGTGATATGGAAATTCAAGCAGCTGAATATATAAAAGAAAATATCACAAAACCTGTAGTGGCGTTCATAGCAGGACGTACTGCTCCCAAAGGAAAACGAATGGGTCATGCTGGAGCTATCATTGCCGGAAGCAAAGGAACAGCACAGGAAAAAATGGATGCACTGGCTAAAACCGGAGTTACTGTGGTTGATTCTCCTGCTGATATCGGGGTGAAAGTTCGAGATGTTCTTAATAAATAATACTTTAAACAAAAGAAGGTTAATATGAATGACATAGAAAAAACTAATAAAACTGCAGAAGAATATAAAATGCAGGGAGAATTGTTGAAAGCTTCCCAAGAGTATAATAAGATATTGGAGCAAGATCCGGATAACATAAATTCAAGGATAAGCCTTGCAGATATTTATTATATTCTTGGTGATATTGAAAAATCGATAGAAATGTATGAGAAAGTCGTTATAATAAAACCGAATTACGTATCCGTTTTATACCGTCTTGGAATTTGTTATTTCCGGGCGACGAAATTCTATAAAGCTATCGAAGTTCTGAGTCGCGTGATAGACCTTCATACGGATCTTCATATGGCTTATTATTGGATTGCTCTTTCATATTACCATGTCGGACGCATCAAAAAAAGTATTGATTTTTTTCAGAAATTACAGGAAAAAAATAAGAACAGTACTCTGGGATTTTATCATCTGGCAATTTCATATAAAGCTATGGGAAAATATGAAAAAGCAATTGAATGTCTTAAAGAAATTTTACATGAAGACCCGAACATTGTCTCAGTGAATTATCATCTTGGTGAATCATATCTGGGTCTTACAGAGATAAAAGAAGCTCTAATGTGTTTCAAGAAGGTTCTTGATATTGATCCTGAACATCGCGGAGCAATGGATAAGATGTATACTCTGATAAACGATCAGGAATTGATGTATACTTTTGGTGTTGAAAGTGCCATGAATGAAGATGATATCGATTCACTAATCTCCAATTATCATATCGGAGAAGCATATAAAGGTTTTGCCTCTATCGAAAAAGCGTTTAAATATTTTAAACAAAAAAATGAAAAAAAATAAGAAATAATAGAGAGAGAACTTATGAGAGAAATAGATGTTAATAAGGTCGTGCCAATTGTGAAGAAACTTTGTATTGATGCAAGTATTTACATCGGAGATGATGTAGTAGAAAAACTTAAAGAATTTCAGGAAAAGGAAGAGTCTCCAATTGCAAGAGAGATCATATCAATAATATTTGAGAATCAAAAACTTGCTGTTGAAAAAAAGATGCCATTGTGCCAGGATACAGGCGTCGCTGTTTTTTTTATTGAACTCGGACAGGATGTTCATCTAGTGGGTGGTGATTTTTATGAAGCTATCAACGAGGGTGTTAGGCAGGGATACAAAGAGGGTTACCTGCGAAAATCCATGGTCGATGATCCGATAATTGATAGGAAAAATACAAACGATAATACACCAGCACTTATTTATTTAGATATTGTTCCCGGAGATAAGATAAAAATAACTTTGGCAGCCAAAGGCGGCGGCTCGGAAAATATGAGTGAAGTTAAGATGATGAAAGCCGCTGACGGAATCGAAGGTGTAATTGATTTTGTTGTAGATAGAGTAAAAAGGTCCGGGGGAAATCCATGTCCACCCATAATTGTCGGAATTGGACTGGGTGGAAATTTTGAGCAAAGTGCATTATTAGCTAAAAAATCGCTACTACGTCCTTTGAACGAAAAGAATCCCGATCCCAAATGGGCAAAAGTAGAAGAAGAAATTTTAGAAAAAGTTAATAATTTGGGGATAGGACCGCAGGGACTTGGCGGCAGAACAACTGCCATTGCCGTTCAAATATTGGCTAAACCCTGCCATATAGCTTCAATGCCGGTTGCTGTAAATATTCAATGTCATGTCCACAGGCATAAAAGTGCAGTGATATAAAAATTGGCAACGAACAAAACAAACAATACCGAACAATGAAGAAAGTATGTTGATTTAAGTTCGTTTTAATTGCTGAGGAAAAAAATGGTAAATTTAATTTTTAAAGAAGAATTTTTCAGAATAAAGAAAGCGTGTATCGAGGTTCGCAAGAATTTGGGAAATGGGTTCTTGGAAAAAGTATATGAAAATGCTTTACGAATTGAATTAGAATTATTGGATTTTATCGTAAAAACTCAAACGAAATTAAATGTATCTTATAAAGGACAAATAATTGGTGAATATTGTGCTGATATTATTGTTGATGAAAAAATCATCATTGAACTGAAGTGTGTTTCAAAAACAACAGATGTTCATAAAGCACAATTATTAAATTATTTAAGAACAACAAATTACACGTTGGGAATTCTGATAAACTTTCCAAATGACAGATTAGGTTTTGATATCATAAGAATTCCGAATTTCATAACATCGAATGAATAATTTGTTAGTTATTGTTCGTGTAGTTTGTTGCTAAAAAAAGGAGAAATCATGGCTAAAGAAAAGCATTTACAAACTCCACTAAAAGATGATGATTTAAAAGTACTCAAAATTGGTGACAAAGTTCTAATTACGGGAACTATTTACACTGCACGCGATGCTGCTCATAAAAGACTTGTTGACTTAATAGAAGCAGGCAAAGAACTTCCTTTTGATATTAAAG
>CBDUTJ010000053.1:0-15627 GCA_965370415.1 uncultured bacterium | reverse complement strand
CCATGCTGGATACTTACAACACTGCATCATCGGGAATTTATGCTTTGAACGAAACATATCTTTATACGGTCGAGTCAATACAAGATTTTTTTCAGCATCTGGATGATAAGGGAATGCTGGCTATAACCAGATGGGTTGTAAATCCTCCGAGAGATAATATTAAACTGCTGAACATTTGTATTTCTGCCCTGGAAAATCTTGAAATTAAGGATATTGGTAAACACCTCATTTTTATCAGAAGTATCCAGGCAACAACACTTGTAATTTCCAAAAATCCGATAAGCGAAAATCAAATAAACATCTTAAAAGGATTTTGTGAATCCCGTCTTTTTGATATCTGCTATTATGATGGAATTAAGGAAAATGAGACGAACAGGTTTATCAAACTCGATACTCCAATTTACTACCATGCAGCAAAAAAATTGCTTTCCGAACAAAAACAAAATTTCATCAAAGATTACGAATTCGATATAAAAACGACTTCGGATAACAGACCGTATTTTTATAATATTTTTAAAATGAAAATGCTGAAATACATTCAGAAATACGGAACAGATAAAATCCCTTTTACACAGTGGGGTTATTTTACTCTCCTTATTCTGCTCATTCCAGTTCTGATAATCAGTTTTGTTTTGATCGTTTTACCATTATTTTTTATTAAGGAAAAGCGAAAACAACTCAATGGAAAGATCATTTTGTACTTTGGTTTGATCGGGATCGGTTTCTTCTTTATCGAGATGCCGCTTATCCAGAAGCTGATTTTATTTCTATCTCATCCCACATATTCTTTGAGTGTGATAATCTCAGCATTGCTCATTTTTACAGGAATTGGCAGCTATTTCTCAGATAAAATATTCCCCTCCAAACGCAGGATATTTTATGCAAGTTTGATCATTATCGGTATAACTATTTTCTATCTTTTCTGTTTTGATTTGATCCTTCCGATCTTCATGGATCAAAATGAAATAATAAAAATTTGTATCACAGTTCTATTTCTTATGCCTTTAGGTTTTTTTATGGGAATACCATTTCCACAAGGACTGGTTAGAATCAAAAAATCGGATACATCAAGAATTGCCTGGGCTTGGGGAATTAATGGATTTTTCTCTGTTATCAGTATAATGTTAGCAACAATTGCGGCAATCTTATTTGGTTTTAAATTCGTCTTTATTATTGCTTCAGTGTGCTATCTAACAGCAGGTTTGATCTCATTGAAATTGGAATGAGCATGCACTCTTTGAACCATACTCGAGTTCCAGATTTTTTTAATTTGACACAAAAGGAAAGAAAAGCAAATTAAAATTTGAAAGTACAAAGAGGAAATTTGATGGAAATTTTTAAAACTAAATTTATGATACTTAAGAAGAAATCCCCGACATATATGATGGAGAAACAAACATTAGTGTAATAAAGACATATGAGGATATGTAAATAAATGCCATGGAAAGCAAAATCTGGAAAAGAATATAAACTTTGCCTTTTAGATACAAATGCTATCAGTGAGATATTAAAAAATCCTAAGGTTGAAGGAAGAGGATACATCGAGAAATTTCCCCCATCAACGCATGTTCCATGTTTTACAATATATAACTTCATAGAGCTTCGACGTAATCAAAGAGTTTATCAGAAATTCCTTAATTTTTTCTCTCATTATCCTATTTTTTTAACAAAAACACAATCTATGATTTTAAATGAAGAAATAAGAGTATATAACTCTAATGATGACATTATAATCCAATTTAACGCATTTACTCCATTAGGTAAGGATGATTCTTATAACTTAAGATTATTTATAGAAAAGGTATTTGAAAACGAACAGATAAGAGAATTAGAAACATCATGGAGAAAAAACGAAACTGAAACATTAAACAATTGGATTGCAACTAAAAATAATTTCATTCCTTCAAATAAATATCCTAATACAAATGATGCTGAGAAATACATAGAACAAGCAGGATTACCAACTCTAATGAGACTTGAAATGAATTGGTGTAAACGAATGATTGAAAAGAAAATGGTACCTGATATTGATAAATTCCATTCTGTTAAGATTATGTTATATTCATTATACTATAGGTTATATGATCCTTCTTGGAAAGCAAAACCAAGTGAAGTTACAGATATCTCAATAATTTCAACAGCTCCCTATGTTGACACATTTGTTACAGAAAAATTCCAAGTAAATATAATGAAAAAAATAAAAAATAAAGTTAAGAATTTAAATAAATTAGAGATAAAAAGGATAAGGGATATTCGATGAAAAAGATGTCTTTACTGCACATAACCGCGAGTACCCGACTTCACTTCGCACCATTTAAATTTACCTCAATGATGATTTGGCAATTTCGGATATTCGCGAACCGTTATAGGCAATGTTTTGAATTATTAAGATTGAATTGAAGGTGTACAATGAAACTAAATTTAAGAGTTTTCCAAATTATCGAAAAAGCCGAAACAGGTGATAAAGCAAGTAAAATATTCGATTATTTTATTATAACTTTAATAATTCTTAATGTTACTGCAGTTATTTTGGAATCATACAATATGTTAGCAATAAGATATCATATATTTTTTAAGTATTTCGAAATCATATCTGTTGTTATTTTTTCAGTTGAATATTTGTTGCGAATTTCTACCTCAGATTTAAAATACTCTGATATTTCAAAACTTAATGCTAGATTTAAATTTATATTTTCTTTTATTGCCTTAATTGATCTTTTCGCAATTCTACCATTTTATTTACCAATGATTATTGTAATTGATTTAAGATTTCTAAGAATTCTGCGTTTAACAAGAATTTTACGAGTTCTTAAAATTCAAAGGTATAATAATTCATTAAATTTAATTGGCAAGATTATAAACAATAAAAAAGAAGATTTAATAGTAACATTTTTTGTTACATTTTTATTATTAATCTTAGCGTCTTCAATAATGTACTATATCGAAACAAATTCACAACCTGAATTATTTCCAAATATCATTGCTGCTTTTTGGTGGGCTATTGCGACTTTAACAACAATAGGTTATGGAGATGTTTATCCTGTAACAGTATTAGGGAAAATACTCAGTGGTATAATTGCTTTACTTGGAATAGGTATTGTTGCTTTGCCAACAGCAATTATTAGTTCAGGTTTTATTGAATTAATGCAAAAAAGAAATCAAATTACTAATGAGCAGAAAAATGATAATTCAATAAAAGAGTTAAAGACTCATTGTCCCTTCTGTGGTAAAAGATTGGATAATTAATGCTACTAACATTGCATCTGCGAATTTCTTTCAATTAGGTATTGGAATCGTTCCGATTCCGCATTGTGCTGCAAACATTAGAAGCAATTAATAATTAAGGAGTATTAATGAATAAGATTTTTTTAGATGATGAATTATCAAAAATAGATAGCCTACGAACTGATTTACATAAAATTTTAATACCAATAATGTACTATCCAAACTATGAATTTATTTCGAAACTTTAATAGTAGATAAATATGTTAGGTTACATTGCAAATTTAAGGAGGAAAAATAATGAGTCGTGAAGATCGAATGAAAGCATCAGATGTTTTTCGGGAGACAGAGTACGTCTTTTCTAAAAAAAAATCATTTGAGAAGGCTTTTCCTGAAATTAAAGATGTAGTTGTTGAAGTAGAAGAAAGTGGAGATGGAATTCGTTCGGGATTTAATACACATAGATACACAAAGAACTCAATTGAGGAGTATATCAATTGCAGCAATTCATTATGTTATAATGGTGGATTTTCGATCGGAAGTATTTTACGAGAAATGATTAGAAGCAAAAAAATAAATTTAGAGACAACACGAGGATGTCAAGGATACGAAGGATCTCCAAAAGGAAGACGACATTATAGGTATTGTATCAATTCCTTTAAAATTAAAGTTCACGTAGAGTATAAGAATTCTGACAGTAATACAAAAGAAGGAAAAAATAACGAGACATTATAAGGAAGCATAATGATTTGGATAATAATTGGATTTATTATTCTTGTACCAACGATAAGTATCGTTATTTACTTAGTAATTAGGTCTCGAAGAGGATACTTATCAGCACTATATTTAAAATCTTTTGAATTATTCTACGAAGAAAGTATTAAAAAATCAAAATCTAAATCAGTAACATTATATAATTCATTTTTGCAATTAACTAACTGTCCTGTTTTAAATAAATTAAGTAATTCTCAAATTACACAAGCTGTTCAAATCCTTTCAAATGCAACAGATCCAAAGAACATTGTAAGAAAAATTATATTAACATTGAATTTAAAAAAAGCATTACAAGCTTTTAAAGACACAAAATTTTTACAAGAACTTGTTTCAGCTGAAAAGAAACAATTGAAGGAATAATAATGAAAAAAGATTTACTAAACAAACTTCAAATTTGGGAACAAAATGGAATTTTAGGAACTAGAAAGTACGAAGAACTAAGTCGTTCATTTAAAGAAGGTGAATCACTAATTACGTTATCAATTTCATTATCTATTAGATTTAATGGGGGAAAAATAACTATTATAGTAAAAAGACCATTTCATACTTTTGCACAAAATGATGGCAATTTAAACTCTAAAGGAGATATTTATTTATTTAATAAAATTGTTGAATGTCTTGAAAATGATTTAATAAATAAATACAATAATGTCCTAAATAAAATTCTTTAATAATTATCCAGTTCATAAAAACAGACGAAAGTAGTGTTTGTAAGGGTTTGCAGTGATTTTCATTTTTTGTTATTCAAAATGAAGGAATTATTCTGAATGAAAGAAAAAGATTACAAGAGCTTATTTGAATCAGGTAAAAAATATTTGCTTGATTTTAGTGAAATAACACCCGAAATTCTGAATAAACAACTGGAGTTTCCTGCCCGGGATAAACCCAAAACTAAAAAGGAATTATTCTATAGTTTTTTAGATTGTGCCCAAAACAAGCGAGATATGCCAAACTCTATTGGAGACATGAATTCATTAGAGAAAATTCTATTTAATTTTAATCCAGAAAAAGTGAATAGCAACTATGCAAATTGGGAAATACTCTTCGACAAAATCAAAAAAGAAAATACTCCGCCCGGAAGAATGGAAAAAAGCAATAATCATAATTACTGGGTAATTTATTGCAAATCAATTATTTCAATTTCAAGATATCTTTGCAGATTTAAAACAATTGAAGATTTTTATAATTATGTTAATCAATTCATATCGAATACGCCAGATACAAGAATTGGTTTACCATTGATTCTTCAAGAAGAGTTGTTCGGATTCGGATTTGCATTAGCTTGTGATTTCCTGAAAGAAAACATTTCACCAGATTTTGTAAAACCAGACACACACATTAAAGATATTTTTATTAATTTGAATTTATCCGATGCAGGATCAACTGATTTTCAGATTTTTCGAGATGTAATAAAATTTTCAGCAATAATTAATGAAACACCTTATACAGTAGATAAATTATTCTGGTTAATTGGTAGTGGGGATTTTTATGATTCAAAGATAAAAATAAAAACTGATAAGAGAAAATTTATAAATGAAATGAAAACTGAATTTGAAATGAATTAATAATTAGGAGGAAAAATGTTAAAATCTATGATTAATCCCTGCCTGTCCCGATTTTTCGGGAATCTATCGGGGAGAAAGACTTTTTTTCTTATTTCAATCTTTTGTGTGGTTACTGTTTTAATAGCAGAGACTATTTATGTTCCCGGTGATTTTTCAACAATTAATGAAGCAGTTGCTTATGCACAAAATGGGGATGTTATTTGCGTTGCAGATGGTTTCTATAATGAGAGTGTAAATTATATTGGTAAAGACATTACTATTACAAGTGCTAATGGACCCGATGACTGCATTATTACACCACCCCAAAATGAAAATGCCATTATCTTTGAAAATGAAGAAACCATTAATGCCAAATTAATTGGATTTACAATTACCGGAGCAACTGTTCAGGCAATATATATTGAGAACGCTTCAGCCACGATTCAAGATAATCTCATTATCAATAATCAAATGGGCATTTTGTATTTTAACGGTGCAGGAATATATTGTTCCAATTCATCCGCAATCATTGTAAATAACGAAATAGCTTTTAATACTGAAGGATATTATGGTGGTGGTATCTATCTTGATAATTGGGATGGTGAACTGATAAATAATGAAATACATCATAATATTACAAATGCCGGATATGGTGTTGATCATGGTAGTGGTTTATGTTTAATGTTTTCTTCTGGTTATGTTGAAAATAATCTTATTTATGGAAATGACTCCAATTATACTGCTTCATCTTTTTGCTGTTATTCCACTAACTCTATAATCGAACATAATCAAATCATTGAAAATGAAAATACTGGAATTAAAGTTGTAGGAAATGTGATGCCGATCATTAACAATAATGATATTTATGGAAATTCACAGTATGATGTTTGTGTAAATGTGGTAGATTCAACAGAAGTTATTGATTTTCAATATAATTATTGGGGCGAATCAACAACCAACGAAATGGATTCTCTTCCCTATCCCTCGAACATTTCAGTAATTTGGGATATTTTTGATAATGAAATTCTGGCTTTTGTTAATTATGATAATTGGTTAGATTCCCCTATTACATCCATTGATAATAAAACCATTTTTCCACAAGTTGATGTGAACTTAGTTAATTACCCAAATCCTTTCAATCCTACTACAACAATTTCATTTTCCGTAACACAAACGTCCTCGTTTGTGACACTTGAAATCTACAACATCAAAGGACAGAAGGTAAAAGTTCTTTCCCCGAGCTTGTGTCATCCTGAACTTGTCGAAGGACGAGGGGAGACAACATATAGTGTAATCTGGAATGGAGATGATGAATCTGGTAAATCTGTGAGTTCTGGTTTGTACTTTTACAAATTAAATGTAAACGGCAAAACTAAAGCTGTGAAGAAATGTTTGCTGTTGAAATGATTGGAAACTGAAACTTGAGTTAAGTTGTCCGGTTACTGCTGGACAATCTTGACTTAAGTTGAACTGTTTTCAACTTAACACAAGATCTTTTAGACTTGTGTCAAGTTTAGAAAAGGTGTAACATGAAAAAAATAATCAAATTCAGGAAAGCAGTATGAGTATATCCTTGAACATTTTGTTTTGGGGAATGGAGGCAATGTATCTTCTTCATTGTTTTGAAGAAGCAAAAATGGGCTTTGTAGGTTTTGTAAAGAAGAATTTTTGGTATGGAATTACTAACAAAGGATTTTTCAGGTTGAACTTTGTCTCGCATTTAATTACTATCACAAGCATAATACTCTATCAGATTTTTGGTGGCAATTGGATTATTATTCCTCTGAGTATAAGCTGGGTTTTTGTAACAAACGGTTTAGGGCATGTGCTTTCAGCGGTAATAACGCGGGAATATTCTCCGGGGTTAATAACAAGTTTTTTCTACTGGATAATAATGTACTTCATAATCCAATGCGGGCTGCTCCAAGAAAATGTTTCCTTTCCTAATTTTATTATCTCAGTCCTTATTGGAACGTTTATTACTATCTTAATGGTCGGGCATCTTTTTCTCAGACGACAGTTAAGGAGGAAAACGAAATGAATATGGATAATTTGATTTTCGGTAGGATTTTGCTGCTGGTTCAATTATGCTAATTGAACCAAATGATTTGGTGTTAAATGGCAAAAACTACCGTATGGTTCAGGTTGCAAACCTGAACCAGCAGAAGTTGGAAAATGAAAGAGGAGAATAAAAAATTAGTGTCTAATCAGTGGACGAAAAAGAGCATTTTCTGGAGTGTACTTTTAACTATCCTGGGTATAATCTGTTTTCCGGTCAATCCGCTGGTTTTATCAGGTGTGCTCGAAACTGGTTATAATCCTGTGTTATATCTCGCAGGCTGGTTCACCTGGGCATTTGGGATGGTACTGGTAATGTGCCCAATCATTATTTTTCCTCGCCGAGGTGGAATAGAAAAAGGTAAATCCTTTGTGAACACTACTCGCCTAGTTGATACAAGTATTTATAGTGTGGTTAGGCACCCACAATACTTAGGCGGGATTTTCGCAATATTTATAACTACACTTTTATGGTATCCACACTGGTTATTCGGGGTTCTGGGTGTTATCGGTTCAGCAGTAATCTACATGGGATGCAGGGAGGAAGACAAGCGTCTTATTCAGCAGTTCGGTGATGATTACATACAATATATGCAAAAGGTACCAGGCATGAATCCATTAGCAGGGATTATTCGGCTTATAAGAAGGAGCAAGGAAGCATGAAAAGAATAATTAAATTCACCTCGATCACAATTTGGATAATATTATCCAGAGCTTACGATGTATATGCAACATCGCAATTTACTCCTGATCTTAGTAAAGAAGCAAATCCTCTTGTTTCAATTTTCGGATTGAACTGGGGACCTCTCTTATTTATCATAATAGGATTGCTGATTTATGCAATTTATGCTTTATATATCAACACTTTCAAAAAATACGATCTATTGCCTGCTGAAAAAGTACTCAAATTCAGCGAGTTCATGACCTATGTTTATTTAGGAAAGAAAGATAAATGGTTTTCGATTCTTTATAAATTTCCGAAAGATATTAAGCGGTTGAATTACTTAATGGGATACTGGTTATCCAGAACTCTGGTTTTTGCAGGAATTATATCGACTATAATGTGGATACTAATCAATTACACCGATTTTTATTATCCCAAATTTCATAAGACAGCAGTATTATATTCAATTCTAATTATCGGGACATTGTTAATTTGGATTGACTTTTGTAAGAAATTATATAAAAAGAGTTATGTGAAATAGAGTGTTTCTGGAGGAATCTTGCTTCAGAATGTCTTTGCGAGTTTTCCCCAGGCTGTTACTAACGAAGCAATCTCATTCTTTATAAGATTGTTAGATGTTTGAGATTCTTCGTTAGAAATTACTTCGAAGATTTCCTTTCATCCTTCGAAGTAGACCTGCTACGTAGAATGGACAGAAAGACAGTTTTTTATTTTGCAGAACTCATATATCATAAGACAAAGGAGAAAAAATGAGAAGGAAAATTATTATGTTTGCTGTATTGATCTTTTTAATGAACACTTACCTCTTTGCGTTTGATATTCCGGTTGAGGAAATTACGGCAGACAAAAGCCTTCCTGATGGATGGGTGGTTCCTGCAGGAAATTTTGTGGAATCCACAGATTCCAGGGATAATGGAACTATCCAGCACATAGGAAGCTGTATGTGGCAGGGAATGAGTGATGTATTTGTTACCGGTGACAGCGTATGGTGTTCATTTGGGGATGGACTCTGGTTTATAGACATATCAGATATTTCAAATCCCGAATTTCTTTCGAGGATCTATACCCCGTTTTACACTTTGAAGCAGGGACAGATAATGGGTGTGAATGACATCCTAGTAGAAGGAGATTTTGCTTATATAGGTGACCACGAAGGCGTGAGAATAATTAACATAAACGATATGGAACTTATCTCCACCTATTCGCTGAAAAGAGCACATAATTTGTATCTCAGAGGTACTAATCTTTACGTAGTAGATGGAACAGGTTTCTGGGTATTGGATGTACAGGATCCTGCCCAGCCGGATTCCATTGGCTTTTATGAGAAAGCAGGCGCTGTTGGACTCGATATAATCGGTAATCACGCTTATGTTTCGTCTACAGCAGGTGCGGGTTTTACTATCCTCGATATTTCTACTCCCGAAAACCCTGTTTTTCTTTCTGAGCTTACCGATATTTGTTGTACGAATAAGCTTATTGCAGAAAGCGGATATGCTTATTTAGCTTCCGGTTCAGATGGATTTAATATAGTGGATATATACGATCACTTGAATCCATTCCCGGTTTCAAATATCGATTTTGACGGATCGGTAATGCGTATAGCAATGATAAATTCCCAATATGTAGTTGTATCTGTATCAACTCCTTCCGAGATCGCTGTAATAGATATATCTGATCCGGAACTTCCTTTTGTAGCAATGAGCTATGGAAGAAGCGGAAATCTATTTGTGAATGGAGACAGATTGTTTGAAGTGGGTTCTAATTCAATAAAAATTCAGGATGTGCAAGATCCATTGAACTTTGTCCTTGAAGGAAGTATCGATGTAGAAGTCTATTTTCCACGGGGAATACAAGTCTCAGGTAATTTTGCTTACATAGTAGATATGGGAGATTGGTTTAATAGTGGACTTAATATTATCGATATAAGTGATCCGTATAATCCATATCCCAGGGGAAATTATTCTATAGGATTTCCCAGTTTCAGCTTCATACTTGCTGTTAAAGATAACTATGCATTTATTCCCGATATTATGAATGAAATCGTTGAGATCGTTGATATCAGCAATCCTGATCTACCGGTGTATGCCGGAGAGTATGCAGCAGCTGTAGAGGATCTATTCACTGGTGAACCATATACATATCTTGTAGTGGGTAATACTCTTCAGATAACGGATCTGCAGGTTCCCTCAAATCCTTCATTAATAAGTTCTATAACGCTCGGTACTGAAGACGGTAGTAAAATATATGTAGATAACGGATATGCTTTTATTGGTGATTCTACAGGTGAAGTATGGATCGTGGATGTGAATGACGCATTAAATCCTCAAATGGTTACTTCTTTTTATGCTGCTGGAGAAGTAACAGGAATTTTTGCGGTAGAAGATTTACTTTATGTTGTTTCTCAGGAACAACTTCAGATAGTCGACATCAGTGTTATCAATTCACCCCAGATCGTCGGTTCATATTTTGATGATGATCTTTCCAATTATTCAAATATCTTTGTTGATGGTAATTATGCTTATATTACAAATATGATAGGTGGTTTCCTGGAAATAGATGTGAGCGATCCCAATGCTCCTTTTCGTGAGGAATTCTTTCAAACATCAGGCTGGTGCAGAGGTTTAGCTTATGCAAATGATCATCTGTATGTTTCTACCGATTGTTCTTTTCAAATCCTCAAGAACGAACTTGTTGGGATCATCGATGATTATAATTCTACATGCAGTGTAACTGAGTGTGAAATTACAAATTATCCAAATCCGTTCAATCCTACTACAACAATTTCTTTTGAATTAAACACCGAAAACACCGAAAACACTGAACTTGTAATCTACAACATCAAAGGACAAAAAATTAAAACGCTTTATCCGTTCCCAAACGGGGGTTTGGGAACGAGAGATTCAATTACTTGGGATGGAACAGATGAGAATAACCAGCCGGTGAGTTCGGGAATTTATTTTTATCAATTGAAAGCAGGGAAATATACTCAAACCAAGAAAATGATTTTGATGAAATAGTGCTGTATGACCGGTTCGAGAGTAATTTCTGACAGGTATTATTTTTTTCTGAAAAAGGGTGCTTGTAACGGCGGATGACACGCCTAATGAACTGCAAGCTTCGCAGTTCTATAACATTGTTAGGCAAATCTTTATAGGAGATATGAAAATGTCCTTAAATTCCGTATTTAGATGGATGATTATTTTTCTGTTGTTGATTCTTCTGACGAATGAAGCAAAATCACAGAATCAAGTATGGTACACTCCGAACCTTGCCAGTGTGGATATGCTGGATTTGTTCAATAATCCGGAACAATGGACTTCCGCCAGATCGCAGGTTGATGTATTTAAGTTCTATACGGTACAGGTAGGTTCCGGAGGTTGGAGTGGAGTCGGACATCCAGCCTACAACATCGGCGATAACCACCTTGAGAACTTTGTGGATGTCCAGGCATTCTCCATGTTGGGGCAGTGGGATATAGATATTGCTGTCGAATCCTTTTTTGCCGGACCTGTAATGTCTTATGACCCTTTGGAATGTTCAACAAGCGAATATGTATTTAACCTTACGCTGGATGGATCTATAAATGTTATACAGAACATACAATCAAACGGTGGGGTTGTCAGTTATCTGGCAATGGATGAACCCATTAGACGATGGTACTCACTATACCATTATATCTATTTCGGACAAACAGATCCCAGACCATGTCTCGTTGATTCACTTGGTGCTTTGGCAGATCATGTAGCTGCATACATTCTACAAATGGAAGAATGGTTTCCGTCAATTCCTATCGGACAAATCGGGCTTTATCCGGAAGTAGGAATTGATCAGTTTATGGAATGGATCATTGCCCTGGAAGCAAGAGGAGTTTCACTTCCATTTCTGCATATAGATGTTCATGGTCCCCGAGTAGATCAGTATATCTCATTCGGAATAGACATCGACGTAGCGGCTGATATGGCGGAATTGAAATCATTTCTTAATGTGCATGATATAGAATTTGGTATAATTTTCTTCGATACATATTATGATAGTCAATATTGGGAACCTGATGCGTATAATGATAGTACATATTACGCTGGAACTATAGAATGGGTCAACTTTGTCAATGATGCAAACATAGAACCAGACCACAGCATTTTCCAAAGCTGGATATTTCCATACTACACTACGGGAATTGGTCCTTATGAAATACCGATCAATCTCCCTGAGGACGATCTATCCATTTATAGTCACACGCGGTTAATCAACGAGGGGATGAGCATCCTTGTGGGTGTTGATACAGAACCTTCAAGTGATCTACCGATGAATGGTGTTCTTCATCAGAATTATCCGAATCCGTTTAATCCAACTACTACAATCTCTTTTAATCTCACTGCGGAGCACACTGAGGACGCAGAGCTTGTAATTTATAATATAAAAGGTCAG
The DNA here is from genome assembly GCA_965370415.1 of uncultured bacterium. Lineage (GTDB taxonomy): Bacteria > Cloacimonadota > Cloacimonadia > Cloacimonadales > TCS61 > JACNIV01. The sequence goes on along the minus strand of CBDUTJ010000053.1, from coordinate 2,916 downwards.
AAAGTAAAGGTGTTCACGTTCCCAAACGGGAGTTTAGGAACGAGTGAACACAGCGTTTTTTGGGATGGCACTGATGAAAATAGTCAGCCAGTTTCTTCCGGAATTTATTTCTATCAGTTAAAAGCAGGAAATGATTTTTCCGAAATAAAGAAAATGCTGCTTTTGAAATAATCTTGTGAATACCTGTTCAATCGAGAAGATTGAACAAGCTCTAGAAAAGGAGAAAATATTATGTTTAAAAAGAAATCGTTGAGTACAATAATTCTGTTTTCATTTGTTTTCATTTTTACTTCCATAATTACTGCTTCTGTTAGCCCTGATGTTTCCCAGAAGAAAGCAAATAATGAATTCCCGTATGGTTGGAAAACAGGCAGCGATCCTGTAAATCGAAATACAAGAGAAGAAACCATCGAATATGTGGGAAGTTGTATGTGGTCGGCACTTACGGATGTATTCTCAACCGGAACCGATGTGTGGGCTTCATTTAATAACGGTCTCTGCCACTTGGATATTTCCGATATTTCAAACCCGGTAGTTGTTTCGGAATTATACATTCCCTGTGGAAGCAAAGGCATAACTGGCACAAATGATATCGTCGTAGAAGGGGACTTTGCATATATCGGTGATAAAGACGGTGTAAGAATCGTTGATCTAAATAATATGGAACTCATTTCAACCTATCTTCTGCAAAGAGCTCACACCCTGTTTTTATGCGATCCCATTCTTTACGTAGTTGACGGATCAGGCCTGATGGTTCTGAATATTACAGATCCTGCTCAACCGGATTCAATTGGTTTTTACCCTTTGCCGGGGGCGGTCGGAATAGATATAGAAGCAAATTATGCTTATATTTCCGACACAGCCAATATGGGGCTTACTATCTTGGATATAACAATTCCGGAAGATCCTGTTTTCGTCTCGAATTATAGCACTCCGGGTTATGGAAATAATGTTGCGTTTTCAAACGGACATGCATTTATCGCCGACTATCAAAACGGACTTGAAATCGTTGATGTTACTGATCCGTTGAATCCTGTTTTTAAATCGCAGATTTCAACATCCGGTTCTGCCCACGATGTTAAAGTTGAAGGAAACTATGCCTTTGTTGCATCGGATAATTTGGATGTTGTCGATATTTCCAATCTGAATTCACCGTTCATTGCTCAGAGTTTTTCTACAATGGATAATGTGAGATCCATATTTCTTGCTGGGAATTATCTATTTTCATCTGAAATATCCTTCCTGGAAATATTGAATGTTCAGATTCCTTCCAATACGGTTTTAGAAGGAAGCCTGCAAAGACCATACTGGCTTCAGGAAGTAAAAGTGAATCAGGATTTTGCTTACCTGGCAGATATAGGTGAAATTTATTTGATTCCCGGAGGATTAAAAATAATTGATTTTAGTAATCTAGAAAATCCCTTTTTGAGGGGAGAATATGCATTGGATCTCTGGGCAATGCCCAATAATCTCGATGTGAGAGATAATTATGTTTTCATGCAGGATAATATCAATTGGACACCCACTTTCACTGTGATCGATGTGAGTAATCCTGATGCTCCGCAATTTGCCGGGGACTATCCGTCTGCTGCCAAAGATATTTTTGCAGAAGATTTGTTAGTTTATATTTTAGATGGTGATGTTCTTAAAATATTAAACTTGCAAGATCCGTCCAATCCATCTCTGGAAAGTTCCTTAACTCTCAGCGGCAATGCTCTCAGGATCTGCGTAAATAGCGGATATGCCTTTATTGCCGGAGATGGCGCTTATACTTTATGGATCGTGGATGTTAATGACACTTCAAACCCGCAATTGATAACTTCCTTAACCACTGTCTGTAATTATGCAAGAGACCTTCTTGTTCGGGATAATCTGCTGTATCTTGTTTGTGACCAGCATTTCCAGGTCGTAGAGATAACCGATATTAATAGCCCGGAAATAATCTGTACCTATGATGATGTAACAGGTGCAACGGGTATTTGCATTTCAGGCGATTATCTCTATATTGCCGAATATGATTTATTGAAATTCGATATTTCTGATCCGGAAGCTCCTGTCCATTTGGAATCATATCCAATTCCCGGATGCTGTTATAATGTTGCTGTGCAGGATAATTATTTATTCGTTACCACCGATTCTGCCTTACTTATTTTCCAAGATGAAGATCTATTACATACCGGTAATATTGATGGAATCGTAACCGATTTATACTCCGGTGAACCGATCGAAGGTGCTTGTGTTTCCCTTGGAAGTTTTTCCGATTCAACAGACTATGATGGTACATATTTTTTGGAAAACATCCCCGTTGGTGTGTACGATGGTTTGACCTGTACAGCCGAAGGATATTGCGATCTCACTTTCAATGATGTGATTGTACAGGAGAATCAAACGACTACTGTTGATTTTGCATTATATCCGGAAACGGGTGCAGATGAACTGATTGTACCGGTTACAAAGCTTCTCACCAACTATCCCAACCCATTCAATCCAACCACTACTATCTCTTTTTCAACCACAGAGAACACGGAGAACACGGAATTAATAATCTATAATTTGAAAGGACAAAAAGTGAAGCAGCTCGTCAGCAGTCAGCTATCAGCAGGTCAGCATTCTGTTGTTTGGGATGGAAAAGATGATAGTGGTAAATCGGTTTCATCTGGAGTTTATTTCTATCAGTTAAAAGTAGGAAATGATTTTTCCGAAATAAAGAAAATGCTACTTTTGAAATAATGTCTTACAAAAATGTTTGCTCAATCGTCCCGATTGAATAAAATGTGAATTTATTTAACCTTGCGAAGGTCGTTTCCTGCAAGAAGTTCAAAAACCTTCGCAAGGTGCTAATTACGGATATATCCTGTTTATCATCCTGGGAAAGGGAATTACTTCGCGGATATGCCGCACACCGCTCATCCACTG
>CBDUTJ010000052.1:0-15830 GCA_965370415.1 uncultured bacterium | reverse complement strand
CCAGAGTATTTGATTTTCATCAAGTTTAAGGATTTTTACTACATTGTTTTTCTTCCATCCAACAATTGTCCCATCCTCTGTGAAATGATGATACTTAACATAATAAATATCACCATTATCGAGTGTATAAGTTCTTACGAATTCCCCCAAATGGTCATAAACATCACATTTGAAATCATAAATATCATCTTCATACATAATAAATACAAAACCGGCTTCGTTTATAAAAACATCTCCGATTTCCTCATTTGCTTCATAAGTAGAAATATATCTTGATTCCTCTTCATAAAGCAGCTCACCAAGATGATTGATCTTTTGTATATATACTTCGCTAACTCCATAATCACCACGATTTGAGACAAAGGCAAGCAAAATACAATTTTCATCTTCAATATATTGAGAACATGTCATAAATGATTTTGAGACAAATGATGATTCCAATATTGTCTGATCTTCGGGAATTATCTGAGTTCCACTCTCATTATATGTGTTAATCTCAAGATATGTTTTGCGATCTTCACCGGTTTGAAGAAATAAATATGAAAATTTATCGGGATATGAGGTCAAAACTAATTGATAGTACTTAGGCGTAATATCCAATTGCAATCCTTCTATTGGATATGTCATTGTCCCGTCGAGATCAACAGTTTGTGCTAAATAGTAATAAGTATCGTCTTCATAAGATGCAGAGATCACATTTATTTTATCATTTTCGTTATAAGAAACATGAAAATATTGGAGAAGGTCTTCATCCTGTAAAATGGGAAGATTTAACTCAATTTCTCCATCATTATTAACAAGAACATATTGGACTTGATCATTATCAATTTCAAAAATATATATTTTACCATCTGCTGTAATTCCTTGATGAAAACGATTTAAGGATCGATCATAATTCCAGCTTGTTAACCATATCAATTCGCCAACTCCTGATATTTTACATACGATTTGATTATATCCATCAATGAAATAAAACTCATTATCATACAGAAATAGATGAGTTTTATCATAACTATAAACCGTAATGTTTAATGGAATGACTGAACTAATTACAGGTTCAAAAGTATTATTCAATTTTGTTTGAACTAAATCTCCATTTTCAAAATAGAAAATATAGTAAAAACTTTCATTCACTAGAATTTGTATTATTTGTCTATTTGCATAAGAATAGTTAGAAACGTCAGTTTCTGTAAAGCTGCCATCAAGCTCAAAATGAATGATTTTTGTTTCATCATTATCCTGATTATGACAGAGAATATTAAAGCCGTTTATTATATCTTCAAATTGAGAAACCGGATATAACTCTTCATTATGATCCAACAAACTGAAATTATCATTCCAAAGCATATTCCCATTTTCATCCATAATTGTGTAAATGTTATCAAAAGGTCCATTTTTATAATCCGTATGAGAAAAATGCAATACATAATTATTATCTGAAATTTTGATGATATCTATTAAAAAAATTGCTGGTTCATGTTCTAAGATGATCTTTTTTTCTTCGAGCCATTGATATTCACCCATTTCATTAAGTTTGGTCGCATAGATAATTCTACCCTCGAGTTCAGTTTTTGACCAAAAGAAAATCGTATTTCCATCTGATGTTTTAATGCTTAGAAATTGAAGTTCAATGTTATCTCCTAAAACAAATGGCTTTGGACTTTCCCATACAGCGTTTTGTGCTGATAATATTGTAAAAATCATTAAAATAAATATTACAAATAATTTTCTCATTTTCTACTCCATGTTAAATTGCTGCTAATGTTTGTATCCCCGACTAAGTTTGTGATTTCACATTTAAATCTTTCCATCTTCTTCAATTTCATATCACCTGAATAACCCATTTTCTCAATGCCTTGTTGAAAAACGTAAACGAAACTGGTTTTTTGAATTATTTTTGTCAAAGAAAATATTATTTAAGACTACCCGGAAACTCACGAATTAATTAGTGGGATGGAAAGAACAGCAGCCCGGTAGGTTAGCACACAGCCTGCAAAAATCAGACTCTTCTTGCTCTGCCAAGGCTACGACGAGACAAGTCGTCGAATACCGTTGAGAGAGTTTCTCAGAGAGACATTCTTTATGCTTGTTTCCCTTTGCATAAAGGGAAAACGTAGATAAGCAGGAAGATTTTTATTTTTTCAACGGCATCTTATGTTCCCTTTTGTTAAAAGGGAAGAGCAGGGATTCCGTGCTGCATTTATCATTTCAATAGCAGACATTTCTTCACTGCTTCGGTTTTGCCATTCACGTTCAATTTATAGAAGTAAAGCCCGGAGCTAACTGGTTGATCGTTTGAGTCGGTACCATTCCAAATTACTTCCCTCGTTCCTATCCGGCAGCTGCCGGATGGGAACGTATAAAGCGTTTTAATCTTCTGACTTTTCAAGTTATAAATTATAATCTCTGCGTCCTTTGAGTCCTCAGCGGTGAGATTAAAAGAGATTGTTGTTGTAGGGTTGAAGGGGTTGGGATAATTATGAACTTTTGTTTGAACAACAGGTAATTCCATATCAGTTCCAACTGCAAGTTTTTCTACTACATTAGAAAATGCTGCCTCTGCTGCAATACCATTTGTGTATTGTGCAATTATTGCATATTGATACATCTCCGGCTCTAGTTGTTCCCAGCCAGTATCTATATAAACAGTTTCGTCAATTACAGAAGAGAGCAGATCCCAATCATCAGGATTTTGGTTGTTAACTTCTAAGAAGCGGAAAACATCATAAAATTCAAGCTCTCTCACGGCAGGAGCATCCCAGGTGAGTGAGACTTCTGTATTTTCTTCATTAATAACTGCAACAACATTAGTGGCGGGAAGAGCAGTTTCAATTAGAGTAATTGTTCCCAGGTCAATGTTTTCAATCCCAACGGACACATCTTCGGTATGGATATCATAACCCTCAAGAGTAATTTCAAGAATGTAATCATCATTCTGTTCAACTTCCGGAAAGAAAAAATCTCCATTGGCATCTGTAAACATCTGGTAGCTTTCATTTCCTGTAAGTGTAACGTCGCAATTTTCCAACCCGACTTCCGGCTGATCAGAACCTACCACGTGTCCGCTTAGTTCAATAGTTGTTATTGGGTCTGGTATAAATGCTGCACCACCGGTTGAATGGTAAGCAGGATACGGATTTGGGAATTCTACCCAGTCACCGCCAACACCCTGAGCAATATCATAGGCAAAATAAGGAATTCCGTCATCTCCGCGTGTTGCAGTTAGATAAACTGTATTGTTGCCAACAGCCATTCCGCGTCCTTGTCCGTTACTGGCAGGAATTGAACCGGTAAGCTGGATCATTTCTCCAGTATCAATATTTATAGAATAAAGCCCGGAAGCTCCATATTCAGTGTAACCATAAAATAGATCATCAACAGGATTGTAATCGAGAGCAAAGAACCTGAAACCATAACCTGTATAAACATCCAATTCTAATGTAGTTGTTCCTGTGATTGTGTCTATGCTGTAAATACCTTTAGGATCAGCATAGTTAGAAAAGCCCCAAAGTGTATCTCTACCATAAGCGAGACTGCTCATGTCTTCGCTGATAGTGCATATCAGTTGAGGAGAAGAAGTTAAACTTGCCTCATAGAGGTGGGTTGTAAATGCTCCTTCACAAAGGTAGAGCGTTCCCTCCGGCGTGGCAGTAGCTCCGCTTACATCAAAAGAGTAGTGGGGAGTCCAAGTTACATTGGGAAATCCGCTCAGGTCAGATGAAAATGTGGGAGGTGCGGAGCCTTCCAGTCCAACAAAAAGAGTTCCTGCATTTGCAAAAGTAATGAGAAATAGAAATGTGAGAATTATTGTAATTTTTTTCATTTTTACCTCCATTCTTTTATTTTTCATTTTCTTCAATTTCATATCATCTGAATAATCCATTTTCTTTATGCCTTGCTGAAATCATAAACGAAATTGCTTTTTCGAAATATTTTTGTCAAAGGAAATATTATTTAACGCTACCCGGAAACCCACGAATTAATTCGTGGGATTTAAAGAACAACAGCCCGGTTGGTTGGCAGCAGCCTGCAAAAATCAGACTCTTCGTCGAATGCCGTTGAGAGAGTTTCTCAGAGAGACATTCTTTATGCTTGTTTCCTTTTGCATAAAGGGAAAACGTAGATAAGCAGGAAGATTTTTATTTTTTCAACGGCATCTTATGTTCCCTTTTGCCAAACTTGTGCTTCTGCGGTGCAGGTTAGCAGGGATTCAAACCTACTCGGTGGGTTGGCACCCACCTTACAACTACCCGGAAACTCATGAATTAATTAGTGGGATCAAAAGAACAACAGCCCGGTGGGTTAGTACCCACTCACACTGTTGGTTCAATCGTCTCGATTGAACCTTATATTTTTCTCGAACACCGTCCCGGTGTGATTTTATAATCCTGTTATTAAGATCGAGACGATCATTCTTAACTATTTCATTCAATCGGGACTATTGAACGAGCTTTTATTTTTCATTTCAACAGCAAACACTTCTTCAATGCTTCTGTTTTGCCATTCACATTTAGTTTGTAGAAATAAACCCCAGAAGCGACCGGTTTACTGGATTCATCAACGCCATTCCAGATAACAGAATATCTCGTTCCCAACCCCCCGTTTGAGAACGGATAAAGCGTTTTAATTTTCTGACTTTTCAAGTTATAAATTATAATCTCTGCGTCCTTTGAGTCCTCAGCGGTGAGATTAAAAGAGATTGTTGTTGTAGGATTGAAGGGGTTTGGATAATTGGTGAGCAAAATTTCTTTATCAATAATTACAATCTCATTAACAGATAAAACCGGGTCCCAGCCGGCAAGTATTGCCCATAACCACCAGGAAGCATAAGCTTTTCGATTAGCATTCAGGGGCTCACTGTGCGCCGAATTGCAGTTATACCAGTCAACGTTCACAGTGTGAGAATTTTGCCATTCGGTAGCCCAGTTGCCTAATAGAGATCCGGTTTCAGATTCATAATAATTGCAGTTATCATGAGGAAACTCGAAAAATGTTCCGTCAGGATCGTAACTTTCGATAGCTGCAAAATCATAAAGAACTTTATCATTGGTTATGCAGTAATCCCGAACCATCTGGTTTGCAGCTTTATTATTTGCATCATCCCAATGATCTACATGACCGGTCATATAAATAAAAGTAACAGCCGGATAATCTATTTCAAGTTGAGCCATTGGATATAAATATTCGCTGCCGAGTGTTCCTGCTGCATACTTATCATCTACCTGACCACACCAAGACCAGATGATAACATTTACATCCGAATTTACCGGATCATTCAGGTAAGCTTCTGTTTCATTTACCCATTGTGGGTAATAACCACAATCTCCACTCATCGCATAATCGTGAAGATCCAATACTCCACCTGTCCCTCCGTTATTCCAGGCAAATATATCGATTGGAAATGAAAGTCCCAGTCCACCGCCATTGGCAAAACTGATCAATCCCGTCATGCCGTCTGTTAGTTGACTGCCATGAGATGTATGTCCGTAAGCGATGTGAAGATCGGCTTTGGCTTGATTTATTGCTGATTCAGGGATCTGGGTAATATCGGTGCAGTTGTGATCGATTATCTCTGCAGATATAGCAGTAATGGTAATGGTAGATAATAAAACTATTACTAACATTTTTTTCATTTCAAATTTCTCCATTTATTTTTTTGTTTAAGAATTAAATTTTTTTTAAGTTGGATAAATATTTTTCAGCTATCAGCTTACTTAAGTACTTTATCCTTGTAACTTGTTACTACTGCAACGGTGCCATTAGTCGGGAGATACGTGCTGCTACTTTAAACCAGAATGGTTTCTTATTTATATCTTCCATAGTTATCAACTTGGAATCCTGCAGGTCATTTTTCAACATTTCATGGGTGCGGGTAGTAAATTCCCCGCTTGTGAAACACATCATGATTTCAAAATTTATTCTGAAAGAGCGGTTATCCAGGTTGGCAGTACCAACAGCGGCAAATCCATCATCTACCAGTATTACCTTCTGATGTAGAAAGCCTTTCTGATAGCGGTATACTTTAATTCCTACCTGCATTACATCTTTCAGAAATGAATATGCCGAATAATTAACCAGGATGTTATCTGTCTTTTCGGGGATGAGAATTCTTACATCCACACCCCGCAGTGCAGCGAGTTGCAAAGCAGCCAGTATCTGCTGATCCGGTACAAAATAGGGGCTGCTAATCCATACAAACTTCCTGGCAGAGTTGATGCAGTGTACAAAAAACATGCCGCATGTTTCCAGGTCATCGGCTGGTCCGGATGGAAGAACCAATGCATTTTCATTGCCACCTGTAGGAAATGGTTTCCAGTTCAATTCGGGAACTTTGCTGGTAGCCCAATACCAGTCGGCAATAAAGGGGATCTGCACACTGAGGACGACAGGTCCTTTTATCTTAACATGAGTATCACGCCAGAAGCCGAAGCGTTTATCCATGCCAAGATACCGCCTGCTCACATTCAAACCACCTACATAAGCTTCTTTTCCATCTATAATAACCATCTTGCGATGATTGCGGAAATTCAGTTGGAGCCGGGTATTCCATCTTCTATTTGTTTTAAAGTGAACTATGTTAATTCCTTGTTCCGATAGTTCTTCTACATACTCATCAGAAAGCAATCTGCAGCCTACCTCATCATAAAGGAAATAAACTCTGATACCTTCTTTTACTTTGGTAATCAACCTGTCCTTCAGTTTTTTTCCCAGTTCATCATCGTGTACTGTGTAGAATTGCACCAGGATGTAGTCTCTGGCTTTATCGATACCTTCAAAAATTGCTTTGAACGTATCATCGCCATTGATCAATAGCTCAGCAGTATTACAGTTTGTGAAGGGCATTTTGGCTAACTGCTCTAATACTTTATGTTTGGTTTCTTTTTCTATGAAATCCACTTTGTACGAGGCAAGTTCCTGTTTCAATTTCTCGGCAATATGATGTATCTCAAGATCACCCGTTCTTCTGGCATTTACATAACCGGAAAACTTTCTGCTTCCAAACATCAGATAAAGCGGAATCGCAAAGTAAGGGATGAAAAGAAGTGAAACTGCCCAGGCAATAGAACCTTGAGCAGTACGCCCTTTCATTATTACATCTAGGGCAGCAATGATACCCAGCAGATGAATAATAATAAGTAACACCCACCAGAAAAATTTTATATATTCAAGTATCATGGTCAACTTTTCTTTGATTTGTTAACTTTGTCCATTATTTGATTATACAACATCGACAATGTAATGGAGAAGGGTACATTTTTTTTGGCCAACTGCACCATGGAAAAGGCTTCCATAAAGCGGTCGTGAGCAAGATACAATCTTATTAATTCGATGTAATTCACAGGTTCCATGGGAGCCAGTTTTATGCTCTGAAGCAGGTAATTTACAGCTTCCAGGGTTTTACCGATCTTTTCGCAGGTAAGGCCATAATTCCTATAAAAATGAGAAGAATTCACTTTTAATTTCAGGGCATCGTGAAATTCTACATAAGCTTTTAGCCAGTTCCCCAGTTGAAAATGAGCCAATCCGCGCAAATAGAAGATGCTTCCCTTTTTCCCGAATAGCTCTTCTGCTTTGTTGATATGTTCGATAGCATCTTTGAATTTTTTTTTAGAAAAATATAATTCTGCCAGGAAAATATAAGGTAGTTCCGAATTTATTCTGTATTTCAAAAGCTCCTGCAGAACTTCTATACTCTTTTCTGTTTTTCCTAATTTGGAATAAGAAAAAGCTTTATTATAAAGAAGTTCAGGATAGCCGTCGGGAATCCTGTTGTAATAATCGAGAGCCAGGCGGAATTCCCTGAGAGAAAGGAAACAATTACCGATCTGGAAAATAACGGATTCATCATTTTCATTTTGTTCCAGCACAAGCTGATATTGCTCTATAGCTTTGCGGAATAATTTTTTGGACATATAAAGTTCTGCCAGAGCAAGCAGCAGTTCTTTATTATCCCGGAATTCATTCAAACCATTCTTCAGAAGTGCTCTTACCTGCAGCCAGTTCTTATTTCTATGATATCTTGCCTGCCATAAGATATTTTGAATTTTATCCATGGGCTGTTTTCTCCTGCGAAAGGAAGAGTGTTTCGATAGCTTCCAGCACATCTTCGCTATCCAGGCAGCGATTAACGAACTCACGTACTTTAGCACCGCCTGGTAAACCTTTTGTATAGTGTGAAAAATGGTTTCTCATCTCTATCAACGCTTTTGTTTCACCTTTGTTTTCAATTTCCAGTTCAAAATGCTCTTTTATGATCTTCATCTTTTCCAGGAAACTGATATCCGAAACGTCACCGCTTTCAAAATATTCTTTAATATCTCTGAATATCCAGGGTTTTCCCAGAACTCCACGACCTATCATCACAGAATCACATCCTGTTTCGTTGAACATCCTGATGATATCTTCAACGCTATTTATATCACCGTTACCGATAAGCGGTATAGTTAGCTTCTCTTTTAGCTCTCTTATCAGGTTCCAATCACTTTGTCCGGAGAACATCTGGCTGCGTGTACGTGGATGTAAGCAGATCATGTCACATCCTGCGTTTTCCATCTTCTTGCCGAACTCTACTGCATTAATGCAGCATTTATCCCAGCCTGCTCTTATTTTTACAGATAGGGGAATGGAGGTTCCAGCTAATATTTTTTTTATTTCTTTAATGATGTTTTCTGCTAATTCGGAAAAATTCATTAAAGCGGAACCAGCACCACGTTTTACCACTTTTTTTACCGGGCAGCCCATATTGACGTCTATAAAATCTGGTTTCATTTCCAGTGCGATCTCGGTTCCTTTTGCCATAATAGCAGGGTTAGAACCGAATAGCTGGATTCCATAAGGTCGCTGGAAATCGGTAAAATCCAGGTATTCCAGGCTTTTTACTTTGTTGTGAATAAGTCCATCTACACTTACCATCTCACTAACCACCACATCAGCACCGCATTTTTTACAGATCGTGCGAAAAGCATTGTCGGTAAATCCAGCGAGTGGAGCCAGCCATATCTTCTGTTTTGTTAAGTTCGCAATTATCGGATTCATATTATTTAACGGTTGGTAAAATGAAATATTGCGATGCCGGCAGCAACAGCAGCGTTCAGTGATTCTACGGAGTTAGAGATTGGTATCTTAACTTTCATGTTAGCCAGGTCGATGATCTCCCGATGAATTCCAAAAGCTTCAGAACCAATAACCAGCACAATATTGCCATCCGGTTTCACAGCCTTAAAAAGGTCTACGGAATCATGCAAAGTTGTTGCGATTATTGCAGCATCATTTTGCTTGAGCCAATTAATATCATGAATTTCTATAGGTAGTGAAAACACAGTTCCCAGCGATGCACGTATCACTTTGGGATTAAACACTTCACAACAATCGGGAGATAGAACGACACCAGAAATTCCAGCGGAAGTAGCTGTGCGGAATATGGCTCCCAGGTTGCCGGGTTCTTTGATATCATCCAGGTAAAGTAAAAAAGATCTTTCTGCAATAGGAACGGTTTTCGTTTGCACCAAAGCAGCAATGTCCTGAGGATGTTTTGTGTCTGCTATCTTTTCAATTTGCCATAGTTCAGTATGAAATATTCTGTTTGTATTGAAGTCTTTTAAGTTATATTTATCCGGATCGGAAACGTATAGTTCCTGCAAAAGGATCCCGTTTGTTTGTAGTTGGTCTATCAGCCTGATACCTTCCACAATTACTGCTTTGGCATTTTCACGATATTTTTTCTGTTTGAGTTTTACTAATTCTTTAGTGTGTTCTTTAGTCAGTGTATCCATAAATTTTTTTAATGATACATTGCTTTAATTTTTTCAATATTAACGTCGTCTATCTGCTGGGGTTTCAAGAATTTTTTTGCATATTCCAGATACAGCCCGGAATCGATGAGTAAGTCGAGCAAATCAGCATCTATCTCACCGTCTTTCACCATGAACGCCATGATCCGCAGCGATTCGGTAAGGGTCTTTCCCTTTTTATATGGTCTATCTGAAGCTGTGAGAGCTTCGTAAAGATCGGCGGTAGCAATAATGCGTGATTGGAGTGGCATTTGATCTGCATTCAACTGGAATGGATATCCTTTTCCATTCAATTTTTCATGATGAGAAGAGGCATATTTCGGTACATTCCTGAATTTTTTGGGAAATGTGAGTTCTCCCAGCATTTCATGCGTTACAATGGCATGTTCCCGCATTTTATCGAATTCTTCAGGCAGCAGAGTTCCCCTTCTGATTGAGAGATTTGTTTTTTCATTTTCCGTTAGCAGGAAATAGTCATTTCCATTTGAAGAATATTTAAATTGGAAGATCCCGTCTATTCTTTCCAGGTCTTCATCTTTCATAAATTCACCACCAGTATTCACCTGGCAAATAAATTTCCTGTCTTTTTCCAATTGTTTTAACAGTTTTTCCAATTCTTCCTTTTTGCCTTTGTCTTTCAAGCAGCATGAAATATCTTTCAAGATGATAGATCTAACCAGGTCAAAACGTGTGCTTATCAGGTCTACTCTATCGAAGATCGTTTCCAGCTTCTTGGCTTTATCGCGTACATAGATAGGAGTGGTTATCTTTCCCACATCATGCATCCATCCTGCAATGCTTATTTCCTGTAATTCATCATCTGAAAATGTAATATCTTTATAATATCCTTTGTCTTTCTGAATTTTTTGGGACAGCATTTCGGAAAGGGTTGCCACCCGCTTGATATGCCCACCGGTGTATTTTGATTTCCTGTCGATAGCACCTGCAATACTCTTAATAAACTGGTATAAAAGGTTCTCTAACCCTTCGATAAGGTTCTTATTTGTAAAAGCAATTGCAGCCTGCGAAGCCAGGGAAGTGAGCATGGTTAACTGTTTCTCGTCGAAGTTAACGATATTTCCTTTTTCATCCATAGCATTGATAAGCTGGATAACTCCCAGAAGTTCATTTTCGTGGTCTTTCAATGGAATAGCAGCCATAGATTTGGAATGGTAATTATTATTTTTATCATACTTTTTTGTACCACTGTTATCAAAAATATTCTGGTCGTATGCATCTTCCACGCTGGTAGCTTCACCGGTATGTGCCACGTACGAGGCAAAATTTTTAAACAATTTATTTCCTTTATTATTGTAAAGCGGAACGCTGGGCCATTTTGCCATATCTGCCATTCCCAGTCGCAGGTTCATGGAAATTGTGCAGATAATTTTGAAATCAAGAGTTTTTTTATCTTCCGATAAAGTGTATATCGTTCCACCATCTGCATTTGTAAACCTGATAGCCTCATCCAGTACCAGTTTAAAGAAATTATTTATATTCTTTTCTGCCGAAAGCGCAATACCGATCTTTGTGAGTGCCTGGATATGTTTTAATAAATGTTTTTCCTTTTCCATTCTACACCACCATTTTGAAATAATTGACACAATTATTTAAAACTAATTATTGGATATGTCATTGAAGTGAACTTATTGTGTCAATAAATTTAGTGGGATATTATGAAAAGAAGAATTGAGTCGATCATACTTTCTGCCGGGAAATCGGCAAGAATGGGAAGAGATAAAGCGCTGCTGAGGATTAAAAATAAGGCTCATATCGTTCTCATTTTAGAGAAATTGCTTCCTTTCTCTGAAAATGTTTATATAGTACTGGGAGAAAACCTGGAAGCAGTTCGAAATGAGGTGATAACATCAAATCTCGATCCTGAGAAGATCAAATTCATATACAACCAGAATCATGAGCAGGGGATGTTTTCATCGGTTCTGAAGGGTTTTGCCGCAATTACGGGGAAATATCCGATCCTGCTGCAAATGGTAGATCAACCATTCTTGCCTGTTTCTATTTACCGGCAATTGGTTGGGGGCTTAGATGAGGATCATTTTATCTTTCAACCTTATATAGAAAGGAATGGAAAAAAATATACCGGACATCCCATCCTGTTTTCTGCAGAGTTCAGAGATTTTCTTTTTGCCAATTCCGATAAACCTACACTGCGAGATGTTATTCATTTGATTCCCCAGAAGAGGAAATTCATCCTGGTAGAAGATGAAGAAATAATGCAAAACATAAATACAAAAAATGAATTAAATGGAATTTTAAATAAAGGATAAATTTATGGAAATACCGGTATTTGACGTTCTAAGAAAAGCTGTAGAAAACCAGCAGAAAGGAATTGCTTTTGTAATGGCAACGATAGTGGAGGGAGTGGAGAAAACCCCCGGTAGAACAGGTTTCAAACTTCTTTCTTATGAAAATGGAAGCTCTCAGGGAACGGTTGGTGGTGGTAAGCTGGAACGCCTTGTGCTGGATAAATGTAAAGAAATCCACAAAACTAAAAAAAATGCCATGCTTGATTTTGAGCTTACAGAAACATCTGAAGGAATAGGCATGATGTGTGGGGGTGTAGCCAAAGTATATTTTGAATATTATCCGCCTACCAAAAAGGCTTATATTTTTGGTGCCGGTCATCTTTGCCGTAGCCTGGTTCCGATTTTGAATTCGATAGGTTTTTACTGCGTTGTGATAGATAATCGTGAAGATTTTGCCAGTAAAGAAAGAATTCCCACTGCTAAAGAAGTTCTGGTAGTAGATTATATGCAATATCTTAAGAAGTTTGTACCTACTGTAAATGATGCGGTGATCATTTTTACACACGGGCATAAGTATGACCACGACATCCTGGAGAACCTGTGCAGCAAAAATATTAATGCAAAATATCTCGGTATGATAGGCTCGAAGATAAAAGTAGCAGATGCTGTAACAAAAATAAAGAAGAGACAATTCAAGGGTTCTCTCATAGATAACATCTATGCACCTATAGGATTAAATATTGGAAAAACTACCACACAGGAAATTGCCATCGCCATAGCTGCAGAAATATTAGCGGTTTTCAATGGAGTAAAAAATATACGTTCTTACAGAGATAAGTAATAAATTTGAGGATGCGGTTTTCAAATTTGTTGACATTATATTAATAAATTCGTTTTGTATATCAGGTTGATCAAAAACCTGGTACGGGAGTAAAATATGAATTTCGTAGAACAACTTTTACAACAAGTTCCATACATTAATTCTCCGATCATGATCAAGCTGATAAAATCGGTTATTATCATTACAATACTCTGGCTGCTGAAATTAGTGATAAACAGACTCATCCTGAGAAAGATAACCGATATGAAATCCCGCTATCAATGGAGAAAAATAATAAGCGCCGCTGTTGCTGTATTTGGTATAATTATTGTGGGCAGACTGTGGTATGAAGGTGTACAATCTATTGCTACTTACCTGGGATTGCTCTCTGCCGGTATTGCCATTGCACTCAAGGATTTAATAGCCAATTTCGCAGGTTGGATCTTTATAATTTCCAGAAAACCATTCGAAGCGGGAGACAGGATACAGATTGGTAATCTGGCTGGTGATGTTATAGACCAGAGTCTATTTGAATTTTCTTTACTGGAAATAGGGAACTGGGTAGATGCAGATCAGAGCACCGGCAGGATAATTCATATTCCAAACGGGAAAATATTCACTCAGGATCTGGCAAATTACGATAAAGGATTCAAATACATCTGGAACGAAATCCGTGTTGTTATTACCTTTGAAAGTAATTGGCAGGAAGCAAAAAAAATACTTCTTAAAATTGCCAATAAAAAAAGTGAGAATATCACAGCACCTGTGGAAAGACAGATAAAAAGAGCAGCCCGAAAATTTCTAATCTACTACAAACACCTTACTCCAATTGTTTATACCGATGTGAAAGACCACGGAATCCAACTTACTATTCGACACCTTTGTGAAACCAGGAAAAGAAGAGGTTATACCGAAGCTATCTGGGAAGATATTTTAAAGGAATTTGCTAAACAGAAAGACATTGAACTTGCCTATCCTACTACCAGGTTCTATTCAACGGATAAAGTGGAATAATGCCGGCGTGACACGTCAGATCGCCATGAGCAGTGGATTTGAGCTTGCTCAAACTCCTGCTGTGATTAGTGAGCTGATAAGAGACGAGCAAATCAAAGTCAAGGGTAGTCGATTTGCGAGTCCCCGTGTACGCATTTTTAAACGATGTTCCGCTTCGATACGGTTGCGCGTCTCTTTTTTAGTGTCACGCCGCCGTTAATCAACATGGAGCGAAGCGGAAGGTTGATTAATGTTTTGCGTATGCTACGGGTCTCCGCTGATACGCTTGTTAGCAGCATCTTTTTCATTTTAACAGCAAACATTTTTTCATTACTTCTGTTCTGTCATTAATATTCAATTTATAGAAATAAACACCTGAACTCAATGTTTTTCCTGATTTATCAGTACCATTCCAAGTAAAAAAATGTTCACCTTTTGCTAGATTATTATTTACAATAGTCTTAACACTCTGTCCTTTTATATTGCAGACATTTAATTCAACTTTGCTATCTTCAAGAATTGAAAAAGAGATAGTAGTAGATGGATTAAATGGGTTGGGAAAAGTACTAAGTGAATAATCATTACTTGGAAGTAAGTTATCATCAATATTTAATTGATCAGTAAATTTTAGTAGAGTATTATTATTACCAAAGAAATACCCAATATCATTGAAGAAATAAATTTCTCTAATATAAGGATCAGTTAAATATACTAGTTCGAATGTATCCCCCAAATCGGTACTCCGGTAAATCCCTCCCGAGCCTTCAGCAATCCAAATTGTGGAGTCGTTTTGAAAATTTACAGCATAAGCATAACCCGGTATGTAAAGCTGTGTATAATTTAGACAATTGTCAGTCGTCAATAGAACATAGGGATATATACAACCAAAACAAAGTAGAACTCCATTTTGCTCAGTTCTAAAAGTTACCGATTGTACTGCGCTCACAAAAAAAAGAGAGTTATCCATAGCAATCCAATTTTCACCAGCATTAGAAGTATAAAGAACATTTCCTACTGTTCCTGAATATGCGCAGCCTGCCCAACCAATAGAATCGTTTAAGAAGAAAAAAGTTGTTATTCTATAATTCACAGGAATGTTAGATATATACATTGGTGGAACTTCGATTGATTCCCAAGAATATCCTCCGTCTATTGTTTTATAGAGATTAGGTAATGAGTCAGCATAAACGAATGTACTGATAAATCCGATGTTTTCATCGATAAAATAATATGATGAAACATCTTCAATATCAATAACATAATCGTCCATATTTTGCCATGTGTGTCCTCCATCACTTGTTTTAAAAAAACTACTATAACTAAAAAAATCGTTTGTAAGGATGAGCCAACCATTCAAAGGGTCAGCCATGGAAATAGAAAGAATCTGATCATAATCATTAGTTAAAGTGAAAATGAGTTCCCAATTATCACCTCCATTGGAAGTATAATAAAGTTCTCTATCAGCATCGAGTCTTCTATTAAATATCCATCCCTCCTCAGCAGAAATGAAGCATCCGGAAATAATTGCAGTACTATCAGGCATGGGTGAAATATTAATCCACTCCTGACCTAATAAAGGTGAAGAAAGTAAAAATAAAATAATTATCCACCTAAACATTTTCTCCTCCCATTCTTTTAGTTGCTTTTAACATATGCATGCCACGTCAATTTTTTTATTGTACATAACTAACCTATAGTTACAGTAATTTTGTTGTATAATAACTTTTTTTAGTAGTTATTGTACAACTAGTCAATCTTCCATATCTATACTATCTAAAGGACTCTTGATTTTGTTCATTCCAATAGAAGTTACATGAGTATAAATTTCAGTTGTTTTCGAACTTTTATGCCCTAAAATCTTTTGAATATATCTCAAGTCTTCTCCCTGCTCCAAAAGATGTGTTGCAAAACTATGCCGTAAGCTATGTACTGATACTTTTTTGTCAATAGTTGTTTTTT
>CBDUTJ010000051.1:0-16358 GCA_965370415.1 uncultured bacterium | reverse complement strand
AAAAGACTTGTTGACTTAATAGAAGCAGGCAAAGAACTTCCTTTTGATATTAAAGGGCAGATTATCTACTTTGTTGGTCCAGCTCCTGCCAGACCCGGTATGCCCATCGGCTCGGCTGGTCCAACTACTAGCTACAGGATGGATTCGTATTCTCCAATTCTTCTGGATGCAGGTTTGAAAGGCATGATAGGAAAGGGTCCCAGAAGTAAAGAAGTTATTGATTCAATGATAAAAAATAAAGGTGTGTATTTCGCGGCGATCGGTGGTGCTGCAGTTGTAATGGCGCAATCTGTGAAAGCAGCAAAGATTATAGCCTATGAAGACTTGGGAACTGAGGCAATAAGAGAACTCAAAGTCGAGAATTTACCTTGCATTGTGGCAAATGATATTTACGGTAAAGATTTGTATGAAGAAGGTGTAAGACAAAACAGGAAGTAAAAGAAATTAATTAGGAGGAATAATGGAAAAGGTGTCAATAATCGGTAGTGGTAATGTCGGTGTATCGGCGGCATTTTACATTGCTGAGAAAGGATTTGCAAATATTATGCTTATCGATATTATGGATGGTAAAGCTCAAGGCAGTGCTCTTGACCTGGCTGAAGCTTCACCCCTACGAGGATATGATATTAAAATTGAAGGTTCTTCTAATATTGAAGACATTAAAGATTCAAAGATCGTAGTCATCACTGCCGGAAAAGTTAGAAAACCAAATACTCTTCGTCTTGAATTGCTGGAAGAAAATGCGAAAATTCTTGATCCCATAGTCGAAGATATAAAAAAATACGCACCCGATTCGATAGTTATAGTTCTGAGTGAACCTGTAACCGCATTAACTTATTACACCTGGGAAAAGACCGGTTTTGATAGAATGAAAGTTATGGGAGTTGCTGGTAAACTCGATGTTACTCGAATCTGTGAATTTGTTGCTCAGGAACTCAAAGTAACTCCTGTAGAAGTAAGTGCACTTGTTTTGGGAGGACACCATAAATTTATGGTAATACCACCCGAATTTATCAGAGTATGCGGTATTCCTATTACAGAATTGTTATCTAAAGAAAAAGTGGAGAAAATAATAGATAAAGCAAGGGAAGCAGGAACCTCAATTTTATCATTATTGAAAAGGCAAACATCCATGTACTCTCCAGGAGCTGCCATTGCTGAAACAGCTGGAGCTATTATCAACGACACAAAGGCTATAATATGTGTTCCTACCTGTCTGGACGGTGAATATGGGTTCAAGGATACATGCCTGGGTGTACCAGTTCAACTTGGGTCAAATGGTATTGAAAAGGTTATCGAATTAGAATTATCTCTTGATATTAAGGATAAACTTAAAACTTCAGCGCAAGTGATCAATAAAACAATTGAATCATTAGGTATATAGGAGGTCGACATGAAAGTTAGTATAATTGGTAGCGGTAATGTTGGTATAGCAACAGCTCTTTATTTAGCTGAGAAACGAGTTTCAAATATAGTTCTGATAGATGTAGTAAAGGGTTGGGCAGAAGGTAAAGCCATGGATATTGTTCAGGCTTCTCCTATAAGAAAATATGATGTATTCATAAGTGGTTATTCTGATATATCAATGATCAAAGATTCTGATGTAATTGTTGTTACAGCTGGTAAACCTCGTCTTCCGGGAATGTCACGGGAAGATTTACTTAGAGATAACGTGAAAATCATGAAAAGTGTTTCTGAAAGTATAGCTAAATATGCACCCAATGCTGTTTTAATAACAGTTACAAATCCTCTCGATGTTTTAGCTTATGTCGCCTTAAAAGTTACAGGATTTGCTTTAAAAAAAGTTATTGGAATGGCAGGGATTCTGGATTCTTCAAGATTCAGGTATTTTATAGCTGATGAATTGGGAGTTAGTCCCAGGAATGTAACGGCACTGGTACTTGGCGGGCATGGAGATTTAATGGTGCCATTACCAAGATATTCAACTGTTCATGGTATACCTGTTTCTGAATTGCTGCCAAAAGCAAAAATTGATAAATTAATAGAACGTACTCGAAAAGCTGGTGGTGAAATAGTTTCCTACCTTAAAACCGGAAGTGCTTATTGGTCACCCGGCAGTTCTGCTGCTGAAATGGTGGAATGCGTTGTTCGCAATCGAAACAGGATTGTACCTTGCTCTGCTTACTTAAGAGGAGAGTATGGTATCGATGGCTTATTTTCGGGTGTACCGATCAAGATAGGAGAAAATGGAGTTGAAGAAATAATTGAACTATCACTTACGACTGAAGAGAAGCAAGCATTACATCTCTCTGCCGATAAAGTTCGAGAAGTAATAGAAAAAATAGAGGCAGAAAATCTTATATAATGGAGTTGCAAATTCCGTATTGGGGAGAGGAATTAACAGTAACTCTCCCCAATGAAAATATTGGTGAAATAGTATATCCAAATACAGTTGAAATTCGACCTGAAAAAGAAGTGCTTTTTGATGCGATTGATAACCCGGTTGATTTCAAAAGTTTTGACGATTTTATCAAAGGTGATGAACCTCTTCTCTTTATTTTAAATGATGCCACCAGGCCTACTCCGAATGCAAGAATAATTGATCTGCTCTGGGATAAAATTAAAGAAAAGGATATAAAATTTCTGATTGCTACAGGCGCTCATCGAGCACCAAGCAAAGATGAATACATCGAACTTTTCGGAGACCATTATCATGAATTGGAAAAAAAAATATTTTCTCATGATTCCAAAAATGAAAAAGAAAATATCCTTATTGGCAAAACCAAGGAAGGTACGGATGTCTATTTTGACAAACTGGTAATTGAAGCAAAGAAGATAGTTTACGTCACTTCTGTTGAGCCCCATTATTTTGCAGGTTATACGGGTGGAGCAAAATCCTTTTTACCCGGAATTGCCGGATATAAAACTATCGAACAAAATCATGAGTTAGCTCTAAAAGCATCTGCAAAAGCTCTTGTAACCGAAGGAAATCCAATTAGAGAAGATATTAAAGAAGCGTATAATGTTATCGCTAAAGACAAACAGATATTTTCAATCCAAACCGTTCTGAATAAAGACCATAAAATCTATTATTGTGTTTGTGGAGAAACGCACCAGGCTTTTGAATTAGCTTGCGAAAAAGCAAAAGATGTTTTTTCTGTAGAAATCAGGGATAGAGCGGACATCGTGGTTGCAGTTGCACCATATCCAATGGATATTAACCTTTATCAATCACAGAAGGCAATAGACAACAGTAAATTAGCATTGAATTCTAATGGGATTCTTATTTTAGTGGCAAGCTGCAGAAAAGGTGTGGGAGGAGAAAGTTTTATAAAACTATTAAGTGAAGCCAGAAATCCCGATGATGTATTTGGTAAAATTGAAAAAGGTTATAAATTGGGATATCATAAAGCAGCAAAAATGGCAGAAATTATGAAATGGGCATCCTTATGGGCATATACAAAACTCGAACCTCAATTGTTGGAGAATATTTTTGTTAAAGGATTTTCTGATCTACAAGAAGCACTGAATTCGGCGCTGAAAGAAAAAGGTAATGAAAAAATACTCTTTTTAATGGATGCCAGTTTAACAGTGCCCCGAATTGCACCACGCATCCTGCACAAAAGAAAATTTATTCACAGTCCAACCTTTAGCACAAAAGTCAAAAGTCATCTTGTACTCGATGATCTGTTTGTTGGTTGATTTTTGAAAGAGATTTTTTAGACATATAAAATATTAAGGAGTAAAAAGCCAAATGGCACTTAAACGTTATGAAATTGACGAGTTAGAACAAAAAGTAGTTCATGTTAAAAAAAGAGGATTAGACCTAATTCGCGATCCAATGTTTAATAAGGGAACAGCATTTTCCGAAAAAGAGAGAGATGAATTCAATCTTTATGGATTAGTTCCTCCACACGTTTCCACCTTTGAAGAACAGATAAAAAGGGTCACTGAAAATTATCGCAGAAAAGATACAGACCTTGGAAAATATATTTTCTTGGAAGCATTACACGATCGGAATGAAATCTTATATTATGCATTACTGCTGAGAAACCTGGAAGAATTGACTCCAATTGTTTACACTCCCACTGTGGGAACTGCATGTCAGCAATTTGGTCATCTTTTCCGACGAGCAAGAGGAATGTATATTTCCGCCAAAGCAAAAGGAGATTTCAAAAGCAGAATTAATAATTGGCCGGAAGATGAGGTCGATGTAATCGTCGTTACTGATGGTAGCAGAATTCTTGGTCTTGGAGATCTGGGAGCAAGCGGCATTGGAATTCCAATCGGTAAACTCTCTCTTTATGTGGCTTGTGCTGGAATTTATCCTTCTAAAAAACTACCTGTAGTGATTGATGTGGGAACAGATAATGAAACTTTATTGAAAGATCCTTTGTATTTGGGAGAAAAACACCCCCGCATAAAAGGAGAAGAATTTTATGAAATAATTGATGAGTTCATCGTTGCAGCTCATGAACGCTGGCCTAAAGCATTAATTCAATTTGAGGATTTCACGAATGACCATGCTTTTCCACTTTTAAAGAAATACCGTGAAAGGCTTTTATGCTTTAATGATGATATTCAGGGAACAGGCGGAGTTGCTCTAGCAGGACTTCTGGCAGCAATGAGGATAACCAAAGGAAAATTAAATGAACAGAAAATCATCTTCCTGGGAGCAGGTTCTGCTGCGGTTGGAATTGCCGATATGATCGTTGCCGGAATGATCGAAGAAGGACTATCCCAAAAAGAAGCACGAAAAAGATTCTGGTTCATCGATAGTAAAGGACTCGTAACATATACACGTGGTGATAAATTAGCAGAACATAAAGTTGCATATGCCAGAAATGAGAAATTCCAAAAAACACTTCTCGATGTTGTAAAATCAGTCAAACCAACAGTATTAATGGGTGTGAGTAAACAGGCAGGAGCATTTAATGAACAAGTAGTTCGTGAAATGAAAAAACATGTAAATACTCCCATCATTTTTGCTTTATCGAACCCAACATCCAAATCGGAATGTACACCAACACAGGCTTATGAATGGACTGATGGAAACGTGGTTTATGCCAGTGGCAGTCCTTTTGATCCCATCAAATATAAAGGAAAAACTTATATCACAGGTCAGGGAAATAATATGTATATTTTCCCGGGTGTTGGCTTGGGGGCTGTTGTCTGTCAGGCTACAAAAATAACGGATTCAATGTTTTATATAGCAGCAAAAACTTTAGCAGATCTGGTCAAAGAAGAGGATTTGAAAAAAGGTAGGATTTATCCTGATTTGAATGATATCAGAAAAATCTCGACACATATCGCTTTTGCCGTGTGTGAAATTGCGTATACCAATGGCATTGCCTGGGCAAATAAGCCTAAAAACCTTTTTGAATATATTAAAAGTAAGATGTTCCAACCGGTTTACCTGCCTTATAAAGCAGTTTAGAAAACCAAAATACAAACCTATTTATTATGAAAGTCTTTGACGGATTGTAATAGTATTTATTCTTGTATACAGATTAAATCAGATATTTAAAAAAAATAGATTGGAGGAAAAAGAAATGGCAAGCAAAGCAAGTATTGATTTTTACAAAAATCTTAAGGAAATGTCTTCGATTCGAGCTGTGGCGGAAACGATAATGCTAAACCCGAAAGTTCGAAAAGTTAATGCACGTGAAGCTTATGAAATGGCAATAAAGCAACCGGGAGTAGCAGTTACAGATTTAGAGATTTATCCTCCTTTTGCTGAACGTTTAGGGCTGCCAAAAGGTGCAAAAGTGCTTAACGATTGCCATGGGCAAATTATTGGGCGTACAGCTAAAGCAAGAGTGTTCTATAACAGACTACCGCAAGATGAAAAAAAGAAAGTCGAGGGTGATGCCAGAGAAGCAATGTATCAACTTGAACATTACGATTTAATTAAATGCGAGGCTGTGTTGGGTTTGGATCCTGATCTTATGATAAAAGCAACTTATGTGACTACAACTACAGATGCCAGCAATGTTTTCAATTGGTTATGCAATTTTGCTCCGCTCGACTTAATGAAAGAGGAATATGAAAAAAGCAAACCTCTTCCAATTCAGGATGTTATCATTGTTGCATTCAATGAATGGACCTGCAACGATCCTTATTATCATAATGTTGGTGCTCCTCAAATCGGCTTGGTCGATGAAACCCAGAACGTTATTTTCAATTTGGGAATGCGTTATTTCGGTGAGCGTAAAAAAGGAACTCTAACTCTTGCCTGGACTTCTGGAATGAGGCTGGGAATGGCTGCCTGTCATGGTGGTATCAAAGAAATCGATTTCTCAGGTTGCGCAGATGAATATAAAAATTTAGGCAAGAAATCAATTGCTTTTTACGGACTCTCTGGTACAGGAAAATCTTCTCATACAAATTCAATAGATAATGGTGGCACCTTACCCGCAGGATTTGAAAAATATTGCCTTCACGATGATGCTTTCCAGATCGATACCGATGAAAAAGTATGTCGTGTATGGGAACCTGCTTTGTTCGATAAAACAGATAGTAGAGATCTTGATAATCCTGATTGGAAATACCTGATTGCTCTTATGAATCATGCGATGATAGAACGAAACGGAAAATTATTGCCTTTGGGGCTGGATGTTCGACAGGCAAATGGAAGAGCACTACTGGATCGGGACCTTTTGGGTAACTGGGTAAATAGATGTAGTTTTCCTGAAGCTTTAACCTGGCTCATGAAGGATACGGCACTTCCACCGGTTCACAAATATAAAGACAAATATTTAGCAGTTGCCATGGGTGCTGCTCTTATTACAAAAAGAAGCAGAGCTGAAAATGTTACGGAAGAAGATCTCAAGAAATTGGTTTTTGAGCCTTTTGCAAATCCATTCAGGGTTTATGAGCTTTACAAAGATGTGGAATCATTCATCAAAGTTCTGGAAACCGGCGCAGATTGTTATACATTCAATTCTGCAGGATACTGGAAATCTTCTGATGACGATCTGGACGACGTCAAATTACAAACATCTTTAACTTTGCAAACAGGGATCTTAATGGAGCAGCTTGAATGGGAAGATTGGGATATGCTGCCTGGTGCCATGATCCCCACAAAGGAATCTATTGAAAAAATTCTTCCCGGTTATTATGAAAGATATCACCCTAAAAACCGCGAAAATATGGATGAATATGTTACGCTTCTGAAAGACCGTTTTGAACAGAGACGAGAATATTTGAAATCATCCGATGTAGCTACTAAACCGGAACTACTTGAAAAGCTTATAAACGCATTACAGATCAAAGGATAAGTAAAGGGCAGACGAAAGTCTGCCTTTTTATTTTTTCATCTTTCTTCAAAATTTAATTCAATTTTTTTCTAAGCTGTAACGTTTTTAATTGACATAATAAAAAAGAAGTAGCTTTTGTAAAATGTAAAAATGTTGATATTCAGAGGTAAGATTTTGACTGGTTTTATTATGAAGAAGGTGCCAATAGACAAATATTAAACAATAAAAAATATAGGAGGAACAAATGCCACGGCTAAGAGAAAAAATCAGATCGAGAATCCCAAAGATCAGGGCAAAGATCAAAGACGAGATTTTAAGCAAACATGCTGACAAAGTAGTTAGTAAAGTTACAATTAAACAGGTCTACGGTGGAATGAGAGGTGTGATCGGTTTAGTTTGTAATTCTTCATACGTGGATCCCTATCAGGGATTGCATATCAGGGGTATTCCTCTTGCTGAGCTTGCTGATAGGATACCTGAAGAGATTTTTTATCTTCTCTGCACTGGCGAGATCCCTGTAAAACAAGATCTGGAAAGATTACAGGAAGAGATGCGTTTACGTTCCGAAGTTCCCGAACATGTGTGGGATGTTATTCGGACATTGCCAAAAGATACTCATCCAATGACTATGTTCAGCATCGCAATTATGGCAATGGAGGGAAGTTCCATTTTCAAAGAAAAATATGCTGCTGGAATGAGAAAAGCAGATTACTGGGAAGCTACTCTGGATGATTCTTTAGAAATTCTGGCAAAACTCCCTACAATCGCTGCCGGGATTTACAGGATAAGATATTCTATGGGAGATCTGATACCTTATGATAAATCTCTGGACTGGGGTGGAAATTTTGCAAAAATGCTTGGAGTTCCTGATCCAAAAGGAGAATTTGCGAAATTAGTACGGTTGTATCTTGTTCTTCATTGCGACCATGAAGGTGGAAATGTAAGTGCATTTACTTCTCGTGTGGTTAATTCTGCGCTTTCAAATCTCTATTATGCTGTTTCCGCAGGTTTGAACGGACTTGCAGGACCTTTGCATGGTCTGGCTAATCAGGAGTGTTTGAAGTTCGTTCTGGATATTCTTGAGAAGTACGAAAAAGTTCCATCAAAAGCAGAATTATCAGATTTTGTTTTTTCTACCTTGAAATTGGGAAAAGTTGTTCCAGGATATGGACATGCAGTATTGAGAGCTACCGATCCCAGATTTACAGCATTCTATAAATTTGGTGAAAAATACTGTGCAAAAGAAGAAACCTTCCAGACAGTTAAGAGACTATTTGAAGTTGTACCTGTAGTACTTAAGGAATACGGTGGAGGGAAAATAGCCGATCCGTGGCCAAATGTTGATGCTATCTCAGGATCACTTTTATTCAAGTATGGATTAACCATGTTCGATTATTACACTGTTATGTTCGGTGTTTCACGGGTAATGGGTTTTTGTGCTCAGGCTATTATGGCTCGCGGTCTTCAGGCTCCCATCATCAGACCAAAGAGTGTATCCAATGAATGGATTCTTGATAAGATAGGAAAAAAATAAGGTTCTCTTATTCTGTTATGAATTTCAGGAAATGACATGGGATCGAATATAATTCAAAAAATAATTAAATCTCACCTGGTTGAAGGTGAAATGAAACCGGGTGAGATTATTGGCATAAAGATAGATCAGACACTTACTCAAGATGCTACCGGTACAATGGCATATCTTGAATTCGAAGCAATGAACATAACTGAAATTAAAACAGAACTTTCCGTGAGTTATGTGGATCACAATACAAGCCAGATGGGTTTTGAAAATGCCGATGACCACAAATATCTTCAAACCATTGCAGAAAAATTTGGCATTAGATATTCAAAAGCAGGGAACGGTATTTGCCACCAGGTACATTTGGAAAGGTTCGGTCTGCCCGGTAAAACATTACTTGGCTCCGATAGTCACACTCCAACAGGTGGAGGAATAGGAATGATGGCTATCGGTTCCGGTGGATTGGATGTTGCCTGTGCTCTGGCAGGATTACCTTTTTATATCACTTTTCCGGAAGTTTTAAAGGTTGATCTATCTGGAAAACTAAATCCATGGGTTACGGCAAAAGATGTTATCCTGTATATATTAGAACTGCTTTCTACAAAAGGAAATGTCGGTTGGTCCGTAGAATTTGGTGGAGATGGAATTAAAACATTATCTGTCCCCGAAAGAGCTACTATTACAAATATGGGAGCTGAATTAGGAATTACAACTTCGATCTTTCCGAGTGACGAGATCACGAAATCCTTTTTGAAAGCTCAAGATAGGGAAAGCGGCTGGATGGAATTGAAAGCAGATGCAAACGCTGAATATGACAGAATAATCAATATCGATCTTGGAACACTTGAACCGAGATTTGCTACTCCACACAGCCCGGGAAATGTATGTCTTGTAAAAGAATTAGCCGGAACCAAAGTCGATCAGGTTTGCATTGGAAGTTGCACAAATGCTTCCTATAAAGATCTGATGACAGTTGCCAGCATGGTGAAAGGGAAAAAATTACCGGCACATGTGAGTTTAGCTGTTGCTCCCGGTTCGAAACAGGTCTTTAAAATGTTGGCAAATAATGGTGCACTGTTGCATCTGATCAATTTTGGTGCCCGTATCATGGAATCTGCCTGCGGTTTCTGCATCGGAAATGGTCAAGCTCCTTGCACCGATGCCATCTCTATCCGCACGAATAATCGTAATTTCAAAGGTCGTTCGGGAACTACTTCGGCAAATGTCTATCTTGCTAGCCCTGAAACTGCAGCAGCATGTGCTATTACAGGAATTATCACCGATCCCCGCGATCTTGGAACTCCTCCAAAAATTGAAGTTCCAGATGATTTTCCAATTGATGATAGCATGATTTATTTCAATAAAAATGAAGATGTAAAAATCTATCGCGGGCCCAATATCGGAGATCCCCCTCAAAGTGAACCTTTAATGAAAGACCTCCTTGGTGATATCGCCTTGAAGGTAGAAGATAAGATTACAACAGATCATATTATGCCTGCCGGGATACGTTTGAAGTACCGTTCGAATATTCCCAAATATTCCGAATTTGTGTTTGAACCTGTTGATCCTACTTTCCCGGATCGCTGTTTAAAAAATAAGCAGAAAAACCGGGCAAATTTTATTGTAGCAGGTTTAAGTTACGGGCAAGGATCATCTCGCGAACATGCAGCAATTTGTCCTGCGTACCTGGGAGTAAACGCAGTGATCGCAAAATCTATTGAGAGAATTCATTGGGCAAATCTGGTTAATTTCGGCATTATTCCCATGATGTTTGTTGATGAAAACGATTTTGATAAAATTGAGCAGTCAGATGAATTATCTATGAGAGATATAACTAAAGCTGTAAAATTTGAAGAAACTTTTATTATCAGAAATGTTACGAAGAATTATGATTTTAAAGTTAAGTTGGAACTCAGTAAGAGAGAAAGAGAAATTATTCTTGTAGGTGGTGTATTGAATTATATTTTAAATTCCAAATAAAAAAAGGAGTATAAAATGTTGGATAAATTTAAAAAAGAAATTTGGAGTCATTTCAAACAAACACAAATGGTGTATTTTGCCACTACTGGCAAAAGAAGACCAAGAGTAAGACCCGTTACTTTAATTCATTTAGATGAAAAATTCTATATTGCCACAGGAACAAAAGACGCAAAAATGAAACAGATTAGAAATAATAAGAATATAGAATTCTGTTATCCTATAACTGATGGAAATAATAGTGGTTACATTCGTGGGGTAGGTAGAGCAATTGTCATAAAAGATATTTCCTTGAAAAAGAAAATTATGGAAATAATTTCGTTTATTAAGGAATTCTTCCCAAAACCGGATGATCCCAACTTTACACTTTTAGAGATAAAAATAAGAAGAGGTCAATATTTAAAAATTGGTGAATTTAAAGTTAAAAAATTTAAAATTGCATAAAGGGAAAAAATGAAAACAATAGATTCAAACAATCCAATCATTCCTTTCATAGAAGGTGACGGAATTGGTCCTGATATCTGGAAAGTTACAAAAAAAGTTATAGATGCAGCTGTAGAAAAAACTTTTAAGGGAAAGAAAAAAATACAATGGCTTGAGGTCCATGCTGGTCTTTCGGCACTGAAAAAATATGGGGATGACAATATTTTACCCGAAGAGACACTGAACGCAATTCGAAAGCACAAGATCGCCATCAAAGGACCTCTCACCACACCTGTGGGCGGATTTGATTATGTGTGCCTGGTCTGTGCAAAAGAGCAGGATGGAATTGATGGGAAAAGACCCAAGAAATGTGTGAAGTGTGGCTCAGAATATATTACAAAGAGATTTCGTTCCTTAAACGTGGGTTTAAGGCAGATCCTAGATCTTTATGCCTGCGTGCGTCCGGTGAGATGGTATAATGGAGTTCCATCCCCGGTTAAACAACCGGAAAAACTGAATGTGATAGTTTACAGAGAAAACACAGAGGACGTTTATGCAGGTATAGAATTCCAGGAAGGTACACGTGATGCTAAGAAGATCATCAGTTTCCTGACCAATGTAATGGAGAAAAAAGTTCGTGAAGACAGTGGAATAGGCATTAAACCAATTTCCATAACAGGTACAAAAAGGCTGGTAAGAAAAGCCATAGAGCATGCAATACAACAAAACTTGCCGAGTGTTACACTGGTTCATAAAGGTAACATTATGAAATTCACCGAAGGTGCATTTCGGGATTGGGGATACGAACTGGCAAAAGAAGAATACCGTGATAAAATAGTTACCGAACAAGAATTGTGGGATGAGTTTGATGGTAAAATGCCAGCAGGAAAGATACTGATCAAAGATAGAATTGCAGATCAGATGTTTCAACAGGTTTTGCTCCGCCCCGATGAATACAGTGTGTTAGCAACTCCCAATTTGAACGGAGATTATCTTTCCGATGCCTGCGCTGCACAGGTTGGCGGACTCGGTCTGGCTCCCGGAGCGAACATTGGTGATGAGATCGCTCTCTTTGAAGCAACTCACGGCACAGCACCAAAATACACAGGACTTGATAAAGTCAATCCCAGTTCATTGATCCTTTCCGGAGTGATGATGCTGAAATATATGGGTTGGAACAAATCGGCAGAGATGATAGAAACTGCACTTGAAACAACCATTTCCAATAAAACCGTTACTTACGATCTGGAACGTCAGATGAGTGGTGCAACCAAACTTAAAACCTCGGAATTTGGAGATAAAATAATTGAGAATATGTAAAACAAGGAGAATGAATGCAGAAGTATGATGAATTATTTTCACAGGCAGAAGAATACAAAATGGGAGGAAAACCCAGTGAAGCTGTAAAGATCTATAATACAATTCTAAAAAAAGACGCGAACAATATTCCTGCCCTGATGAATTCAGCAAATTTGCATTTTTTATTGGGAAATCTGAAAAAGTCTATCAAAGCGTATGAAAGAGTTTTAACCTTGAAACCAAATTTCTGTTTTGCTCTTTATAAATTAGGTATCGCTCATTATCGCGCTGCTCATTTTGTACGTGCTATTGAAATATTCGAGAAGATAGTTTGTACAGAAAGTGAACTTTATATGGCATACAATTGGCTTGGATTGTGTTATTATCACACAGGAAAAGAAGAAAAGGGTATTGAAGTATATTCAAAATTATTAGAAA
The DNA here is from genome assembly GCA_965370415.1 of uncultured bacterium. GTDB lineage: Bacteria > Cloacimonadota > Cloacimonadia > Cloacimonadales > TCS61 > JACNIV01. Next base: position 3,482 of record CBDUTJ010000051.1, on the reverse strand, counting down.
AAACAAAAGAACCTTTCATAGTGAATTATCATCGGGCTATTTCTTATAAATCTAATGGGCAATATGATAAAGCGATCAAAGGATTCTTGAAGTTGATCAAAGATAATCCCGAGCATGTATCTGCGCATTATCATCTTGGCTTATCATATTTGGGAAAACATGAAAATTTTAAAGCATTGAAGTTATTTAAAAGAGTATTGGAATTAAATCCTGAACATAAAAGCGCAAAATTAAAGATCGAATACATAACCGAAGCTCCCTCGATATAAATAAGATTGTTTTCACCTCACCCGTCTGAACCACACAAGTGTGGTCAGACACCCTCTCCTGCGAGGAGAGGGGAACAGCGGAAGGATTTCTCCTACCATTTTTTATTTAGAATTCAATTTGGTCTCCCTTTTGCTTGTCGCGGTGTAGTCTTTTTTCAGGACGAAGACGGAAAGGGAGAATTTAAGAGGGTTAATATCCGTTACTTCTTTTGGATCGTCAAAATAAGTAACCAAGAAATCCTCGTCACTCTGGCAAATGCTTATTTCCTGATTTTGTTCAAAGGAAGAACCTTCATGCACTGAGCAGAGCTCGCAGTTCCGGTAACAAAACGGTTACCAAAATCAGGCACTGCCAGAGCGACAATATAATTTCTAATCTCCCTTTTTCAAGGGAGAATTAAAGAGGGTTAATTCTTTTATAGATTCTTCGTGAGCTAGTTTTCATAAATTCATCCTCAGAATTACCCTTGGTAGCTTCGCGAAGTTGGAAAGTAAGAAACCCTGTAATCTACAAAATATAAATATGATACTTTTTTAATTCTTTATTAAGCTCTCTGGCTTGTGGTAGAATTTTTTCCAACTCCTGCCAGAATTTCATACTATGGTCCTTGATGCGGGTATGAACAAGTTCATGCAGAAGAATATATTCCTGCAACTTTTCGGGCAATCTCAATATCTTCCGGTTCAGGCTGATATTATTATTATGCGAACAACTGCCCCAACGTGTTTTCTGGTTGCGGATCGATACTTTATTATAACTAAATTCAAAACGTTTTGCCAATTCATGCAAGTGAGAAGTTAATTGTTTTTTTGCCAGTAGCGGATTGATGTTTTCAGCCCTCTTCCCGGCTTTTATAGCTTGCTCTTCATATTTTTTTACAGAAAGCAAATGTTTCAAAATCCAATTTCGTTTGGAATCAACAAATTGAAGTGCCTTCTGCAGGGGGACTGCCGGGGGTACAGATACTTGTATTCCTTTAAATAGTTTAATAGAAATACGAAGATGCTTTGCACGCACACTGCGTATGAACGTTACGCTGCCAATCCCATCTATTTGCTCTGTTATCCGTGCAGCCATTTATCTATTTTGGGTGCCTTATATTTGCTGAATTGCTCAAATAAATTTTTGGGAGTTACATCCCACATCAGCATATCGCGATGTTCCGGACGAATGAATCTCTCTTTTACTGCATGATCCAGGAAGGCAAAAAGTTCATCGTAATAACCACAGATATTAAGTATACCGCAGGGCTTGGTATGAAAACCTATCTGTGCCCAGGTAACCATCTCCAATATCTCCTCGAAAGTTCCCATACCACCCGGCAGGGCAATAAAGGAATCTGCCAGTTCAAACATCATGGCTTTACGCTGGTGCATTGTATCCACAATGTGCAGCTTCACGAATTTTGGATGTTGTACTTTATCTTCGAAAACTTTTGGCATAACAGCCGTTACACTGGCACCACCTTTTAAGGCAGTTCGAGCTACTTCACCCATTAATCCCAGAGTAGAACCACCGTAAATAAGTTCCATTTGTCGCGAAGCGATTTCCTTTCCCAGTTGAGCTGCTGCTTTAGCAAAAGCCGGATTTGCTCCCGGACTCGATCCGCAGAATACACATATTTTTTTCATTATTATCTCCACGAGATGTGAAAATCATGGAAGAGTTGAAAAGTCAATTATTTATTTCCACCTCACCCGTCTGAACCACACAAGTGTGGTCAGACACCCTCTCCTGCGAGGAGAGGGGAACAGCGGAAGGATTTCTCCTACCATTTTTTATTTAGAATTCCGTTTGATCTCCCTTTTCAAGGGAGAATTAAAGAGGGTTAATTCTTTCATAGATTCTTCGTGAGCTAGTCTTCGTAAGTTCATCCTCAGAATGACCCGGCGTAGTCCAGCGAAGTTGGATCTTTGCGAGGAAACTTTCAAAGGAATTCTGCGACCTGCCCAGCGTAGTCCTTTTTTCAAGACGAAGTCGGAAGCATCTCATTTATCAGAATTGTTATGAATATGGTTATTTCTACTTCACCCGGTTAGCTGAGTTTAACAGCTGTACCGTACGCTAACAGTTCAGCTGCACTACCCACAACACTCGTAGTCATATAGCGAACATTGATGATCGCATCGGCTCCCATTTCTGCAGCTCTGGTCATCATCCTATTGGTAGCAGTTGAGCGAGCGTTTCCCATCATCTCAGTGTATTCGGTTAATTCACCACCCAGAATAAGTCTAATAAGAGCGGACAGATCTTTACCAAGCCAGATCGCAAAAACAGTGTGACCCTGGACCAGACCGAGGATCTCACGCGTCTCTCTGCCGGGTACTGTATCAGAATTCAGTAGCAGAACCTTGGTTGCAGGCTCAACAGGTTTAGGCTTATCTGCGGGTCTCTTTCCTTTCCCTTGTTCCAGAGCCACTGTAAGCAAAACCAGTAGAATACCACCCAGAAAACAGAAAACAGCTATCTGCAGCCATAAAGGTATAACAGGATCATCAGAAACGATTATGTGCCATGGCATTCCGACAAAGATTGTAACAAACAATCCGAGCACAAAAGCTAACGAACCAATATGTCGAAGTACTTTCATTACTCCTCCTTTCTATACTATAAACTATTGTAAATTACACTTATTAAATTTAAGTATTACTCATCATAGAATTACTCGTTCAAATAGCTGGAAAAAGTCAACAATAAATTATTTTATTAATTCCGTTTGATCTCCCTTCTAAAGGGAGAATTAAAGAGGGTTAATTCTTTCATAGATTCTTCGTGAGCTAGTCTTCGTAAGTTCATCCTCAGAATGACCCATCTTAGCTTCCATCCTTTGTAGCTATTCTACTACGGAGGACAGGTAGCGAAGACGGAAAGGGAGAAAGATCGATGTAAGTCGATCAAGAGGGTTGTTTCCCGTTACTCCTTTTGGATCGTCAAAATAAGTCATGCCCTGATGCATATCGGGGAACCAAGAAAACCTCGTCACTCTGGCAAATGCTTATTTCCTGATTTTGTTCAAAGTAAGAACCTTCATGCACTGAGCAGAGTTCGCAGTTCCGGTAACAAAACGGTTACCAAAATCAGGCGCTACCAGAGCGACAAATAACAAATTACTTGTCTTTCTGGGGAATCTTATTATAAGTGAAGATCAAAGAGAGATTAAAAAAGTATGTTAACTGTTAAATGTGCACGCTGTAAACGTAAGATATTCAAAT
>CBDUTJ010000050.1:0-17287 GCA_965370415.1 uncultured bacterium | reverse complement strand
ATAAGATGATTTCAGAAGGTAACAGTGGTGATTATACTTCTACCAAGAAAATGATTCTTCTGAAATAATCAGTTACTTTATAAAGTATAAAACCCCCGAAAATTCGGGGTTTTTTTTAATAAAAAAATGGTCGGGATGAGAAGATTTGAACTTCCGACCTTTCGGTCCCGAACCGAACGCGCTGACCGAACTGCGCTACATCCCGACGGTTGTAATTTTTAAAAGACTTTCTTTATTGTCAATAATTCCAATTAAGTACTTATTACATTACAATTCACTTGACGCATATTGGAACTAAAATTGCATAGTATCAAATAAATAAATTAGGAGTAGATAATGAAGATTAAATGTTTTCTGATTATGATTTTAATTCCCTTTTTATTAATGGCAAATATAATTGAGATTGAAAAACCGATCATTGAAAAAAGTGCGTTTCAAAATGACCTGCCAATAACTATGACATCCGGTAAACCGGCTATGCCCTATGTTCCTGTAAAAATCCTTCTTCCTATGGGTGAAAAGCTATCTGGTGTTAGAATTGAACTTTTGAATCAAGGTGAACTTCTCACAAATCAGTATATTGATTTTGCACGAACTCCTCAACCAATATCTCTGGCTGGTCCGGATAATACAAAAAAGGATGAGAAAATTTACACCAGTAACCAGTTTTACCCGGTAGAAGATTTTACATTACTGGGTGTGCAACGACTTAATGGATACGATATCGCACTGGTCAATATATTCCCATATAAATACAACCCTGTTACCGGAGAAGTGATCTGGTTTAAAAACGCAGAGATCGAATATTCATCCGAACCCGATTTAAGTGTTTGGGAAGAACAGAACAAAGTTCTTTTAAAAAATGATAAGACCGTCTCCAGAATATCCAATCTGGTGGTGAATAACGAAGAACTGTTTTCTTATAAAAAATATGGAAATGTTTCCAATCGTTCTCTGGTGGATCCATCAGATCCTTATTCTCTTATCATTATTACCGATTCTGAAAGAGAACCATACTTTAATGATTTTGTAACCTGGAAAAATAATCATGGAATTACAACCACAGTTTTTCTTACTTCCGATATTTATAATGAATATACTGGCGTGAATGATCAGGAAAAGATCAAAAACTTCATATACGATGCATATACAACATATTCCGGCACAACCACTCCTTTGGAGTATGTAATCCTGGGAGGAGATGATGAGATCATTCCCATCCGAACTGTATACATAAATACAGGCAATGGAACTGTAGATTGGAATATGCCCTGCGATCTTTATTACGGATGCTTGGATAATGACTGGGATGGTGATGGAGACGGAATTTATGGTGAAATTGAAGATAATGTAGATATGGTTCCGGAAGTATCGATCGGCAGAATACCTGCTGAAACAGAAATTGAGTTCAATCATTTCTTTTATAAAACATACCAGTATGTTGATGAAATTGCGGTAAGTAATGACATTGCTTATCTTTTTGGTGAGAACCTGAACTGGAATCCTTTGACCTGGGGTGGTGACTATAAAGACGAAGTTGCAATGCTATCACCTTCACTCGAACAGGATTATCATGTTTTCAGGCTTTTTGAAAGAGAAGGCACATACAGTGCCGATAACGTGAAGGATGCTATCAATAGTGGTGTGAGTATAATGAATCACATGGGACACTCCAATGAGAGCATAGTGTTTGGTCAAAATATCAGCCACACTACCAGTTATACAAATACTGAGTATGGATTTGCTTATACGCAGGGTTGTTATCCTGCCGCTTTTGACGAAGCAACAAGCCAGACCAACGAAAGCATCGGGGAGAACCTGGTACTATGTGAAGGCGGATTGTTCGCTTTTGTGGGTAACACTCGCTATGGCTGGTACAGTCCCGGCAGTACGAATGGACCTTCTCAACCCTATGATATTGAATTCTTTGATGCGATCTTCAATGAGAATATTCGTCAGCTTGGAAAAGCTTTAGATGAATCCAGGATCGTGTTGGCAAACCAAGCTATGAGCAATGTTTACCTGCGTTGGGTACATTATGAACTTGTTTTATTCGGTGATCCATCCATAGAAGTAAAAGCTGCTTCCGGTGAATTTCCTTATCTTCATCCGATTAACGCAATTTACGATGATACTGAATTCGGTGATGGTGATAACACACCCAATCCGGGTGAACAAATTGAGATATATATAGAATTGGAAAATATGGAAGGATGGGCAGATGCTATAGATGTAACAGCAACAATCAGTTTTGAGGATCCAGCCATCCAGGTTCTCGTTAATAATGTAAATTACGGTTTTATTCCTGCAGGAACAACCTTGACAGCAGATCCTTTTGTGGTGCAGGTTCCCCAGAACTGTAATTATGATTCCTATGAATATATTTTGGAAATAAATGCTCCAGTTGGTGGTAATAGTGGTTTTAATAGGTTTTACGAGCTAAGCTTCGAAGTATCATTATTCCAGCAATACTGGCCATGGGCAACAAGTATTTCTGTTGTTAGTAATCCTGTTATCTGCGATTTTGATGGTAATGATAGTAAAGATCTATTGATTATTGATGCCTTTGCGAATGTAAACCTTCTTAATATTGAAGCTCAGCAGATTCCCGGATATCCATGGACGAATGATATAAGCATGTGGAAGAGTACAGCTGTGGGTGATATTAATAGTGACGATGATCTGGAAATTGTTTTTGCTACTAGTGATGGTCGCATTTTTGCCCTCGATAATAATGGGAATATGGTTTTTGAATTTCAGCATGACTGGGAACAACTATTAACACCTGTTATTTCCGACGTGAATGGTGATGGAAATCTGGATGTGATCAGTTTTGGTCTCGACAAAAAACTCATTGCCCTTGATGTCTCAGGTAATCTATTAGAGAATTTCCCCGTGGAAATGCCAGCACACAGTTTTATAGAAATGGCTTCTGCCGATATAAACGAGGATGGAGATAGCGAGATAGTAATAGCTACACTCGATGGTTTGCTGAATGCAATTGACTCCAGCGGTGAGAATATCACCGGTTTTCCGATCGATCTGTTATCTTCTTTCAGTTCCGCTCCCATAATTTTAGATAATAAGAATATCGTTATTGGAACGAATGACGATAAAATTCACATTGTGAGTAGTACCGGGGAGATCCTGCTCTCTATGGAAATAGATAATCAAATTGCCTGCTCTCCTATTGCTGCTGATTTTGACAACGACGATGTTCTTGAAATTGCTTTTGCAACTATCACAGGTAAACTTTATATCATCGAACAAGACGGAACAACTCTAACAGGTTGGCCGGTAGATACCGAGCACCTGATCACGAAATCACCATTGACTGCTGACCTGGATAATGATGACAACCTGGAATTGATCTGCTTCGTGAGTAATAATGATTTATATGTTTATCATAATGATGGCTTGGAAGTAGATTTTGCTCCTGTTCCAATAGGATTTGTTGGCAATACTCCTGCCAGTTTGGAAGACATTGACCGTGATGGTGATTTTGATATTATCTCAGGATTTACAACTGCTATTTTTATAATAGATTGCAAACTTCCCAAAGGATTGAAAACACCCTGGAAAACCTATCGAGGTAACATGTTGAGAACAGGCTTTTATGGTGATAACGAACTATTTACAAGTACCGATGAAAATATTCCTCAGGTTACAAAAGCTGTTCTCAATCAGAATTATCCGAATCCTTTCAATCCCACTACCACCATTTCATTCTCATTACCTGAAAATAGTTCCGTTGAACTGAATATTTACAATATCAAGGGACAGAAAGTAAGGTCTTTGCTGGATGATCAGCGAGATAAAGGCAGTCATTCGATTGTGTGGAATGGTAAAAATGACAATGGGAATTCTGTGAGTTCTGGTATTTACTTCTATAAACTGGAAGCAAACAATAGAATGATCGACACGAAAAAATGCGTGCTACTAAAATAAACTGAAATAAATGTAATTTACGGGTGGTAGATAACCGCCCGTTTTTTTTCGATTTATCTTATTTTAAAAATAAAGACAGGCAAAAAAGTAAGCACCGTTAAAAGAATACAAATAAAAAGTTCTTGCTATATTTTCAAAAATCAGAAAATTCGTAACAAGCAAAAAACAGGAAGGAATTATGAAAGGAAAAGTTAAGTGGTTTGATGAAGCAAAAGGATATGGTTTCGTTATGTCTGAAGAAGGAACAGAGTATTTTGTACACTGGAAATCGATCGTGACCATTTCCGATAGAGGTAGAAAATTTCTCGTTAAAGATGAAAATATCGAATTTGATCTTATCGAAACAGATAAAGGTACTCAGGCTATAAATATAATCAGATTAAATCCTTAGTTCTTATGAATTTATTATTTTAGCGACGTCTGAACGTCGCTTTTTTTTTATGATTAATTTTCTACCAACTTCCAAAAAAGATATGAACCAACTGGGCTGGAACCAGCTCGATATTATTATCATTACCGGTGATACTTATGTAGATCATCCTGCTTTTGGTCCGATTCTCATTGCCAGGTTCCTGGAAGCAAAAGGTTTTAAGGTCGGTATTATCTCCCAGCCGGATTGCAAAACAAATTCTGATTTTTTAGAACTGGGAAGTCCCAGATTGTTCTTTGGTATCTCTGCCGGTAATATGGATTCTATGGTAAACCTTTATACAGCACAAAAAAAGCTGAGATCAGAAGATGCATACTCACCGGGAGGAAAAACGGGTTTGCGTCCAAACCGCGCAACTATTGTCTATACTCAAAAAGTACGAACTCTCTTTAAAGGTGTTCCGGTAGTGCTTGGTGGCATTGAAGCAAGTTTACGCCGGATTCCGCATTACGATTACTGGAGCAATAAACTGCGAAATTCTATCCTCTTCGATTCCAAAGCTGATATACTGGTTTATGGAATGGGTGAAAAACCTGTTCTGGAAATAGCTGAAAGACTTGCAGCAGGAGAACAGATAGATAAGCTGGACAATATCAGGGGAACGGTTGTAATTTCCAAGAGTAATTCGACAGAAGAACAATTACCTGAATTTTCAAATTCCTTTTCCGGACAGGATTTTATTAAGCAACATAAAATTTATAAGAATCATTACAGGAACAAAGTACTTTCACAAAAATTCGGTGATCGCTTCCTGATACATAATCCACCTTCACATCCGCTATCACGAGAGGAAATGGATGAGATTTATGACCTTCCTTTTACCAGGGAATCTCATCCCATGTACAGAGGGAAAAGGATACCTACTTTCTTACAGATCCAGAATTCCGTAACCTCTCATCGGGGATGTTTCGGAGGTTGCAGCTTTTGTGCTATCGGTCTGCACCAGGGTAAAACGATCCAGTCGCGCAGCAGGGGATCAATATTAAATGAACTAAAGAAAATCACTCACAAAGAATATTTTAAAGGAACTATCAGCGATATTGGCGGACCCACTGCCAATATGTATAAAATGCATTGCAAACTTGATATAAGTGAAACCTGCCAGCGAAATTCCTGTTTGTATCCATCAATTTGCCCACAACTGGATACCTCTCATAAAGAGCAGAAAAAACTGCTTTCCTCTGCCAGGAAGTTGCAGAGTATCAAACATGTATTCGTGTCATCCGGTATTCGCTTTGACCTTGCTTTAAATGATGAAGAATATATACAGCAATTAGCAGAACACCACGTGAGCGGACTACTGAAGCTGGCACCGGAACACAAGAGTGGGAAAGTTCTGAAATTAATGAACAAACCGTCTTTCGATCTTTATGAAAAATTTCGGCAATACTTTGGTACTTACTGTAAAAAAATAGGAAAAGAGCAATATATCGTTCCATATATAATTGCTGGTCATCCGGGAGCGACCCTGCATGATACGATCGAACTGGCAATTTACTTGAAAAGGAATAATATTAAGCTGAAAAAGATCCAGGAATTCACTCCCACTCCCATGACGGTGAGCACATACATGTATTTCACAGGAACAGATATGAAAGGGAATAAAATAAACATACCCAAAGGTAGAGAGATGCGCTTGATGAAAGCTCTACTGCAATGGTTTAAACCCGATAACAAAAAGTTGGTTATCGAAGCTTTAAGAAAGGTGCACAGACTGGAATTGATCAGCTTCTTCCTGGATTGATTTCTAATTCTTCTGCTTCTCTTCAAATTGTTTAATAATTTTGTCTATTTCTTCTTCAGGAATTTTTGCTCGACCTGATTTATCGATTGGAAAAGTATCAAGTAATTTCCTGATTTGTTTTCCTTCTTCTGATTTTTGTTCTATAATAACCATTTTTTTTGTTTTTGTGGGAGGAGTGACTATTTTAAGATGGTTTTTATCGTTTATAAAAAATTTAATATAAAACGAATTAATCAAATTATGTTTATTTTTAAAAAAAACCCACGCTTTATAAATTGAATCATTCAGATCAATATCATAATCTAATATTTCTTTAATTTCGTAGGTAGGATTGTAATTTTTCAGATCCACTTCAGAGAAATAATAGTACATTTTTTCGATTGTTCCCGCTTCTAGGTTCTGTTTAAAACGACGAAGAAATTTAATAATTAAATTATTTAGCTGAGGCGTAACTATTCTCTTTGATCCAATATATCCCAACCGTTTAAATGTCTCAGCCTTCAGCTTATTTCTTATACGAGATATCTGCTTTCTAAGAGTAGCATAGGAGCCGCCGATGTTATCGTGCATTTTTTTGATATTCTCATTACATTGAAAATAATAAAATAGTGATTTCAATTCATGGTCGTTAAGCGCTTCGAAAGAATCCCTGAAAGCTTCCTTTAGAGATTCGTCCCGTTCATATTCTACCTGTCCATAGATCTTTTCAACCAGTTCTTCACGATAAGTTCGAACCTGTTTGTTTTCAAGATTGATCTTTTCAAAATACTTGTTACTATAGTTCTTTACAGTGTTTATTATCCAACCTTTTTCATTACTATTGCCCTTAAAAGATAATAAAAATAAACTTATTGTCTGAGAGGCAATATCATTTGCTGCATCTACATTCCCGGTAAGATACAGTGCATAACCAAATGCTGCTTTGTTATATTCTTCTAACTGTTTCTCAGTATAATTCAACGTTTTTCACCTCTAATTCATTAAAAAATAAAAACTGAAAGAATGGGTCAAGAATATTTTTTTTCATTTTTTTTGAGTGGTGGCGTCACACTTTTGGGTTTTTACGGATATTATTATATAAGGTCATAATAAAATAAAGGAGGTTATGATGAAAAAGAAAATTTTATTAACACTAATTTTGGGGATGTTACTGACGTCGATCAGTTATTCATTAACCCTGGCAGACCTGGATATTGAAGACAGGATTGTTACTGAAGAGTTCATCATCGAAATGGATGATGAGATAACCCCGGCAAATATCGAAGAATTGGAAGGAATCGAATTCTGGATAGTTTATGAAACCGATGAATATATAATAATACTGATTAAGGGTAAGTATGTTATTGTAAGCAAGGACTGATCATGAAAAAGCTATATGAAGACCATAATTATTATATTGTTCAGATAGAAGGTAAGATCTACGTATTTAAGAAATAGGTAGAGAAAGAAGTTTGTTTTAATCGGTTACCCCGTGGATATTTTTATCCACGGGGATAGAGTTGTTAAGTACTATTAACCTAAAAGGAGGTGATGCCTTATGGTTGTCATATGAAATATAGTCTATTTATATTATTACACATGTATTTTTTATTGATAATCAAAATTGTTAATTTAATCTTAAAAAAAAGGAGTTTTGTTTATTGATAAACAAAATTTTAAAGGAGTATATTGTGAAATATGTTTTAATTGCAATGCTGATATGTTGTGCAACAATTGCTTATTCTGACACTCTTGTAGTAGGTCCCGGTCAGCAATACGAAACAATTCAAGATGCAATTAATGCAGCTGAGGACTATGACTATATTGCTGTATGGCCTTTACCTTACGGAGAAGCCTATGATGCAATTGATTTTCTAGATAAGACCCTTTATATTTACGGAATCGCAAATCCAAAGATAAATGGAGGAAATTCACAATTTGTTGTAAATATGAATTCTGCGTGGTGCGCAACTTTTACAGGTTTCATCGTAACAGGTTCTGCATCATCGATTGGAATTAATTGTAGGAATGAATCATACTTGGAAGTTCGCGATAATATAGTTGAGAATGTAGGTCAGGGAATATACATTTCGGATTGTCCGTATATTGTTGTTCAGAATAATCAGTTACGTGAAAATGTTACCGGATGTTACATTTCCAATGTAAATAGTGTCTCCGATATTGTGCATTTAAATTCCAACAATATCTATGATAATAATATCGGTGTTTACATAGATGAGATATATTGCGTATCATTGCTTGCGAATCGCATTAATTCCAATTATACAGGAATTTCAATGTCAAATAACTACAATACCGCTCACATAATGAGAAGTACAATAAGTAATAATTCCAACGGGATAGTATTTGGAGCATATTCCTATAATACAATTAATAATTCAATTATTTGGCAGAACGATGTAACTTTTACTAACACACCTGCAGCTTTGGATATCACATATTCTTGTATAGAAGATGATTATCCCGGCACAGGCAACATAAATAGAAATCCCAAATTCTGTATGGAAGGATATTACTCATATCATCTCCTTGAAGGCAGCCCTTGTATTGACAGCGGAGACCCGAATGAAACCGATTTAGACGGAACACGACTGGATATGGGATGCTATCCTTCTACCACAGATATAAAACCGTTGAAAGGCAACCACTGGAACTATGTTTCTTTCCCGAGATTAGAAAGAGAAGGTAACGAGCCGGTTATTGCTTATCTATTACTGGAAGATATGATACCGTTTCCGGAGATGATGACTCTGATGTTTAGTAGTGTTGAGGTTTTAATTTATGAGGAAGGTTTATGGTCAAATACCGTTTATCCAATTATATCCGATAACGGTTACCAATTAAATCCCCAGGAAGATGGTTCTTACATCCTTCCTGAGCCAGGCAGCCGCTTACCTTCTGATCACACCAAAATAGTTTATCCTGGACAAAGAAATTGGATAGGATACTGGCTTCCAATGACACAATCTTATCAGTTTGCATTGGGTGATCAGTTAGACCATGTTACTTCTATCTGTGCGGAAGATTGGTTTGTTTACAAAATAAACGGGCAATGGTATGGAATGAGTACCGCTACAAGTGAGCCCGGAACTTTTAAATACGGGAAAGGTTATGCCATTGTAGTTGATGAACAATTTGAACTGCATTGGAACAGCCTCAGCATATCAGAGCCTTACGAGAAAGAGGAAACAGAATTCTTTACTTATGAAGACAAACCGAATTATGAGATGATAGAGATAGAATACATCGAAAATGGCGAAAATATTTTAGAAGTAGGAATTTATCAGGGTGATGTATGTGTGGGAGCAAGTAAAGTGGAAGGTTATCCTGTCCAACTGATGGCATATACGGATGCCATAAATAGAAGCGATAATTTAAGCTTCGAGCTTGTTTCCGGCGGAAGAAATATCCGAAAGATCGATATTGTCTGGAAATATAATTTTGAGACGGAACAATATGAATCGACCACATTGCATCCTTTTGAAAACCAATTCTCTTTGATCAAGCTGGGAAAAAGCGGAGAGAATATTCCCGAAGAACCTTTACTTACCAATCTTAGTAACTATCCAAATCCGTTTAACCCGACAACGACAATAAAATTCACAACCACAGAGCACACGGAGCACACGGAGTTAAATATCTACAATATGAAGGGTCAGAAAGTGAAACAGCTTGTCAGTGGTCAACTATCAGCAGGTAAGCATTCTGTTATCTGGGACGGAAGAGATGAAAACAACAATCCAGTTTCCAGTGGCATTTATCTGTATCGACTGGAAACAGCAGATAAAGTCATCAGTAAGAAAATGATCCTGATAAAATAATGTGTATAGCAGGCGACAATGGCTATTGTCGCCTGCATTGATTGGTAAACAAAATGTTTAATTTAGATTGAGGAAATTATGAAATTAAAATTAATATTCTTTTGTTCTATATGTTCGTTTTGCCTGCCCTGGTGTATAGCTGGCGTGAAAGAATTGTCATTCCCACGCAAGTGGGAATCCATGAAATTAATCAGATTCCTGTTTCCGTCGAATAGCAGAAGCAATTAAAAAAAAGCCAGACGCAGTTCACGGTGAATGACAGAAGTTTGGAGAAATTATGAAATTAAAAAGTATTTTTCTTTTGTTCGCTCTTGTTGGTTTTTGTTCGTTGCTAAATTCAACGATCATTGAGATCAACCAGGACGGAACAGGCGATTACACTGTAATCCAGGAAGGAATAGAAGCTTCCGTAAACGGAGACACGATAAGAGTATATCCTGGAACTTATTTTGAAAATATCTTCATAGATAAATCGATTTCCCTTGTTTCCAATTACGAATTTACAGGTAATGAACAAGATATACATACAACCATATTGGATGGAAACTACCAGAGCAGTGTCATCAGGCTCGAAGGTGAAGAATACAATTCAATAAATTTGTATATCTGCGGTTTTGTTATTCAGCATGGAACAGGCTGGCAACAATATGGATACTATTACAAAGAGGGTGGAGGAATTCGTTCAATATATGTTAACTTAACTTTGAAAAAGAATATAATAAAAAATAATAGAGCATATTCAGGAGGTGGTCTCGCTTTAAGGGATACTTACACAAATTTAGTTGGTAACTCGATTACGGAAAATCTTGCTTACAATAGTGGAGGAGGTATAATTATTGGTTCATCCAATATTGTATTTGATACTGATAATTTGAATAATATTTATTTAAATTATGCAGGTCGTGGAAATGATATTTTTATTAATATAACCGATTGCCCAACAATATATGTTGTTGTTGATACCTTTACTGTAGCAGAACCTGATTTATATTCTATTTGCACATTTGTTTACCCGGGTCATTATAGCCCTAATGGGGTTACTTACAATATCCAACATGCTAAGATAGAGCAGGTAGAACACGATCTTTATGTTTCCGCTGATGGAGATGATGAAAATAGTGGTCTATCACCCGAAGAACCGCTGCAAAATATCCATTTTGCCTTAACGAAGATCAAAGCAGACAGTCTTCATCATAGAGCAGTTCACGTGGCAGACGGTTTGTATTCTCCCAGCCTTAATGATCAGTATTTTCCACTACACATGAAAAGCTATGTATCCGTAATCGGTGAATCACGGGATAATACGATCCTCGATGCAGAACTGGGTATGAGCCATATCTATGCGAGAGATTATCTTGAGATAAATGAAGGATTTTTACAAAGAGATTATTCCGTGAAAAATTTAAAATTAATAAACGGCTATTGTAGACCATCTGTCTATATTCAACTTAATGATAATGTTTTTTTGGAAAATATTGAGATATCTGATTATGAGGTTCATTCAACTACGGCAATTTTTTCAGATTACACACATATAAATATGGATAGGATATATCTGCATGATATACAAGGTAGCAGAGCTTGCAGAGTAATAGGTTCTTACGGTTATACAGTGAATTTAACAAATTTTAAGATAGAAAACATTACTCTGTTAAACAATGACCATCCTGCAGCAGGTGGATTTATCATCAGCAATTGTTGTATTCCTACTTTCGATTATGTTGCAAATATTATCAATGCTCAGATTACAAATAATGTTAGTCACATGATAGATTGGCCAAATGATGAAAGTGCAATAAGAGTCGAGTTTTGGGCTAATGTAAATCTTATTAACAGTACAATATCCAATAATGAAAGCATAACCGGTGGAGCAGTAGTAGTTGATTATGAATCTGAACTTCATATTTACAATTCCATTCTTTACGGAGATATTCCAAGGGAAATTGTTCTCGATGGCTCGAACGCTCATACAAATACACTTTCCGTGCAGAATTCTCTTGTTGAAGGCGGATTAGATGAAGTACTCTCTATAGGTTATAATATTATAAATTGGGCAGATAATAATCTGGATGAAGACCCTTTATTTTGTGGAATTGGAGATAATCTTTATGCATTATCCGAAAGTTCTCCCTGCATAGATGCGGGAACTCTGAATCTTCCGGAAGGAGTTGTAATGCCTGCATTCGATCTTGCAGATAATCCCAGGATCTGCGGAAGCGCTATCGACATGGGTTGTTATGAGTTTCCGGATATCGCAGCTCCTATAAATGTGGAAGTAAATAACGGAACACTAACCTGGTCTATTCCGGAAGGTAATTTCCCTGACAGCTATAAAATCTATCTCGATGATGAATTACAGGAAATTGTAAACAGCAATATAACAGAATATACTTTTTCAGGCTTGATCGAAGGTCAGACATACGTTGCAGGAATATCTGCAGTTTACGGAGAGGATGAAACAGCAATCATTAATGTAGAATTTGTCTATGACATTGTTTCCGTTTCAGAAAATATTCAATCTTCAATATTCAAAACTCAATTATCCAGTTATCCCAATCCATTCAACCCCAACACAACCATCAAACTTGATCTTGCAGAACCTGGGAAAGTGGAATTAGCAATTTATAATATAAAAGGGCAAAAAGTGATAAATTTGATGGATGCATATTCCTGCAAAGGTCAATTTAAAATGGTTTGGAATAGTAAAGACGAGAATGGTAAGAGAGTTTCCAGCGGACAGTATTTTATTAAATTAAAACAGAATGGTAAAATTACAGCTTCTAAAATAATGTTATTGAAATAGGATGGAGAATAACTAATGAAACTTAACAATGCACCCACAAACGTCGAAGATTTCCGTCTGCTTTTCTCTATGACGAAACAGACTTTTTGTGGTGTGCAGAAGCATTAACTGAGGGGAGAAACCCTGCTAAGGAAGGTAAAAATGGCAAAAATACTGATTACCGAAGATGAGATGATAATAGCCGAAGATCTAAGATTAACCCTGCAGAGTTTTGGGCATGAAGTTGCAGCTATTTGTGCCAGTGGCGAAGAAGCAATTACCAAGACCAGGGAATTGCTTCCTGATCTTATTCTTATGGATATACAGCTTAAGGGAAAGCTATCCGGCATCGATGCGGCTCTTATCCTGAAGAGTAGTAAAATTCCTGTTATTTTCTGCACAGCTTACTCAGATCATAAAACCATTATGCAAGCTGCGAATGTAGGTAATAGTGGCTATTTGATAAAACCCATTATGGAAAATGAACTGAAATGTATGCTGGATAAGTTTTTAAACAGGAAAAGTTCTAAAAACCCTAAAAGATTTACTCCCAAAAATAGAATAGGGTTTGAGCTGGCTGATCTGGATCTGGTTCAGCACAGTTAGAATGAGGATGAATTTATGATGTTCAAAGTAACCAGAGTATTCGATGGGGATACTTTTGAAATATATCCGCGTTGGAACTGGAATGATAATACCGGGAATATTGTGGGATTGAAAGGAATTAAATCTCCTTTTCTTGGTAATCCCGCTTATGATGAAGCTAAAATACAATTAGAAAAAGTAATCCTTAATAAACAAGTAGACCTGCGAAATCCCATGAACCTGCATACCGGTCGCCTGCTCTGTGATGTATTTGTAGATGGCGATGATGTGCGGGAACACCTGGGAAGTGAAACAGAAGAGTAGACCATTTAAATTTTTTTTAGGGAAATTTATAATCCTCAGGCTTATGAAAAAAGCTTTTATGTATCTAATGAATTTATTATATAAAGGATTTAGACTCTTCGTCGTATGCCGTTGTAAGAATTCCTCAGAGAGACAGAGAATCCCCCTTTATCGGGTCGCGGCGTAGTCTTGCGAAGACGGAAAGGGGGAATGAAAGGGGGTTAGTAAATAACAATTAGCACAGGCTGCACCGTGTCTTGCTTTGATGGAAACCTATAATGAAAGACAATTAAAAAGGAGTTCGATTGTTAAAACAAGCTCGACGCAATGCAAAATAATCTCCACAGCACTCTTCCCGGAGACATTAAGAATTTTCATCGGAATGATGTCAAAAAGTTTCGGAGAAATAGTTTGACGCTCTCTTCCTTCAATTTGTTTTGAAGGAGGAAGATATGTTGTATGTTATCTGTAAGAATAAGTTTGTGTGAAGAATCTCTCTTAAGATCATTAAAAGTTACCCGGGAAATGAGTAATTTGAATGTTAATCTTTTAAACAAGGAGAAATAAAATGCGTAAAAGTTCAATAATGATTATAAGCATCTTAGCGATGCTGCTGTTGGCAGGTAGTTTGATGGGATTTACGGCAACGATTCACACTTATACTAATTTTGAAGGAACAGCTGTAATTACAATAGTGGACGGAATAGGTAACACATGGTGGGTATCTAGTGAATTCACTATTCTTCCCGGTTCATCAAATACTCAAACTTCAGGTTATCTTAATCCTGATCATATCGGGTATATTGCAACAATAGTTGCTACTAGGGTTGTTAATGGCGTGACCATAACAGACACTGACTCTCATGAGTTTCATTATGGGACAGCAAATTTTACACTTACTGTAGATTTAAGTGGGAATGGTGGCATACCAAATAATCCACCAATGCAAGATTAAGTAACTGTTTCTGGCAGCACATAAATGTGCTGCCAGAATTAAAACTTATAATAATAAAAATCCTTAAGGAGCTAAAATGAAAAGAACGATTTTAATCTTATTAATTTCAATTATTTTCTCATATATCACAGCACAGGAATTCCAGATAGATAAGATAGGTGAGATAGCCTATGCACAACAATTAGATAGTTCGGAAAGCATTCAAATAATTGATAATTATTTATACGCTTTAAATTTGAATGGTTTAGAGATCTACGAAATTAATGGTGATGGCAGTATTATAAAAATTTCTATGTTATCTATCGCTTCTCCAGGAAGTTTGTTGATAAAAGATCAATATTGTTTTCTAATATCGGGAGGTTATGATAGCCCTTATATTATTCCCGGATACTTTCTAACGATATATAAAATCAATATTAGTGATGTATATAATCCGGTAATTGTAGATCAAATTGAATATCCAGAATTAAATAGCTATTTGGGTATATTTGAATTGTGTAATTATATGATATTAAAATGGTTTGATTCAAGTGGTTTTAATTATGATTTTTATAGCATCCCAGAAATGGAATATATAGGTCAGATCATTGTGGATAATTATTATAATAATGTAAACGACAGTCTGTTAGTAAATCAGAATGGTTATATCTTAACCACTGTTCAATATAACCCTCCGAATGAGTTTGAAATAATCGGGATCACAGATGTTTCAGCTTATTCAGATGGCAATCATGCATACAACCATTACAAAGTAATAAATGATACGATCCTATCTGCAGTAAACTATAGAAATATAACTTTTTGGAGTATCAGTGATGTAACCAACTGGCAGTATTTATCACGCTACACACTGCCGGAAAATTATCCATTATCTGGCAATAAACAATATACAATTATGGACGAAAATGCTGTCTTATTTGATCCTTATCTTTTACGACTCCTTGACATTTCTGATATTTCGAATCCGGTTTTGGTTGATTCTTTAGAGCATAATATGCATATTTGGGGTCAGGGCTGTGATCATTTTGAAAACAACTTGTATGTTGGAACCGTTAATGATGGTATTCAGCATTACAGTATTGTGAATAATACAGTTGAATACAATGATAGTTATTACGATCATATAAGATTTTTCATTGGTGATATGTACAATAATAAATTAATTACGAGTACTATAATGAAAGGATATTATCTATTCGATGTTGAGGATCCTTTGAACCCTGTTGATCTGGGAGAGTGGTTTAATGGAAAGTACTATAGTTCGATCCACAAACTGGGCGGGTGGATGGTATTAAGGGATTACGAAGAATATGCTTTAGATATCTATGATATAACCGATCTGGAAAATCCAATATTTAGAAATACACTCCCGCTTGATAATTACGGTTATTACTGGAATTTTTGCATTATTGATGAATCTGATCCGAATTCATTTTATTTATGTAATTATGAAACGAATATGTTTTGGAAATTTGATATTTCAGAGCCGGGAGAAGCTGTAGAGTTATTTGAATACGAATTGCCCTCTGCACCTGAAGGACTAACAATTATCAATTCCATTGCTTATGTAACTTATGGTGAAGATATTTATAATTTAATTATAATCGATGGTTTGAATGAAAATGATCCATTCATTGCAAATGAGATTGATAATTTTACTGTGAATAAATACTTAGATAGTCAAGAAGGATATCTTATAGCAAATGTTCCATATCATTCTAGCATAGCACAAATCTTTCAATTAGATAATCCATTGCAACCTGAATTGTATTTCACACCACAATGGGGTGAACGTATTGAGATACGTGATGATCTTATCTTTTCCAGATTAAATCATATAGTTGGTGTTTATGAAAATAAACCAAACAGTACAGAACCAATTGCTATTTTCAATGGATTGAATTATATCTATAATATAGAATTAATGGAGTATGAAGGAGCAAACTATCTGATAACAATAGAAATGGGTAATATTGGTTTGTTTGAATATACTTATGTACCTAGTTCTGTAGATGATGAACTCCCTAAACCAGAGGTTACACTTTCAAACTATCCCAACCCCTTCAATCCCGAAACAAAAATAGTATTCAATCTTCCTGAAGAAGGAAATGTAAAACTTGAAATTTACAACATAAAAGGACAGAAAGTGAAAACCTTATTAGATTGCTACATGAGTCCCGGTCGCAGCGAAATGATCTGGAATGGCAAGGATGATAATGGGAAACCGGTTGGTTCCGGTGTTTATTTCTATCAGTTGCAAACGCCAGCCAAATCGTATGTAAAAAAATGTATGTTGTTGAAGTAGGTTTTACTTGAAAGAAATCCTCTTTGGGTAACCTTTTCAAGGCTCGATTCAGATTATTAAATAATTGTCTTTGCGCCAGCCAAGCCGTAATTTTAATGAAGGCTGGAAGGAGCACAGCGACTACGGCAATCTTATATGATTGGGAATTGTTATAAATGAGACTAGTTCGGCACAGATGGATTGCTTCCGTCTTCATCCTGAAAAATGTCCTCGTTAGCAAGTTGAACTTGCAAACGCAATTGTGTTGATAAGTTCAACTTATCAACAAGAGATAAAATGGTTTCCAAGCTGGAGCTTGGATACAAGAGTACAGATTGTCCCTCGCAAAAACAATGAAAACATTTGCTCTTTCAAAAAACATTTTTTTCTTGACCGTAAAAAAAGATTAAATTATTCATATTATAGAAGTTATAT
>CBDUTJ010000049.1:0-17832 GCA_965370415.1 uncultured bacterium | reverse complement strand
TCTTTTATGGGTGCATCGATAGTGTTGATATCAAGTTGATTTAGCGCTTTTTCTCCTTGTTGGTTAAAGAGTGGGTTTTTTACCAGAGGTTTGAATTCTGTGAAGGTTTCCATTATTCTTTAACCCCCTTTAGTTCCCCCTTTAAAAGGGGGATAGATGTTGGTTCAATTCCGCTCAGATTTGGTTTGGCAGGCAGAAAGATTTTTTTTCTTTCACAATTTCTTATGTTCTCCTTTTTGTAAAAGGAGAAAGTAGAGGATTCACTACCATACTATTACGTGAAAAGTAAACATTTAAGAAAAAATATAATCCAGATTAAGATCGGGAAAGACTTCTTTGAATTTAGCAAGCATAGATAATGTCGGATTAGCAGAAGCTGGTTTCTCGAACTTTTGATAACTCCAGATGTTTTTCATTCCGATTTTTTCTGCAGCTTGCTTTTGAGTTAAATTATGTAACAGTCTATACCTGCGAAGCAGAAATGAAAGTGCAACTTTTGGTTCTACATTGATAGAATAAATATTTTGAACAACTATATTTTGTTGAGGGAGATCATAAATAACAGTAGAATCATCCGGTTCAGATAAATAAAGATTCAAAGCCTGAAGCATATTTTCTTTTAATTCTTCGATGGAATTCCCTTGAGTTTGGCATCCATCCAGTTCGATGCATTCTGCCCAGAAACCTTTATCTTCCTGGTGAACTTTAAAATGATAATACATGATCAATCTCCTTCTTTCAAGGCTTTTAACAATTTCTTTTCCAAGCCTTTCTTCAGCTCTTTGTGCATGGGTATCGTCTGCCGCAGATTTCTTTTACCAACTATCACGTGACTACCTTTTTTACGCAGAACAACCCAATTTTGTTTTTCATAAAGAGCTAATATCTCTTTTCCACTTAAAGGCATCTGCTCTATCCTTTACCAAATATAATTGGTAATATTTTGATGTCAAACATTTTATTTCAACACCCTTTAATTTTCCTCTATTCTGAGATAAAACTCCATCCTTAAGTTGGATGCTTACCGGATCAGTCGGTGTTTTGCCATCCGCTGTAAGGAATTATTAAGAAGTTAATTTTCTTCATTATCCATATCTTCAATGTGCAATTCGATATTATGTTTTTTACAGACTGATTTTATGTTTTCGATTGTTTGTTCGTTCGGATATTTAAATTTGATATAATCTGTATTTAATCTTCCAGATAATCGATCATTAACCCAGAATATTGTTTCTCCTGAAGCAAGTTTCTTAATTTGAGTAATTAACTCTTCAATATCGATAGATGAGCCAATAATTTCTTCGGGAAGTTTAAGCCTGTTGGTTCCAGTCAACAATGTATATGTTATATTTTTTCCGTCTTCTGTATAACTATATAATTCCATACCCTTAAACGATGGTTTTTCAAAAAGGTTATCGTCGATCTGCTCGTTGTGTTTCACCTCATTAAAGAAATAAGTATATGCCCCACCTTTACGACCGAATATAATGCGAAACGGGATCATCACCCCATCCACTTTCCTGTAATCCAGCAGATCATGATGATAACCAATTCTTATTAGTAAACCGGTCTCTACATCGAAATACAAACCGAAATATTCTTTTGAGTGTCCTTCTGATTCCATTATATAAACAGTGCGGTCTTTAACCATTTCTCTTCCGGTTATATGTAAGCCTTTAAAGTAGTCTTTCATATGAATAGCATGTTGTGGATTCAGAAGCCAGGCAGTGGATGTTTTACCGATATAGTCATCACTGTGAATGCCTTTGGCATCTTTGCGCCAGCCGGCTTCTCCATTATACACCATATTTTCATCATAGGCAGAATCAAAAATATTTATCAGAAATTTATCCGGCATTTTAGAGCAAATTTTTAGATGAGCTACATCATAAGGTGGTTCTTCCCAGTAAACATCTTTCACCAGATGTCCCGCGAAGGTTCTTGTTGTCAGTTTTTCAATAGCTTCTTTTCCTCCCAGGGCATTAATATAATTTTCTATAACTTCTTCTACTGTAGGCAGGGAATCTTGAGTAAAAACTTTTAAAGGATTAAGAATGAAAATTAATCCCATTAGAATTACTAATAAAAAATGGATTGAAAATGCTTTTTTATTCATATAATCTCCTTTCAGAATTATTTAAAGAACCCTATCTGTATAATCCGTGTAGATCCGCCTGCCGTGTCGTATCCGGCAACTGTCGGAGAAGACAGGTGAGCTATTTCATTCCTTCTATTGTCTGAATGTGCAATTCATTTCCCTGGATGATCTCCGTGTCAAATGATTCACATTTGGGACAGATAAAGATCGGGTCTTCGATCATAAAGATTTCATTGCACTTTTTGCATTTAACCTTCACGTCTTTTTCTTCCATGATGAGTTCTGCGTTCTCAAAACCTTTGTATTCCTTTTTCATCAGGTCGAAATACATCAGGAACACATCATCCACGATCATGTGGAATTTTCCAATAACAACTTTCACCTTCTGGATTTCAATCAGTTTTTCATCTTCCTTAATCTTGCTGGCAATATCAAATAGTGATTTTACTATCGAACCTTCGTGCATTTAGTTTTCCTTTAAATCAGATTTTCTTCTGTTTAGTTCCTTCTCTTAGATAAAGAGAAGGTCCAGTCTATGCAGATCTCCGACTTGGCAAGCAGGATGAGTTCTACAGCTTGAAAATCTTTTTCCTGCTTATCACTTATATTTTCATTTCGACTCGTAAGTTTGCGACGAGTCAAGGTTTCTCGGAGGTTAGATTGAGAGATTTAAACCCCCTTTTATTCTCCCTTCTGAAGGGGGATAGAATATGTGTCCAGTTATATGATCTGAAACCATTGCGAAGGTCATGAAAAGCAAGGTGATAAAAAACCATTCGCAAGGTTCTAGCATATCCTCGGAAGTGGGTCGGATTCCAGCATCAGCAGCGGACGCAGTCCACCAATTGAAGTACGTAGATATACTCCCTTTACTTCGGTTGTAACTTCTCCGATAACAGAAGAATCTTTCCCGTGTTCATGTTTTTTCATTTCAGCTATTAAGTTGGAAGTATCTCCGCTTACAAATGAAACCAGTTTACCTTCGTTAGCCATATAAAGCGGATCGAGACCCAGAAGTCCGCATACAGCTTGTGTTGCATCTTTAATAGGAATGGTATCTTCTTCGATGATAATACCCAGGTCTGTTTCTTCGATAACTTCATTTAATATAGTGGCAACTCCACCACGGGTAGCATCACGCAGGAATTTTATTTTCCCGTTCTTCAGCATAAGTTGCACCAGTCCATTGAGCGATGTGCAATCACTTTGAGGAATTGGATCTAATTCCAGGTTTTCGCGCGCATTGATAATAGCTACGGTATGATCTCCCAGGGTTCCATTCACTATTATCTTATCGCCAGGTTGGATGTTTTTGGAACTCAGATTTATGCCATCCGGCAGGAAGCCAACTCCTGTAGTTGTGATATAAATTCCGTCTGCTTTACCTTTTTCCACCACTTTTGTATCACCGGCAATGATGTGAACTCCAGCTTCTTCAGCAGCGTTTTTCATCGAACTAACTATTTTTTTCAGGTCAGAAATCTTGAAACCTTCTTCAATAATGAAAGCAGAAAGCAGATATTTTGGAATAGCTCCGCTCATGCTCACATCGTTCACAGTTCCTGTAACAGATAGTTTTCCGATGTTACCACCCGGAAAGAATATTGGTTTGACTACATGAGAATCAGTGGTAACAACCATGCGGTTTTCGATTTCAACTGCATCATCCAGTGTAGGAAGTTTGAAATTCTTATCGAAAACTTCTTCAATAAGTTTATGGGTCAACCCAGCACCGCTGCCGTGACCAAGAGTTATTATTTTATCTTTCATTTTTTTACCACCAAGACACTAAGGCACAAAGGGATATTTGTCAATGATTAACATAGACAAACACTGACGCTTGCAGGGACAATCTTGCAGATTGTTCTGAAATATTTTGGTTCAATCAAAATGATTGAACCTGCGTTTGAGCAAAAGCAAAGATATTTCCATTTTCCATTTTTATCTTTATACTCTGCGTTCTCTGAGTCTCTGTGGCTAAATTATCTTTCATATTTATAATACGCTGCACAGCTGCCTTCCGAAGAAACCATGCAGGGACCTATCGGATTATTTGGCAGGCAAACTTTCCCAAACAACGAGCATTCCGAAGGGATTATATTTCCCTTCAGAACATCACCGCATCTGCAACCTGTTTGTTCTTCTGTGTCCGTGATTTCAATTCCGTATTTTTTTATAGCATTGAATTCTTCAAATTCTTTTCTGATCCCCAGACCGGACATTGGTATCCAACCCAAACCTCGCCAAAGAGCATCTTCCACTTTTAGTACTTTACTTATTGTCTTTTGAGCTTCAAGATTTCCTTTCCCTGTTACAACTCTGCTGTATTCATTCTCTATTGTTGGTTTTTGTAACTCTATCTGTTCTATAAGTTTTTTAATTCCCACTAAAATATCCAGCGGTTCAAATCCAGTAACCACACCACCGATCCCGAATTTTTCAGGAAGCAGACTGTAGGCATCTGACCCGATGATCACACTTACGTGACCGGGTAAGATAAATCCATTAACATTAGTATCTTTAGCAGAAAGAAGTGCATCCAGAGCGGGAGGAACTAATTTAAAAGCAGGCAGAACTGAGAAATTTTTCAGATTTTGTTTGGAAGCTTCCATAATGGTATATGCTATTCCGGGAATAGTTGTTTCAAAACCGATTCCTACTAAAACAGTTTCTTTTTCTTTTGCCATCTCCAGAGCTTCCATTGGCGAATAAACCATGCGAACATCCAGACCTTTTGCTCGTGCTTGTTCCAACGTTCCTTTATTCCCGGGAACGCGGATCAAATCTCCAAAAGTAGCGATAGTCACATCTTTCAAGTCTATCAATGAATCGATCACAGAAGAAGGAGTTACGCACACCGGACAGCCGGGACCGGAGATAAGGGAAATGGTTTCAGGTAGAAGTTTGCGAATTCCCCAATGACCGATAGCCATTGTATGAGAGCCGCACACTTCCATAAATTTAACCGGCTTCTTCCAACCTTGCAGTTCGGTGACGATCTTTTTGATAAGTTCGGGATTTCTGAAATTATTCAGTTCCATATACTTCTTGCAAAATTGCAATAGTTTCGTTTGCTTCTTCTTCGGAAATGATGTTCAATCCAAATCCTGTGTGAATGATGACCCAATCACCTTCTTTAACTTCCGGAATGAATGTAAGGAATATCTCTTTGTTCACTCCACCCAGATCTACGATGCCTTTTCCGTTTTCTCTTTTTATAAGTTTTCCCGGTATTGCAATACACATATTTTTTCCTTATTCTTAACAACGAACAAAACTAACAAATAATAAATTAACTTCGATCATTTTGGTTTATTAACTTTTTTTTTCTTCTTGCATTTCTAAGTTTTCCCTTTGATAAAAGGAAATTGCAAAGGGTTCAAAATCATTCGCAAAGTCTTCAATATTCAATTTTCAATTTCCTATTCCCCACAACAACCTGTCCGACAGATATCGAACCATCGTTAGGGGGTAAAATCGAGGGTACAAAAACTGTAAAGTTATTTTTCGTTAAAACCTTGCTGATCCCTTCCAGCAGGACTTTGTTCTGCATCACTCCACCTGAAAGAACCACCTTCTTTAAACCTGTTTTCCTATGTGCTTTTTTAACTGCTTCCAATGTAAAATTAATAATAGTACTATGGAATTTTCCTGCAATTTTATGTAGAGGTTCTTTTCTTTGTACATCTCTCGCAACAGCCCGGATCAAAGGGATAATGTCTATCGTATCTTTTTCCAGATTGTAAGGATAATTGTCTTTGCCTGAAATACATTCTTCTCCACTTAGAAATTCCAGTGCCATTGCAGACTGAGCTTCAAAAGTGATTTCCGGAAAAAGACCGAGCATTGCACTGGCGCAGTCGAAAAGCCTTCCCATACTGGAAGTCTGGAAAATATTGAATTTATTTTCTATCTGTTTTGAAATAATTCTTTTCTCGATTTCGGAGATATTTTCTAAGAAATCCGGGTCAATTCCAGATTCCAATAAATAAGCATAAGCAATCCTGATGGGATGTTTAATAGCAGCATCTCCACCGGGAAGCGGCATATAATTCAAATGAAACAAGCGTTCAAATTTGGAATAATCTGCCAGGAATATTTCACCGCCCCAGATAGCTCCGTCTGTTCCATAACCGGTACCGTCATAAGCGATGCCGATAACCGGTTCATCCAGGTGATGTTCTGCCATTACTGCGGCAATATGAGCGTGATGATGCTGGACTTTTATTAAGTGCAGACCTGTGCTTTCTGCAAACCGGGTGGTCATATAATCAGGATGCAGGTCGCAAACTATCAACTCTGGTTCAAGCTCGAACCATTTCTTATATTTTTCCAGCGTATCTGTGTAAAAATCCAACGTTTGCTTGCTGCCATTATTTCCAATATATGGTGAAAGGAAAAAAGAAGCGTCTTTGCTAAGTGCGAAAGTAATTTTTAATTCTGCACCAGCACCAAGCGTCTGAACGGTTTTAAAGGGAAGTTTTATGGGAGATGGAACATATCCGCGGGATCTCCGTATCATCACATTTTGCGGTTTGGAAGCGCGTATCACCGAATCGTCTGAACGATTCAAGATGGGTCGGTTGTGAGTAAGGTAGAAATCACAAAGACCACTCAGTTCTTTTTCTTCAGCAGCTATGGGTTCATCTTGAAAATTACCGGAAGTCATTATCAAGTAGGGAAGTTCATTGCTCAATATCTGATGATGGATAGGTGTGTATGGCAGAAACACTCCCAGATTCGGATTTTGAGGAGCAACATTTGTTGCTACTCGTTCCCAAGCCCCAGCTTGGGAATGATTTGTGTTCCCATCCGGCAGCTGCCGGATGGGAACAAGAGCATTATCTTTTTTGGTTAAAATTACTATCGGTGCTGCAGGAGATTTCAGTAGTTCATATTGCTCTTCATTTATTTCTACAACTTCAGATATTATTTCAGGATGACACATCAAAGCAAAAGGCTTGTGCGGGCGATCTTTCCTTTTCCGTAGTTCGGAAACAGTTTGTTCATTCGTTGCATCGCAGGCAATATGAAATCCACCGATGCCTTTTATTCCGATTATTTTTCCTTCTTTAAGAAACTTAATTGTATTCGCAATTGGGTCACCTGTTATTTCTCCAAAATCCTTATCCAGAAATATCAATTGAGGACCGCAGGTTAGACAGGCGATCGGCTGAGCGTGGAATCTACGGTTGAGGGGATCAGTATATTCACCATTGCAGTAGTCGCACATTTCAAAATCTTTCATTGAAGTGACTGGACGGTCGTAAGGAGTGTTTTCAATTATTGAATATCGCGGACCGCAATTTGTGCAATTTATGAAAGCATAGTTAAACCGTGGATCGGACTCATCAAATAATTCTCGAACGCAATCTTTACAAACAGCAAGGTCAGGGGATATCTGGGTGGAACCTTTTCTATTCTGGCTTTGTTTGATAATAAATTTCGTATAGGGAACATCTTCTTTTTCTTCAGCATAGAATTCCTTAATATATGCAGCGGGTGGATGTTCTTTTTTTATCTTCTCGATGAATAATTCCAGATTCTTTTCTGCACCACAGGCTTCAATCTCAACCCCGGATGTCGAGTTTAGAACATATCCTTTTAAACCCAGCTCTATTGCGGTTTTATATACAAATGGTCTGAATCCCACACCCTGCACGATTCCGTTAATCTTTATTCTAAACATCGATTTTTTCCTTATTTATCGAATTGCATCTTTCCTTATTTTTATGGCATAAAAGTCAAGTGAAATTGATTAAAAGAAATTATTTAGTTAAAACTAAATTGTTACAGTAACAATGAATTTTTAGAGAAAGTATGATTAACTTTTTTGCTTGACACTAAAGCATAATATTTAATGAAAGTCCACAAACTAAGGAGGAAAATCATATGGGAAAAGTTGCAATTACATTAAACGGTTCTGAACCAAAAAACATTTATCCAACTATAACGATCGCAGTATCTGCATTAGCCTGTGGAGATGAAGTCTTTATCTTTGTTTTGCCAAGCGGATTGCCGGTTTTTGTGGATGGAAAGATCACAGAGCTTAACAAAGCTGTACCGGAATTACCTGATCTTGAAGAATTGATGGAAGGGTATTTTGCACTTGGTGGACGCATTCTTATCTGTGAACTGGGATTTGAAGTTCACGGTTTAAAAGAAGAGGATCTGATCGAAGGTTGCGAAATAGTAGGAGCTACCACGTTTGTTGCTGAAGCTCAGGGTGCTGAATTAACATTATCATTCTAAAAAATAAAATAGGAGGAAATAATGGCTGTAAAAACATTAGATTGCTTAGGACTTAAATGCCCGCAACCTATTCTAAAGGTTGTTGCATTGGTACCTACAATGGAAGCTGGAGATATTCTGGAAGTAAAAGCAGATTGCCCGTCATTCCCGGTAGATATCAAAGCCTGGTGCGGTAGAACAGGTAAAACATTGCTTTTCTGCATGGATGACGGTTCTGGAGCACATTCCGCGCAAATCCAATTTTAGCACATTGAAGGAGTGTATGATTTTATGCACTCCTTTCTTTTTTAAGATTAATTGAAACGAGGATAGATGGAAAAAGAAAATTTTAAACCTCAAATAGTTGGCTTTTTATGCAATTGGTGCACTTACGCAGCAGCAGATCAGGCAGGAGCTTCCCGTAAAGAAATTGATTCTTCTCTGAATGTTGTACGTGTTATGTGTTCCAGCAGAATTGACCACAATTTATTATTAAATACGTATTTCAGCGGAGCAGACGGAATTCTGGTAGCTGGCTGACATCCCGGAGATTGTCATTACCAGGTTGGTAATTATTATGCAAGACGAAGGTTCGCTTTATTAAAAAAGGTATTTGAAACTCTGAATATTGATCCTGAAAGAATTCAACTTTCCTGGATCTCTGCTTCAGAAGGAAAAAGATATATACAAATCGTGAATGAGTTTTCCGAAAAGATCAGGAAGCTCGGTCCGAATCCTATAAAATCGGATACTCATCTTTAATTCAATATATGAAAATTGTAATAAAAAAAAATTAAGAGGGCAATTTAGATGTTTAAGAAAAAACGATTTTTATTATTAGTTTTCTTTTGTTTTGTATTCTTAAGTTTAAATGCAATGACCGAAGTAGAAAAACAGGAAATGGCTGAAAGAATTAAAAAAGGATTTATTGCTAAATTAGATTCTTTAATTGCCAATAACAAACCGATCATTAGTGAAAATGAGACCTATAGTGATGAATCAGCAATAAAGATGTTTGGTGGAGATTCCAGACAAATTCTGATTTTTTATAAGTATATGCTTTATGGAGATAAATTTACCCAGAAAAAAGGAATCGCTGGCATGGTGAGATGGTATGGTAATCCAAAGAGGGCTGAAAAATACAAACAAGATACTATTTTTGTAAATTACAAATCTAATATTATCAACAAGATTTATGAGTTTCTTGATGATAAATATCCTGCACTACAAGTTACTGCTGCTCGCACTCTTGCTTATTTAGGAATTTCCGATAGCTTAGTTATAGATAAGCTTGAATATTATGCTAATGGAACTGATTCAAAGAATTGGAATTTAGAATATACATCCTATTATTTAAATACGACAATTGATTCTTATTTGAAAAGAGGAAAGACAGCTAACAATCGAAAACAAGATGCCATAAAGGAGCTCTCAATAGGTGCAGAACAAGGTTTAGAAATGATAAAAAAGAGAGAAAACAATAACAATGAAAAGAATGATTTATTAAATCTTAATAAGATAAGAAAAAGAATAAGAGATATAGATTGGGATGGAAATGCTTCAGCAAATTATTGTATACAATATTGGGGACCTGATTCGACATATTATAATTCTGCATATACAAACTATGCTTCTCAAGGTGGTGATTGCTGTAATTTTGCTTCTCAATGTTTAATTGCCGGTTATTATGAGGATATTAAAGCCTTTCTCTCATCTATCCAGGCGAAGCTGTGCATAGCCTGATTTATCCAGGCGTAGCTATGTGAGGTCTGATTCTCTATTTACGGGGAATTAGAAAAAGGTTTTGACAGTTTTTTATAAAGAAATAAAGAATTGAAACGAAAAAAATAAGGAGGAAAGAAAGATGTTTAAGAAAATTATGCCAATTGTACTATTTTATATAGTAATGGTTAATGTTATTTATGCAAACGGAACAGAAAAAGAAAGATTAAATTCTTGGATAAAAGCAAGAAAGGAAATTTTAACAGAATTGGATTCCTTAATAGTTAAAGGTATTCCCATTGATTTTGACAAAATGGAATTAGAATCTCGGGAGCACACTATGAATGGTGGTATCAGGCAAATTGAATTTTATTACAAGTTTATAACAAATGGTACAAAATTAACTCAAAAACTTGGTATTGATGGTGTTTCAAAATGGTGGTATAAACTCGAAGGTGGGTTATCACCCAAAGATGTTAAATGGTATAAGATGGCAGGTCAGTATACTGTAACAGATGCAGATAGCTCATATTTCAACAAATACAAATCCATAATAATTAAAAAACTCTATGAATTTCTTGATGATGAATATCCTGCATTGCAGGTTTCTGCTGCAAGAACACTTGCCTATATGGGTGTTTCTGATAGTTTGGTTATAGATAAGCTTGAATATTATGCTAATGGTACAAATTCAGATAAATGGAATATCGAAAATACTGGTTATCCAGATAAAAATTCTATCTATTGGGAAGGTAAAACAGAAAAAGAAAGAAGAAATGATTGTGTTCGGGCTATTGTGAATATAGGAAAGCATGGTTTGAAGATATTAGAAGATAGAATTATTAATAAGAATAACAGCATAATGGAATCTGAAGATAATGAAAAAGAAATAAATGAATTAAATTTAAATAACAGGGATTTAGATTGGGAGGGACAAACTTCAGCAGATTACTGTAATCAATGGTGGGGTGGTCTTGATCCGGAAAATCCAATTTGGAATCCAGATTATACAAGTTATCCATCTGATTGCTGTAATTTCGCTTCTCAATGCTTAATTGCCGGGTATTATGATGACATTACATTTTCATCTTATGCAAACGATGAAGGTTGTATAACCTGGTGTCCGGATTTACACGATTATTTATTAAATAGATTTGATGTAGTTACTACAGTAGTTGACTTTCATACTAATGGTTGGGAAATTGGAGACGAACCAAATAACCATATTCCTGTAAATTTTAGTATAGGTGATATTGCAATTGTTGGATTTCATGAAGATGGGACAGGTCCCAATCAAGGTTATTATAAACATGCAATTATTTGTCATGGATATGATGGTAATGGATACGAATTATTCGGAGCGCATACAACAAATAATATTGGTAAAACTATGGCTCACTTTATTGATAGTGGTGATGCGGCCTGGGATTATGCCACATTTTATCATATTACAAATAACTGGAATTGTAATACCCAGATAGCAGGTGGAGTTGTCAGCGGCACCTGGACACATGAAAATAGTCCTTATTGTATTAACGGAGAAATATCAATTTCTCCGGGAAGTCAATTAACAATTGAACCTGGAGTGGATGTTATTTTCACTGGTCATTACAAATTTAATATTTACGGCAGGCTTGTAGCAGAAGGTGACTGGCAGAGATATATCAATTTTGTTCCACAGGATTCTACAATAGGCTGGCACGGTCTCCGTTTTTTCGACCAGAATTCCAATGGTCAGGATAGCTCGAAAGTTGTTTATTGCAAACTTCAATATGGAAAAGCAACCGGCACATCCCCCGATTGTAATGGTGGTGCAATTTATCTTGATAATTCCGATATTCTCATAAATAATTGTATCATTTTCAATAATTCAGCTACAGGTGGCGGTGGGGGTCTTTTCATTTATAATTCATCAGATCCAACAATAAAACGTTCAATAATCAGAAATAATACTTCAGAAGAAGCAGGTGGTGGTATTCATATTTTGGATAGTTGTACACCTTATTTAGGAAATGTTTGTATCTATAACAATGAAGCTGTAAGCGAAGCTTTCGGTCGTGGAGGTGGAATATACTGCGACGATTGGTGCTTTCCCATTTTAACAAATGTTACTTTCAGCCTTAATACAGCAAATTATAATTCTCCATATCCCGGTGGTGGTTTATTTTCCTGTAATAATAGTTATCCAAATCTATTGAACTGCATACTTTGGGACGACATACCACAGGAAATTGGAGAAGCCTATGATCGTTTTGTAACAGTAACTTATTCTGATGTTGAAGGTGGAAGTCCTGGTAATGGTAATATTGATGCTAACCCGTTATTTGCTGATCAGGTAAATGGTGATTTTCAAATAACCTGGGCAAATTATCCTGTGAATGATGCAACAAAATCACCTTGTATCGATTCCGGTAATCCTTCCTCACCACTTGATCCTGATAATTCAATAGCAGACATGGGAGCATTATATTTTCATCAGGATGAAACAGGACCTCCTGTTCCACAAAATGTTACAGTTTCTATAGATGCAGATTCGGTTTATCTCACCTGGTCTGTAACCCGCCATAGAAACACTTATAAAGTATATTCATCAAATAATTCATATTCAGATTTCGAAGAGGATCTAACCGGAACATATAATGGAACAAGCTGGACTGCACCGCTTCCAACAGCAGTTGATAAAAAATTCTATTATGTTACTTCAGTAAATTGATAAAATAAATATTTTTTTTGAAAAACACAAAATCATTTAAGGAAATCAGATGGATAATCCAGAAAATGTTTTAATTATCGGTTCCGGTATTGCTGGAATGGAAGCAAGTTTGATGCTTTCTAAAGCAGGGAAGAAAGTATATCTCGTTGAAAATCTTCCCATAATTGGCGGGAAGATAATTAAGAATGAAGAATCCTTTCCTAATATGGATTGCTCTACCTGCCTGGTTGCACCGATCCAGCAGGAGATACTTCAGGATGCAAATATTGAAGTCCTGACCTTGAGCACTGTAGAAAAAGTAACCGGTAAACCGGGAGATTTTAAAGTTACTGTCAGGAAGAAAGCACGATATGTGAGCCTGGAAGCTTGCCTTGGTTGCGGAGCGTGTTACCCGGTCTGTCCGGTTGTTCTCAAAAATGAATGGGAAGAAAACCTGATGGATAAAAAGGCAGTTTATGTTCCCTGTTCCGGTTCACTTCCTAATGTTCCTGTGGTCGATGCTTCTGAGTGTCTTTTTCTTAATGGAAAGGATAAAAGTTGTAATAAATGTGTGGAAGCCTGTATGTTCGGTGCAATGGATTTCTCCCAGAAAGATGAGGAACTCAAACTCGATGTTACCGGAATAATCGTTGCCACAGGTTTTGAACTGTTCAATGTTCAGGAATTAGAAAATCTTGGTTACGGAAAATATCCGGGAGTTTATACTGCATTTGAGTTTGAACGATTATTTGCTTCAAACGGACCTACAGAAGGAAAGCTTTTCCTTCGTGATTCCGAAAAAACTCCGGACTCGGTTGCTATCGTTCATTGCGTTGGAAGAGATGATGTGGGATATTGCTCTAATGTTTGCTGTATGTCTTCTTCCAAACACGCCCGTTTTATTAAACATAATTTGCATGATGCAAAAATCTTTAATATTTATTCTGATATTTGCCTGACAGATAAATCATATCAAAAATTCTTTGATGAAACAAAGTCACACGATTCCAAATTTATATTCCAATCCGACAGAAAAAAGATGAATATTTCCAAAAAAGATGGGAAATTGGAAGTTTCCTATTTAAATGGAAAAGAAACGAAAGAATCTATTCTGGTTGATATGGTGATTCTGGCAAATGCTCTCAGACCTTCCGATACGATCGAAGAACTGACAAAAGCATTAGAAATAAAGCGCGACTCTTTTGGGTTTATAGAAATCGAACCTTCAAAGCTCGGATCTGTGGAAACTTCCAAACCCGGAATTTTTGTAGCTGGATGTGCTGAAGGTCCCAAAGATATTCAGGGTTCAGTAATACAATCGGAAGCTGCAGTAGCAGGAATTTTATCGATACCTGGTCGGTAAACCGAGGGAAAAAAATGAGTGAAAAAATAGGAATTTATGTTTGTGAATGTGGTCCGAATATAGCTTCAAAAGTGGACATTGAAAAAATAATGGATGAAATTTCCAAACTTGAGGATTTCAAAGATAAAGAACTTGTAATAAAAAACCACAAACTTCTTTGTTCAAATGAAGGAAAAGAGTTTTTGGAAAAAGAGATCAACGAGAACAAATTAACTCATCTTGTTTGTGCTGCCTGCTCACCGCGAGATCACGACACCACTTTTATAAATGTGTGCAAGAAAACGCAGTTGAATCCGTATTTATATAGAATTGTGAATATTCGCGAACATTGTGCCTGGATAATTCCCGATAAAGAGGAAGCGACCCGGAAAGCAATTCAATATATCCACGCAGGAATGAACAGGGTTTTATATCAGGATTCGCTTTTTGAAAAGGAATTGGACAGCAATCCAGATGTTCTGATTATCGGTGGTGGAATTGCCGGAATGGAAGCAGCTTTGAATCTTGCCGGTGAAAAGAGAA
Source organism: uncultured bacterium (assembly GCA_965370415.1). Taxonomy (GTDB): domain Bacteria; phylum Cloacimonadota; class Cloacimonadia; order Cloacimonadales; family TCS61; genus JACNIV01. Next base: position 3,204 of record CBDUTJ010000049.1, on the reverse strand, counting down.
AAATTTTCCTGATAGAAAAAGAAGAAAATCTTGGTGGGAAAGCTGTATTTTTACCGGAACAAAAGATTTCCGATATTCAAAAAAACAATAATATAAAAGTTTTCACAAAGACGGTTCTGGATAAGCTCATCGGTTTTATGGGGAATTTTGAAATTGTTTTGAAGAGCACCGAAAACCCGGATGAGACAACGGAATTATTAGCTGGAGCGGTTGTAGTTGCAACCGGATACGAATTTTTCGATTCAAAGAAACTTACTGAATTTAAATTTGAAGATAAAGATGATGTTATCAATTCTTTGGAAGCAGAAAGAATGTTTTCAGAAAATAAAAAGATAACTCTCAAAAATGGAAAAGAACCGAAATCTGTAACTCTAATTCATTGTGTTGGCAGGAAAGAAGTTGGATTTTGCAGCAAGATATGCTGTGATTATATGCTCAAAATTTCAAATTATCTTATGGAGCAATCGTCGAATATCAAAGTAACTCATCTCATCAAATATTTGAATCTTCCCTATAAAAACAGTCAGAATTTTTATAATAAGATAAAGGAAAAAGGTGTTGAATTCATTCGTTATTCCGATCTTTCTGTGAATGGAACGAAAGTGGAATACACTGACATCAATAATAAAAAAAGTAAGCTTGAGAGCGATCTTGTAATTTTGGCTCCTGCAATGATAGCTTCAAAAGATTCAGAAGAACTTGCAGAATTACTGAGTATCGATCTTCACGAGACAGGATATTTCCAGGAAGTTCATCAGAAAATAAACCCGGTTTCATCCACAACAGATGGGATTTTTATAATCGGTTCTGCACGTGGACCAGCAAATATTATCGATGCGATGCAACAGGCAAAAGCAGCTACAGGTAAGATTTTCACGCAATTAATTCCAGGGGAAAAGATCATTCCTGAAGTGATGGTTTCGGAAATCTTGGAAGCTTATTGCACAGGTTGTCAGACCTGTTTGCAGGTTTGTGGATACGATGCGATTTATTTTGATGACGAGAGAGGAATATCCGTTGTGAATGAAGCGGTTTGCAGAGGTTGTGGAAATTGCGTGGGAAGTTGTCCTTCCGGTTCCATCCGAACCAAACATTTCACTAATCCACAACTTTACCAGGAAGTGAAGGAAGCGATAAGATGAAATTCCAAATTACAAATAACAAATTTCAAATAAATAGCAATGACCAAAATCGCAAATTCAAAACAAAGATAAATATTTATGAATAACTTTAGAAATTCAGAAAAAGTATATGATTTAGAGGAGAGGACATTTCAGTTTAGTAAAAATGTTAGATTGTTTATCAGAACTCTTCCAAAGACAATCGCAAATATAGAAGATGAAAGACAAGTAATCCGGGCTTCAGGTTCTGTAGGAGCAAATTATAGAGAAGCAAATGAAGCTTTGAGTAAAAAGGATTTTGTGATGAGAATAAAAATTAGTCGTAAAGAAGCAAAAGAAAGCAGTTATTGGCTTAGATTGATTAATGAAACAAACAACTTGAAAAATGCTGGTGATGCCTTATATTTGATTCAAGAGGCGAATGAGTTGAAAAAGATATTTTCAGCCATTTTGGAGAAATCAAAATGACAAAATTTCAAATTGCAAAACAAATCAAAGCATTTGTTCGTTTGTTATTTCATCATTTTGTATTTGGGATTTATTTGTTTTTTGGGATTTGCTGTTTGTGATTTCAAAAAAAGGGAGAATTAATGACGAAAGTTTCTAATAAAGGAACAAAACTGACATCGGAAAGCATTCGGAAAGAGATGAAAAAGTTTTTCAAGAATGCAATGGAATCGAAACTTATCGACGCTGTGATGATGCCGATGCAGGTTCCTTCCAAAGATTCTTATGCCTGGATTTTAATAAAAGATATAGATTTTTTGGAGGAGATGAATCCGCTAGCTCCGATTATGCCGATCAATGCTGCCAATGCTCTGAAAAGATACACTCGAAAGGGTAAAGGAAAATTTAAAATTGCAGTCCTGATGAGACCTTGCGAAATTCGAGCAACAATAGAACTTACAAAATTGAAACAGATAGAATTGGAAGATGTAATTTTATTCAGTTATGATTGTGTAGGTGCACTTCCAATGCAGGATTATATTTCTGATCCTGAAAATTATGAAAAGAAATTCGATAAAATTCTCGCGGAAAATAATTGGAATTCAGAAGATTTGAAACCTGTATGCAATATCTGTGATAAATTTTCTTTATCTGCCAGCGATGTGCATTTTGGTTTGAAAGATAATGAAATAATAATTTTTTCTAATAGCGAAAAAGGTGAAAAACTGCTTTCTGAAAACAAAATTGAAGATAAAAAAAATGATAAAACCTGGGCTGAAGAAATTAATAAAATAAAGATAGAAAAAGCAAAGAACAGGCAGAAATCTTTCAAAGAAATAAAAAAAATGACAGATGGTTTTACGAATCTGCAGGATACTTTTGCACACTGCATCGGATGTCATAATTGTGGAACTGTTTGTCCGATCTGTTATTGCCGTCAGTGCTATTTTGATTCGTCCGTTTCAAAACCGAATTCCGATGTTAAGTTAATTCGTGCAGAAAACAAAGGTGCTCTGGCATTTCCGCTCGATCGCTTGATGTTCCATATCGGCAGAATGTCTCATATGAGCCTTTCCTGTGTTTCCTGCGGATTATGTTCGGATGCCTGTCCTGTGGATATTCCCGTAGCAAATATTTTCAGTTATATGGCAAGTGAAACTCAAAAGACTTTTGAATATTCTGCTGGAGAAAGTGTTGGCGATGCACTTCCAATGCGAGATTACAAACTTGATGAACTGGGAGAGCTCGGAAAATTAGTGAAAAGTGCTGAAGCCGGGGAGAGTGAAAATGAGTAAACTTCTTACAATGAATAAAAATCCCGAAATCGCAGTAAAAGAATTTTTAACATTTCTCCTGGAAAAGAAAAAAGTCAGTGGGGTTTTCTCATTACGAAAAGTAAATAAGAACGGTGCTGTGGATTATGGTTTGGTAACCGAAAAATCCCATCTCGATGAAATTGTTCCACTTCATCCATTGATGCCAATTAATGCCGGACAGGTACTTTCCCGTTTTACTCCCATTGAGAAACCAATTGCAGCAGTTATTAAACCCTGCGAGTTTCGTGCTTTTATCGAACTTGTAAAAAGAGAGCAGGGAACATTGGATAATTTCCTGCTGATAACTTATAGCTGCAGCG
>CBDUTJ010000048.1:0-19284 GCA_965370415.1 uncultured bacterium | reverse complement strand
TATGATTTTTTATTGAAAATGTTAAGAGATAATCCTCTTAAGTTGTCATGAACCTTAATTAATTATGATCTCAATATCTTCTATATGAAAATTCTTGACTTTAAAGCCCTATTTTAAAGGTTGGCTGTGATTGAAATTCAAAATACAAGGAGAATGACATGAAAAAGAAAGTCATCATTATGGGTGCTGCAGGACGTGATTTTCACAACTTTAATTTATATTTCCGTGATAATGAAAATTACGATGTAATTGCCTTCACAGCTACACAAATTCCCGATATCGATGGAAGAAAATACCCGGCAGAATTAGCCGGGAAACTCTATCCGAACGGTATCCCCATTCAGGCAGAAGAAGAGATCATCGATCTTATCGAAAATCATGATGTTGACGAAGTTGTTTTTGCTTACAGCGATGTTCCCCATGAAAGAGTTATGAACAACGCCTGTCTGGTTAACGCTGCAGGAGCTGATTTCAAACTTATGGGTCTTGCTAATTCACGCGTGAAAACAACTAAACCCCTGGTAACAATTTGCGCAACCAGAACAGGTTGTGGTAAAAGTCAGACGACCAGAGCGGTTGTGAAAATTCTTAAAGAAAGAGGACTGAAAGTCGCTTCTATCCGTCATCCCATGCCTTATGGCGACCTGGTAAAACAGAAGGTTCAGAGATTTGCTAAACTAGAAGACTTAAAGAAACACAACTGCACAATCGAAGAGATGGAAGAGTACGAACCACATATTGCAATGGGTAGTATTATTTATGCTGGTGTAGATTACGAAGCTATTGTTCGTGAAGCAGAAAAAGAAGCTGACGTAATAGTGTGGGATGGTGGCAATAATGATACTCCATTCTATACTTCAGATAAAGAACTGAACATTGTTGTTGTCGACCCGCACAGACCCGATCATGAAAGAACCTACTATCCCGGTGAAACAAACCTGTTGATGGCTGATGTTGTTGTAATTAACAAGATCGAGTCTGCCGATCCGGAAGGAATCCAGATAGTACGTGATAACATAAGAGAACTGAATCCCGATGCTATCGTCATCGATGGAGCATCTCCGCTTTCTGTGGATAATCCCGACATTATCAAAGACGCAAATGTATTGGTTGTGGAAGACGGACCCACCCTTACCCATGGTGAGATGAAATACGGTGCCGGTGTGGTTGCTGCCGAAAAATTTGGCGCTGCCGACCTGGTAGACCCACGTCCGTACGCTGTGGGAACGATCAAAGATACTTTTGAAAAGTATCCTGAGATCGGAATTCTTCTTCCTGCCATGGGTTATGGTGAAGAGCAGATCAAAGATCTGGAAACAACCATCAACAAGACTGAATGTGATGTTGTTCTGATTGCAACTCCCATCGATCTGAGAAGGATAGTGAAAATAAACAAACCTGCTGTGCAGGTGAAATATGAACTTCAGGAGATCGGACACCCCACTCTGAAAGATGTGTTGAAAGATTTCTAAAAGACGTGAAACGTAAAACGTAAATAGTAAAAAGGGCAGATTAATTTCTGCCCTTTTTACATTATAAGATGATACTCTATTTTAACAGCAACATTTTCCCAACTTTCCAGTAATCACATGCTTTCAGCTTGTAGAAATATATTCCTGAGTTGGCTTGTTTACCGTCGGAGTCTCTACCATCCCAGATAGTAGAATATTCTCCTTGCTGAAGTTGTTCATCCACTAATGTCTTCACCTTTTGTCCCTTGATGTTATAAATTATGAGTTCTACTTCACTATCTTCTGGAAGCTGATAGTATATTGTTGTTTCAGGATTAAAGGGATTGGGATAGTTCGTAGCATCCAGTAAGGGTGAATTAAAAATAAAATTTTCTGATGATATTGGGTTATTCGAATAGCCAGGAGTTGGATTCATTTGACACCAGTTATTACTTCCATCTGGTTGTCTTCCGAATGAAATATCAATAGTTTGTTCTTCGAAAACGATAGAGTCAATTATTGATGTTAAATCATCTGTATATAGACCTATTTCCTCTCCATTTACAGATAATTTAATATCCAGATGAAGTACACCATCTTCTATATCTTCATCAGCCCAGAGAAGTAAGAACTCTCCCGGTTGAATCGTTGTAGAATCAGGTTGAGTATCGGGTATTTTCCATTTTGATGGATCCGTTAAATCATCGGTTATGTACATTCCTCCAATATTTACAGGATAAATATCTGCATTATAAATTTCTATCCAGTCATCATAATCACCCTGAGGGTCGGATATAGTCTCAGTATTACTTGCCATGAATTCATTAATATAAACTGTAGGTGGTATTTGCATAGGCTGAATCTGGAAATCATATAATGAAGCAGTAGCATTATGTCCACCCTCATAAAAATACATCTCCAGAGAAATATTATTTAGTTCATCAACTGTAACAAGCAACCAATGATGGTCATCGTAAGATAAAGGAGGATAAAAAAATCCTCCAGTAGTACCTCCAGCACCTGCAGTTGTTAGATAATAAATTCCATCAAGATTATGTCTGTAGTAATCGTGATGATGCCCATTAAAATCAGCAACAGCTTCATAAAAACATAAACTATCATGAAATGCTTCATAACCCATGTTCCCAAAACCACCACCATGGTGATCTCGGATGATTGACACATGATTAAATGCAAATTTGTTTTCCGGAGCTGTACTTAACCAAACACCCACAGAATCCAGTTGAGTTTCATTTATATGATAATACATACTATCAGGATGCTGAACATTATTAATTGCAATAAACCGGCTGTTCCCATAATCAAAATAATAATCAAACTCGGGATCAATATAAAGCATATAGTTTTCAAAAGCATCACCATTATAAAATTCATGGTTTCCTGGGAGCGAATATAATGGAATTCCGCTATTTTCCATCCAATCTGAAATGTATTCTGTATAGGCTATGTAACCTTCTTCAGAACCGGATTCAGTTAAATCTCCACAGATAATTGCAAAAGTGGGTGGAACAGTTAGTTCAGCAATTTGTGATAATATTTCAAGAAATATTTCATTAATAAGAATACCATTATAAGGCTGGCAATCACCCATTACAACAAAAGAAAATGGGTAGGAAACCTGCGTCTGAGAAAGCAAGTCATCAGCTTTTAAATTGGAAGGTATAGCATCACTCTTCCGTGGATTGATAATAAGAATTATTAGAATTAATAATATAATATTTAAATATTTCATAATTTTTTAATTTCCTATACAATTTATTTCTCCTGAATGAACAACATTAACTACAGTATCTCTACAAGCTTCTACTGCATGCCGAATATCCTGTGCAATTATCATTTCATCTTCAACAATCAGAACCCGTTTCTTTTCCAATGTTATCTTCCTTTATACTACTTCATTCACAAAATTATAAATATAAGCATTCAAGTGCTCTGTCAAGAATTTTGAATCTCAACATTCATTTAATAAATAAAACCCCGCCAAAACCAGGCTTTGATGTGTAATTGCAACAAATCTATTTTAAAAGGATCATTTTCTTAGTAGAAGTATATCTGCCGCTGTTACCTTCTGAAACAATCTTATAGAAATACAATCCACTACCAACTTGCTTACCTGAGTTATCTTTACCATCCCACACAACTTCATGATAAGCTGCCTTCATTTTATCATCTATAAGTGTTCTTACCACAGCACCCTTGATATTGTATACCTTAAGTCTTACATCGCTGTCTTCTTTAAGTGAAAATTGGATTGTTGTAGTTGGGTTGAATGGGTTCGGATAATTACAGATTAGATTGAAACAAACCTGAGATACGTTATTTTCATCAGCTGATGTTAAAATATTAGAAGCTCCGGGAGTTGGATTATCCATAAATACCCAATTATCAACTCCATCAGGATATCTGCCAAAAGAGATATCTTCCTCTTGAGGACCAAAGCTTAATGTATCGAGTGGAACAATGCCATCGATTTCGTATAAACCAACAAATTCACCATCTGCACTAAGTCTAAAATTAGTGTGCAATTCTCCCTGTTCTTCATCACCGTCTGTCCAAACTAAAAGGAAACCGTTTGCAGGAATTTCCACATCTGGAAATTGCCATCTATCAGGAATTGCGGGATCATCTGTAAGGAAAAGACCTTCCATATTTACTGCTCCCGGATTTGAATTGTAAATTTCCACCCAGTCATCATATTCGCCAAATTCATCACAAATAGTTGTTTCGTTATCTGCCATAAATTCATTAATGAATAAACCAGTAGTTCTATCACGTATATTTAACTCCAACAGTTGACTGACAATACTTTCTCTTCTGGCAGTGATATAGGATTTTATTCCAAAAATTGTAACATATCCAATAATCAAATCTTCGTTAATATTTATTTCAAAATCCTCGTCCGAATACATCTTCAATGTGTCAGCATAAACTGCGGGTCTTATTAAATCTGCCAAGGTGTCGACTCTGGCAAAAAGCTCCTCTTCAATTATAACATTATCTATGATGTATTGGTAATCCATTTCATATATTTCACAGTAATTGGGAATTTGAAACATACGTTCAACTAAAGGTCTGTATCCCCCTTCAAAGGTCCAGTAGATTGATAAATCTATTAACTCTGGAGGAGACATTCCCACTGAATAATTTCCAAAAGATAGGTTCAAATCCCAGGGCATATGCACGAACTTGTCTGTGTCAGTATGGTGATATATATAATAATTATGTCCTTTACAAATATAGCTGTCCAAATTAACGAAGAAGTTATTCAATGCAGAAAAGAAAAGAAAATTATGAGAATGGAAAACTGTTTCGAGAGAATCTTGTAGTTCTTCAATATTTGTGTTATTTAAGATATCAATAAAATGAATCAAATCAGACCAGTCATTAATTACTTCATTTGTTTTAAGTTCATAATTTGAATAATATGGTTCAGGATCTGCACCTAACCATTCCAAAGTACCGTAAGGGTCTCCTTTAAACAAATTACCATCCTCATCAGTACCAAAATTCTTTTCAACGAATCTCTGATCAATTTGCTCAACATTTGTGTATAAACCCCAATAATCTCCATTAATAAATAATTTGATAAAGTTAGTCCTAGAATTTGGGATATATTCATTTATAATTTCAGACATTAATTTTTCGCGTAAAAAGCTTGGATCTGAATATTCATTACTTAAACTTAATTTGGATATCCCATAAAATTCCTGGTCTTCAATATATTCATTAAATTTAATCTTAAAAGGTTTTTTGTTTGATGGATAGTTGGTCATTGAGGCATTACCCTTGAACCTTACTCCCACACTATCGTATATTTCATTGTTGAATTCAAATGTTGCAGGAATATATTCGTTCAATCCATTAGCATAGTTCTCAAGCATCTGCTCCCAAAAATCTTCCTGAGTGAAAGAAAGATAGAACTCATGAACTTGAGTATCATCGAAAACAATATCCGAAATATGGGAATTAAGTTTGTTATTCATAAAAAAACAAATTACAATTAACAAGTTAATATATAAAAAAATCTTCCTTTTTTTCATATCATCCCCCCCCTCTCAGGTTTTAATACAAGATACACAAAATGTTAATCATTCTAATAATATTAAAAATCCTTTCGAAAAGTAAAAACAATGGAATTTTTGACAAGACTTTTTTACAAATAAATTATTTAAAAAAATATTTATTTGATATTTAATAGTAATTAGACCATTTTTATTGACAATATTTTGATTTTGTTAAAAGTAACTGCGTTTTTAATAATAAATACATTTGAGGGAAAATGAAAGAAGATACCTCATTTCGTAGAAGTGAGAATAAATTTATTGTTCTTGAAAATACATTCGACGAAATCATAGAAGAGCTTGAAAAACATATTCCTGTCCATAGCTTTCAAACAGAATATCCCCTTTCACTAATAGAAACAATATATTTGGAGGATAGCGATTTCACAACATTAAAAGAGTATCTTTCACGTCGGAAATTTCGTTTTAAGATACGTTTCCGTTGTTACGGACATAATGGTAAACTCGATGAAAATGATTTCTGGGCTGAACTGAAAATAAAACAAAGGTCAATTTCTTACAAGAAAAGATTTAAACTCACAAAAGATTTATTTATTCCTTTTATTTCCGGGGAAAATATATATGAAAAAGTTTCCAAAATAAATGAAGGGGTTAAAGGTTTCAAAAAAATATATAAGTTAACAAATGAACTGATAAAATTAAACGATTTGGAACCTGCTTTAATTACTTCGTATGAACGTGTTGCTTTCCAGAGTAAAAATAAAAGTATCCGAATTACCGTTGATAGAAATATCTCTCATAAATCATATCAGAATCCATCGATTCATAAAAAATTAAAAGCTATTGTTTTAGAATCAAAAATCAGTGGTAAAATTCCAAAATGGTATAAAGCAGAGGAAAGTAAATTAGCACTTTTACCTCAGAAAAGATTTTCAAAATATGCTACTGGAATTAATTCAATATATTTCCCTGATAGAGGAGTGTATAATTTTTATACAAATTATGCTGAAACAGAAGTTATGGGAGAAAAGACTTACAATTCATTAAAACTTATTGAGCAATCACTAAAATTAAAAAAACCTATGAAAATAAAAAAAATGAGGGATAAATGGCAGAATTATTTCAAATGATAAAAGATAGTTCATCAGCTGGTATTGCACAATCTCCAATTAATATTTTCTTAAATCTGTCACTTGCATTAATTCTAGGATGGATTTATTCTTATGTATATCGAATAACATATGCAGGTGCAAGAAAAGACAAACAACTAAAAAGAGAGATGAAGAGCATGCAATATACAATTCTCCTACTTACAGTTGGTGGTGCATTAATCTGGATTGTGGTAGCGGATAATCTGGTACGAGCATTCGGTCTGGCTGGAGCTTTGAGCCTTATCAGATTTAGAACCGTACTCCACGAACCCATGAATACTATCAAAGTATTTATTGCTATCATTCTGGGAATGGCATGCGGATTAAGTCAGTATTACACAGCAATAATCGGAACTATGTTTATATGTTTAGTACTTGGGCTTATATATCTGGTAGTAAAAAAAGAAAGAGCACACAAAAAAGCTCATCGACATGAACAAGATTCCGATGAAGAATTCGAAGACAAATGAATGTTAAAAGTAAATTTACGCTACTTTTCCTATTTTTTTCCTATTCGCTATTCACATTAGGAACAGATTTCAACAAACTTATGGAAAAGATTCTAGCCGAAGATATTAAATTTCAAAAAAAAGAAAACAGCTTAAACCTGCTGATTGCAAGTAATAAAATCGAAAAATCTGTTAACTGGTTTGATATTAACCTAAAATATCGGCAACACACAAACGATATAATCCGAGACCAAACAGAACCTTCAAACACAGAATACTCTGACATTGAAGAAGAAGATTCACGATGGAGTATTGAATTAAATAAATGTTTCTTTAAAAAAGATTTGGACAATGTCCATGATCTTATAGAATATAGGCTTGATATTATCGAAACTCAACAAAAACTGGTACTTTACAAAATTGAGAGATTGGGCGACCTTATTGATGACCATATAAAAATATTTGAAGCTCAGAAACAAATTGAATTATTCAAAATGGAACTCGATATCTTAAATAGAGAGAATCAAATCCTGGAGGAATTATATTCCAGAAATGTTATTAAAACTTCAGATCTTATTAAAAATCTCGAAAGTATAGAAAAAAAGGAAAGTTCGCTATCAAATTGGAATGAAATACTTGAAAAACAGAAATTAGTAACAAAAAAAAATATTCCGTCATTTTTAGAATCATTTGAAAGTTATATTCAAAAGACTTCTTTAACTGTCGATACTACAACTTTTAAACAAAGAAATGAAGAATATATAAAATCCTATAAAAATCAACTGAAAAAAGTGTTGTCTGTTATTAAAAGAAACAGTTATTATTTTTTCTTACCAGAAATCAATGCGTCAGTTTCATACAATGAGCGAACAACACTGCAAGACTGGAAAATCACAGAAGATTCAGAAGAAGAATACTTAAGGGAAAGAGATATCACAGAAAAATATCCTGAATTCGAAGTTGAATTATCATTACCCTTTAATATTTTTAGCAATACTATCGGCAAATATAAGCTCTTAGAAGCCCTTGAACGTGAAGCTTTTCTAAGCAAATATGAGATCGAATTTTCTTTTTATCGATTTGAGATCAAACAATTGAATTCTTTTAAAAGAGCTACTAATAAATATCAGATAACTAAAAGATTATCACAATTATATTTAAAAAAATATGATATTATCAATGAAAAATATCAGTCTCAACCTTCAATACTCGGGACTACACCAAAAATTACTTTAAAAAAGGAATACATTAAAAACCAGAGAGCTGAATTGAAATTGGAAATTTCAAAAATGAAACTTTATAGAGAAATTTTTTTAATTAATTATTTAATGAGAGATTAAAATGGATATAGATATAATTGAAATTAAAGACAGAATTACTCCAAAACATATTGTGTTTGGTTCATTCATAATTATTGCTATTATTATTGCCTTTTCATTTTACATTGAAACAAGATCACAAAAATTACCTGCTCTTGTCAAAGCTGAAAAATTAACTATCTCTTCTATAACTTCCGGAATAACTGTTAATTATAAAGTTGTATTAAACGAGCCTGTTCAACAAGGTCAGCTCCTGTTTGAAATGGAAAATCCACAACTTCTTAAAAAACTAAATAACCTGAAAAATGAGAAATCTAAATATGAAGAAATAATTAATTCTGCAACCAGAGGAGACCACCTGAAAATCAAACTGATTGATATAGAGAATGACTTATTAAAATCAGAAAATAAAAAAGTAGAATTAAGCCTGGAAAAGGAAAAGATTTCGAATCAATTGGATATCTATTCCAGAAAATTTAATTCTGCTAAAGCGAATTATGAAGTTTACAAAGACCTTTTTGATCAGAAAAAGATCAGCTCATCAGAATTTGATGAAAGAACATCAGACTACATGAAAATCAGTAACTCCTATCAAAACCTGCAGAATGATCTTCGATTGGTTAACAAAGAGATTAAAAGTAATAAAAGCAAGATTGAGCTTTATAACCAACAAAAAGCACTTTATAGAGAAAATGTTTTTTTAATCGCTGAAAAGTATATTGTGGAACTTGCAGAAATAAATAGTGAGATCAGTGAATTGGAAGATGAAAAAAAATCATTGAATATTTATTCTCCCGCTGCTGGAAATATCACCAAATTAAATTTTAGTCGAGGTGAGAATGTAAAAAAAGGAGACCAGGTCGCTGAGCTTTCTAATGTAGGCAAGATGTGGATCATTGCATTCGGGAATTCTTTCAGCCGGCAGAAGATCAAAAAAGGAATGAAGGTTAAAGCATATTGTACCAATGAAAAAAAGGTTTATGGTAAAATTGAATCCATCTCCCCGATTATGGATCGAGTAAGTTCGTTATCAACAAAATTTGAAACAGTTAATTCCTACACAAAAATTGAAATACTTTTGGATAATAATGAAGATGCTACTAATAATTTAACTCCTGGTGAGAGATTATTCGTCAGGATATATTTTTGGTAAAAACAGATATGATTAGAGGAGTAAATGAATAAAATAGTCAGTTATCGAATAGCTTACGCAGAAAGTTTAAAGATTTTGGAAGAAAAAGTTAACAACCTTATTAAACAAGGTTATATGCCTTTGGGTAATATCCAGTTCGCTGCAACTCCTGAATCGATGATCGGTGAATATTCTCAGCGGTTATACTTTCAGACTATGGTTATTTTCAACAAAGACGAAGAGTAATTAGACTGAATATCTTTCCCCCTGTGTCTTATTGTTGTGATACAAGCACATAATACAAAACTATATAGATAACTGCTAATTCAAAGCTTTTACATAATAATATTTCTTTACGTCTCCAATTGAAGCACCCCAGCTTTTTCCAGCAAATGAACCGGAGGTATCTACTACAAAACCGGTGTCTGGATGCATCAAAAGAATTTTAAATTTGACATTATTTAATAAAATTATTTTAATAGACTTTAGAAGAAATGATAGTTATTATTAATATCGAATACAGAGTAAATTGACAGTAAACTTTCGCAAGTATGGTTATGAAAAACATGTAGAACTAAGAAAATTAAAATAAATTGGAAAACAAAAAATATGATAACTATTTTGAAAACTGAAAAATCTTAGGTTAGATGTGAATTTTTTAATGAAAAAATATTAAAGAAATTGTTATGTAAAAAAAGATTTAAATTAGGAGGATCTTATGAAAAAAATTGTTTTATTTGTTTTATTATTTTCGATTTTTTGTTTCGTTAACTTATCTGGTTACACTACTGTTAATTCTTCAAGTGCACATACACTCAATATGGGTATAGATATTCCTGAAATGAAACTTATTGAAAGAGAATATCGTGATGGCAACACTTACTCTTCAATTATTCTACCAAATGCCGGAAAGTTGATGACAGGTAAACCGGATGTACCCGGTTTAGCTAATTGGATTTTAGTACCCAATGGTACATCGGCAAGCATTTCCACTTATCCTGGTGAACCTTTGATCTATGAAAATATAGATCTGGCACCGGTTCAACCTGAACCTTCTGATAATGTAGATGAACCTTTGCCGCCATTTGAAAAAGATAATGTTGTATTCTCCTCAGATACAAATTATCCTGGTATTTTTGCTGAAACTGAATCAATGAAGCAGAAAAGAGGACAATCATGCACAATCTTATGGATCTATCCTTATCAATACAATCCGGTTAAAAAAACTCTAACAGTATACCCGGATCTTGAAGTTAGCGTAAATTTCAATGGTGTGATCAAATCAATTCCATCTAACTTAAAGACCGATAAACTTATCGAATCCTTGAAAGGTTTTGCAATTAATGCAGAGGAAGTTTTACAAGCTGAAGAAAGTGCTGTAAAAATTAAATCTGATAGACTGGAAAGAACCGATGGCTGTGAATTACTGATAATTTCAGATCCATTATATATGACTGCTGCAAATACTCTCGGTGATTGGAAGACTAAAAGAGGAATTTACACAACTGTAGTCTCAACTTCAACAACCGGAAGTTCAGTATCCTCAATAGAAAATTATATTGATAATGCTTACGATACATGGACACCAGCACCATCATATTTCCTTTTTATTGGTGATGATGAGGATATTCCAGCACAAGATGTAACAAGCACACCATCAGATTTCTATTATGCAGATCGTCAGAATCCTCCAGATTGGGTGGCTGATTTTGGTTATGGCAGACTTTCGGTGGATACTTCTGCTGAAGCTGACTCTCTTGTAGCACGAATTATAAGGTATGAACGATCTCCAACAACCAATAGTTCATATTATACAGATATCCTAAATGCTTCTTGTTTCCAGGATGGTGAAAACACCAGAGAAGATCCTGATCAAGTTGCAAATAGACGTTTCTGCAAAACGAGTGAAGATATGAGAAACTACTTACACAATGAACAAGGTTATCCCTGGTCTCTGCGTGAGTATGTTGCTTACAACCGGGTTGGTTCAGCAGAAATATTCCCTCGCTGGTGGAATGACACAAACCAAGCTTACACATTTATTTTTGAGAATGATGGTGCTGGAGGTATAGAAATTCCTTCCAGTTTACAAAAACCTACTTTCCCTTGGGATGGAGATACTGCAGGGATTTCATCAGTCTTCAATAATGGTGTTTTCTTTGCATTATTCAGGGCTCATGGTGGTATAAGCGGTTGGGGTGATCCGAATTTCTTTAGTACAAATGTTGATGCATTAACCAATGGTGAAGATCGTCCCATAGTCTGGTCAATAACCTGTCAAACCGGCTGGTTTGATGGACATGAGTGTTTTGCTGAACATTGGATAAGGCATAGTACGGGTGGAAGTTGTGGAATTTTAGCCGCTACTCGTAATTCCTATTCCGGTAAAAATGACAGATTAATATGGGGTATGATGGATGCTATCTGGCCTGGTTTTACAACTTGGTGTCTTGATCCGTATGGTGGAAGTACACCAATTTACAGGATGGGAGATGTTAAAAATTACGGTATGGATTATATGGCTACAAAATACCCAGGCACGGCTCGTGAAGAAACTATCAGGTTATTCCATTGGTTTGGTGATCCAACAATGGAGATGTGGACATCACAACCAAGTCAATTAACCAGTGCTTATTCAACAACTAATGTTATTATTGGAACTTCATCTATGACAGTTAAAGTTGAACCTGCTGTTTCCGGTATGCTTGTTTGCGCCTATAATGATAATGCTGATGAGATATTCGCAACTGCCACAACAAATGCTTCTGGCTACGCTTATCTAACTTTTAACAATCCACTTACGGTTGAACCAATGGTTTATGTTACTGTTACTAAGCACAATTACATCCCTTATGAATTTATAGCTGGCACAAACACTTGGGAAGGTCTTGTCTCAACAAGATGGAGCAATGCAGCTAACTGGAGTGGTTTATCAGTTCCAGATACAACAACTACCGTAATCATTCCATCGGGAACTCCTTATCAGCCAACTATTGGTTCAGCAACTGCTTTACATTTTGCATATTGTGACAACTTAACAATTCAAGCTGGTGCAGTATTAACCCAAACAGGAACAGGAACATATGGAAGTTACTTTTATGTAAACGGTAATTTCAACTCAGATGCCGGAACCTTTACTCAAAATTCAGATTATGCATATTTGTATTTCGAAGGATCAGATTTAATGTCCTATTGGGATGATGATAATGAAGATGATACTTATACAATGGTTAGAGTTAACAAAACAGGCACTAACACTATAAATATGTGGCAGGACATGACAGTAAAAAATTTTGAGATCAGAGGTGGAAATTTCAAGATAGATGGTACATGGACACTTACTGTAACAAATAATTCACCTTATGCATTCTGGGTAAAAGACGGAGGTATACTGACACTTCAGGATGAAACCATTGATGTTCTTGGAGATATTGAATTTTCAAACGGCAGCCAGGCAAATGTATCAGGTGGTTTAATTAGATGTGGTAGTAATATCAGGGTATGGACAAATACAGCCTACGATATTCAATTTACCGGTGGTACTGTAGAAATGTATGGTTTATCATCGCAATATATTGAAGATCAGGATGGAAATACAGAATTATATGATCTGATAATTAATAAAAGTTCGGGTACATGTGCTATTAATTATGGTGATCTGGATGTCAGGAATGATCTTACAATAAGCAGTGGTACACTAAATTCTAACAATTATGACATCTATGTAGGTGGTGACTGGACAAACATGGTTGGATCAGCAGGATTCACTGAAGGAACCGGAAGGGTTGTTTTCAATAGTAGTAATCATCAATATTGTTATGGAGAAACTTTTAATATTCTCGAATTGAACCGGTCATCCATGGATTTTATCATTCCAATTGGTACTACTACGACCTGCCAGTTATTAGATTGGACAGATTACAATGGTGAACTTGAAGTGGATGGTGGTACTTTTATTGCATATAATCTCGAACAAACCGGAATATTTGGTAAATATTTGTTAACATACAATGGAGGTTTACTTGAATTGCATCAAGATTATGGGCAGCATGTTGATCTTAATGGTAGGATTGCAATCTTCGATGGCACAATGAATATTTATGGAGGTACACTTTATAGCTATTGGCCCTTTGCTGCAAATGCTGCGATCTGGATGTATGGTGGAGTTCTTGATTTTAAAGATAGTGGAATTAGGATCAATAATTCTGCTACTTATTCCCTGGATGATAATATTACTGGAGGAACTATCAGAACATCACGAGATTTCATAGGATTTAGAACTGATTATAATCCTACCGGTGGAACAATTGAACTATATGGTTCTTTAGATGCAGATTTGAGTATGGGAACTGGCAGTAACTTCTATGATGTTTGGATAAATAAAGCAACAAGTGATGAGATTATAAGAGATTCGAAAGACAACAAAAGGATATTGCATGACAGAAATGGAACTGGGAATGAACTTACTCGTTCAAATACGGTTAATGCTGCCAGTGAATTGGATATTAATGGTGATTTTATAATCGATATCGGGGTTTTTGATACCAATGGATTTGATATGTATGTAGCCGGAGACTGGACGAATAATGTAGGAGATGCGGGATTTATTGAAGGTACTCAAACAGTTATTTTCGATGGAGATGGGTTTTCAGAAATAGTAACTGATGAAACTTTCTACAACCTGACAGAGAGCAATACTTCCATAAACTATAATGGTCTCCAATTAAATTACGGTCTCACCGCTACAATAATTAATGATCTTAATATCATTGATGGGAAGTTTGAATTAAACTCAAATTCAACTTTGATTGTTGGAAATGATGTATATATTGCTTTTGATAGTGGTCTTAATGCATATGGTGACACAGGTCTCGAAATCTACGTAGGTGGAAACTGGACAAATGATAATACTTATTGGAATACTGGATTGGGATATTCTCCAGGAACAGAAGTAATCACTTTTAACGGAAGTGCCGACCAGTTTATAACAACTCAGGCACCTCAGGAAGATTTCGGATATTTGGTAATTGATAAAACCGGTGGTGAATTCCGACCCAATAATAATATTCATGTAATGCATGATCTGGACATTCTAGCAGGATGTTGGCATGACAATACCGGTTTACTAACTCATTACTTTGAAGGTGATTTCTATATAACTGCCGGTACAGCAGCTTGCTGGAATTCACTTACCGATAATACGGTTGTATTTACAGGGTTAAGTGATCAAACTATCTTTAATCCAATAGGATATCACTATTTTCGTAATATTGTTATTGATAAAATCGAATGGTCAACCAGAAATATTAATGATAATAAAGGAACGGAATCTCAACAATCTAAACAAGAAAATGTAAACTTAGCCGGTGATAATAGCGAAACAAGAAATATGACGGTTACTCTGTTATCTGATATCGATATGCAATTGGGTGATGGACTCACAATTGAAGAGGGAACACTTGATTTGAACGGGATGAATTTGAACTCAATGGGTGATGTTATTGTCTATTATGGGGGAAAACTTATAGTAGACGAAGGTGCAATACTAAACGTGTCTAATGTAAATGAATTAACTGTGTACAATGGTGGAATTCTGGAAGTGCTGGGTGCTCCTGGCAACTTAGCTACCATTACCCACCGAGTCACAGGAAATTACGACTTTAATATTTACCCGGGAGGTACGATCAAGGCGGAATATGGTTTGTTTGAACATATGACAGCGGAGGGAGTCCATGTGTGGGAGGATGGAATTATTGATCGAACATATTCATTCAACTATTGTACTTTCCAAAATGGTTTTGTAGGTTTTGGTACTCTGTTATATATCAATAATGCTGATGATGTTACTATAAACGGTGCGAACTTTCCTGATAATTCATCCAGTGATTATAATGTAGCCAAAACTCAATTCCCAGATTCAGGTACTATTTCAATGATAAATGCAACCGGTATATTTGCAGGAGAAGAGTTTGATCAAGATGATTTTGATCTTATCGACTGGGGTACATTACCAACAATTGATGATCTAACTATTTATTATAATGTAGAAGATAATAAGATAGTACTTTACTGGACATACCCTTTTCCTGTAGATCAATTCAAAATATATCGTTCAACTGATCCATATGAATTCTTAGGAGCTGAAGTGTTTATATCTTATACAGAAGGCTATTCTGAAACTGCAACAAGCACTAAATATTTCTACCGCGTAACTGCTGAAAATATTACTGATAATAGCATCAATAGAGAAACCGGAAGATTAGGATCAGGATTAGGGAAAAAATAAATCAATTAAATAGAGTCCCATCAATTTAATGGTGGGACTCATAGCGTTGACAAAGTCCTGCGCAAGCGGGGCTTTATTTTTTTCGTTAAGTGTCGTTCAAATAACTGCGGTTAATTAATAAATTAAGGAAAAGATAAATAAAACCTATCTATAAGTTCTTCAAAACTCGACTCGGGTTTTAATAACTCGAGTCGAGTTAACCTATTTTAACACATAATCATCGGACTGCACCAGCTTTTTCACCCTTCGTAGTAACACTACTACGGAGAACGGACGTACAACTTCGGCTTGGCAGGCAAGAACTATCCCACAGCAATTCTTATTTTATTTCTTAGCTCCCTTCTCTTGTGTGTAGAGAGGGGTAGTCAGGGGTGAGTTTTTTATTTCAACGCCACAAGATTAGCATGAGAAAACCACTTCCAGCCATCAGCTGTTTTACAAAAAACAGAAAGCCGGGCTGCATGTTTTGTTATCGTGTTTCCTGCAATTGTTTCTGTTACGTTAACAAAGTAAGTAACATTTATAGTATTTTCATTTTGTGTAATTTTGAAGTTGTCGAGTATGTATTCACCCATGTTCAGTCCTCTGATCAATTCGATTTGTTCTTCCCTATTGCGAGCACCATCCTGGTGAATTGATTGAAATCCCGGTGCAAGAATGTTTTCAATAAATTCCATATCACTCGTTTTCATCGCTTCCCACACCTGTTTTACTAATTGCTCTCCATCTACTTTTTCCGTTTGTACCTGGCTGTTGCACGATATACTGAAAATTAACAGCAAGAATACACTAATGACAGTTACAGCTTTTAGTCTTTTCATTCTTTCCCTCCTTTTTTTGAAAATAAATTATTTTCGGATAGCTCATAGAGCTATCCCTACGATAATTTCTCTTTGCGAAATGAATTTAAGTAACACTTTACTTAACAAAACGAGAAAGTGTTTATGTTTTATAGTTGTCAAACTTTTTTGTAAATCGACCTGCCAGGTCGAGAAGTAAACAGAAAAGTAGTAGTTATCTTCCTGCCTGCCAATCCGAAGCTTTGCGAAGGCTGGACGTTTCTTGCTATACAGCGGGGCAGGCGTTGTTCTCTGGAAGGATCTCAATCTTTCACAAGAAGCAAAGCTGAATGTTCTTCCACAAGATTCTTCAGTCTTCGCTTCGCTCCGCTACGCCGCGACAAGTCGTCGAATGCCGTTGTAAGAATTCCTCCAGTCTTCGTCCTGATGACTCAGGCACTTCGACCCGGCAGGCAGAGAGACGAATTTAGCAGAATGCAACTAATCAGAAGGTTTCACATGCTTCGCAATCATGATGTTGGCAGTTATCGAAATATAATTTCAAAAGACCTTGCTGAAAGATGGCTTTCTTTTTTGTCAGTTTCTTTTGTTCGGGTTTCATCAAATTATGCATATATTGAGTGATGTAGTTATCCGGCAATCCATGAAATTCCTGGTAAACTTTTAATACAGTCTGCTCAAGTTGGTTATAACTTTTTTCTCGGGCATAAACTATTACCAGCGGCAGAATAATATTTACCAGAATTGTATCGATACGTGTTTTACCAAGTTTATATTGCTCCGGAAGGAATTCGGAACGGGTTTGCAGAACCTGGTATAATTTGGTTGTAAAATCTTTTAGATTGAATGATCCTGAGCTGAATGAAAATAGCTTTAATATCTGGTGGAATAACGAAGTTTCCAGGCTGTTATATAGAAAATCACTTATCTGCAGCAGGCGAATTGCAGGATGGTTCACCGGACGAATGCGGAAAAGCTGCCATTTGATATCGATTGTTTCTCTTGAGAATTGCTGTTTGGAATATAGCTCCTGCCATTTGGTTTTAAATTCTGCTGGAAAAGTAGATGGCAAATGATTTATCAAATCGGAAGAACACAGTAAAAGTGCGATCAATTCATCTCTGCTCATACTTGCTGAATAGAATTTTTTCAATTTATCATAACGAAACTTGAGAGCTAATTGCAGCATCTGATATTTGTTTTTACTATAACCCAGAGCTTCTAACAATCCCTGTAATAATAGTTGGTCGAAACCGGCAAAATAATGTTCGGCAGAAAAGCGTTTAATTTTCTTCTCAAGCCGTTCCTGTCCCATCTTTTCCAGCTTTACAGACATCTCGTTTTCATTTTGTTGCAGGAAGAATTTGCACTTCTGCTTGCCTGCTTTAAATTCCTTTTCCGAGTACTTTTTCAGTAATTTGGCTACATCTTTGTCAAGCACATTGCATATTTCCAGGATCTCTATCTGATCACCGTTTTCATTAATAATATATGGATATTTCCCATTGTGCTGATAGACAACCTCCAGAATAACAGAGTTGAAGTTCGGGTTTTCGTTGTGATTATGCGAATTCCAGTTGTAGGTTTGCAGATCGATCTCCACATCACCCCGCAGTACTTTTCTATCGATCTCTATAATAACATCTTTGAAATCGGGACCTGCGTCAGTATTCCAGCGACCCTGGAACATGATCTTCACGGGTTTACCTGATACGGTTTTAAGTACAGCTACCAGATGTTGTGCATCCCAGATATGGTAGAGAAATTTCTCGGAGAATTGCATATTTAACTCCTTTAATAGCAATGATTAAAAACGAACAATAAAACATCACAATTTATGTATTAAACTATAACATATGCAATATGTTTTTAAAAACCTGACTCATCCTGCTATCCTTCTCTCCAGAAAGAAGGAACATAAGAACAGTAAGAAGAGTATTTTTTCTTACAAATATTCTCCGTCATCCCTCTCTTTTTTTAGAGAGGGACTAAGGGTGAGTTCCCGTTTCAGTTCTTGGATTACTTTATTCAGGTTATCTTTCATGTCAACATTATTGAATCTTATTACTTTTACACCTAATTCATTTATTATGGCAGTTCTCATCTCATCGTAATCCTTTTGTTGTTCATGTATTCCGCCATCTATTTCAATTATTAATTTCTTTTTATGGCAATAAAAATCAGCAATAAAAAATCTATTTTCATTCTCATATTCAAAAAATATTGGGAATTGCCGATTAAATTTTTCTTTGTTAATTTTTCTATTTCTTACAATTTCCCAAAATGTCTTTTCAGCTTCTGTAGAATTCTTTCTAAGTTGTCTGGCTGCTTCTGTTGCTATATTATATATAGTTCTCATTTATGAGACCTCTATTTAGATTCACTGACTCATCCTGCTATGACTCATCCTGCTATCCTTCTCTCCAGAAAGAAGGAACATGAGAATAGTAAGAAGAGTATTTTTCTTACAAATTTTCTCCATCATCCCTCTCTTTCTAGAGAGGGACCGAGGGTGAGTTAAACAATTTATTATCAATGTTCAATATCCTTTTTACTTCTTCAGCAATTGACAAACAGGAGGTTAGTCCAGGTGATTCAATTCCTATAAGATTTATAAAATTAGGAAAACCTTTCTCAGATTCTTCTTGAATAT
>CBDUTJ010000047.1:0-20942 GCA_965370415.1 uncultured bacterium | reverse complement strand
TCCATTCATATCATACTGATGAATTCCACCACTTGAGCTGGCTGTAGCCAGGTAATCGTTGTGATCGGGTCTATAAAGGATATCCCAGGGACCATCAAGTCCACCAGCGCCATTAGCAATAAAATTGCTCAGGTAATTACCTTCCCAATCAAATTCAGCAAAAGCATCCGTATTTGTACCACCTGCGGTTGAAACAAGAATATTCCCATTTGAACGGAGCGACCAGCCCCTCACGTTATCCAGGATACCATTATTAACCCCACCTGCTGGTGCAAACCATCCTACAAAGTTACCATCAAGATCATACTCAATAACACCATCTTTAACTTGATCGGAAACAAGAATGCTGTTCTCATCCGGGTGCAGTGCTGCCTGGATAGGTGTAGATAGATTCGTGGGATCAGATGGTATGAAGTTTTCATCGTAAATATCACCGGTTAGTGGATCAAATGCCATTATCCTGTCATTCTGTGAATCCGGTATAAGCAATAAACCACCTTCGGGAATATCTCGCATTATCCTAACTTGAAAGGTTGTAATGGTTAATGTTCTTGTTTCAAGACCCTCTTCTTCTTGTTGTACCAGATCAATAGAAACAGCTTCTGATACTAAACAGAAAACCAATAATAAAATAAGAATATAAACGGTTTTTCTCATCTTATCCTCCCTTTTAATTAACATCTATATTTATAAAAACATGAATATCATTTGTCAATTTTTTTTTAATAAAAAAAAGCCCCCGAAAATTAGGGGGCTTTGTGTAATTATATTAAAACTATTAATCAATTATTGCAGCTTGTGCTGCTGCCAGTCTGGCAATGGGTATTCGATAAGGCGAACAACTAACATAATTCATTCCTACTTTATGACAAAACTGAATCGAACTCGGTTCACCACCGTGTTCGCCACAGATCCCAACTTTTAGATTTGGCCTGGTAGAACGTCCTTTTCTGGTACCCATCTCCACCAATTGACCAACACCTGTTTGATCGAGGACCTGAAATGGATCGTGTTTGAGAATTCCTTTATTTATATAAATAGGAAGAAATGTACCAGCATCATCACGGCTGTAACCGAAAGTCATCTGGGTAAGATCGTTTGTACCAAAACTGAAAAATTCTGCATCTTTGGCTATTTCATCAGCTGTAAGAGCTGCACGCGGTATCTCGATCATAGTTCCCACCAGGTAGTTGATCTTATCATTTCTTTCCGCAAAAACCTGTTCTGTAATTTTACGAACAATATCTTCCTGCATTTTATATTCGCTGGCGGTACCAATAAGTGGGATCATGATCTCTGGTTTTGTTTTAATACCTTTTGCTTTCAAATTCAAAGCGGCTTCTATAATTGCTCTGGTTTGCATTTCGGTGATCTCTGGGTAGGTGTTACCTAATCGACAACCTCTGTGTCCCAGCATCGGGTTAAATTCACTTAGTGATTCCACTCGGGCTTTCACTTCTGCCAATGAGATATTAAGCTCATCTGCCATCTCTTTTTGACCCTTTTCATCGTGTGGTACAAATTCGTGCAGAGGTGGGTCTAACAGACGGATTGTAACAGGCAGACCTTCCATAGCTTCAAAAATGCCTTCGAAATCGCTTCTTTGAATAGGAAGAAGTTTATCAAGAGCTTTCCTGCGTCCCTTTTCATCTTTTGCCAGGATCATTTCACGTACTGCTTTGATCCTATCACCTTCAAAGAACATATGTTCTGTTCGGCAAAGACCTATTCCCTGCGCACCAAAATTACGTGCAACTTTTGAATCGTGCGGAGTATCGGCGTTTGTACGGACACCCAGTTTAGTGTACTTATCACAAAGATCCATAAGTTCACCAAAATTTCCACTTAATTCAGCGCTCTTTGTTTCTACTTTTCCCTTATAAACTTCTCCTGTTGAGCCATTCAAAGATATCCAGTCACCTTCTTTGAAAACCTTACCATCTGAAGTTAAGGTTCTTTCTTTGTAATCTATTAGAATAGAGCCAGCACCCGAAACACAGCATTTTCCCATTCCCCGGGCAACAACAGCAGCGTGAGATGTCATTCCACCTTTTGCAGTCAGAATACCTTCTGCTACGTTCATACCACGCAGATCTTCGGGAGAAGTTTCAATTCTTGCAAGAATAACATGCTTGTCATCGTCAGCCCATTTCTCAGCTTCATCGGCAAAGAAAACAAGTTGACCTGTAGCAGCTCCGGGAGATGCGGGAAGGCCTTTAGCGATAACTTCTGCCTTTTTTATAGCCTCTGTGTCGAATATAGGATGAAGAAGCTCATCGAGCCTATTGGCTTCCAGGCGTAGTAAAGCAGTTTTTTCATCGATTAAACCTTCTTTAAGCATGTCGATACCCATCTTTACCATAGCCACGCCGGTACGCTTCCCGTTTCTGGTTTGTAATATCCAGAGTTTTCCATCCTGAATTGTGAATTCAAGATCCTGCATGTCACGATAATGGTTTTCCAATTTAGTTTCGATCTCGCAAAGTTCTTTGTAGAGTTTGGGCATTGTTTCTTCCAGGGAAGGAAATTTATTTTTTCGTTCTGCTTCGGAAACTTCAGCAAGTTCTGCCCATCTGCGTGAACCTTCCAGAGTGATCTCTTGCGGGGTTCTGATACCTGCAACTACGTCTTCACCCTGAGCATCTATCAAGTATTCTCCGTTAAAAATATCTTCACCGGTAGCAGCATCCCTGGTAAAAGCAACACCGGTGGCAGAGTTTAAACCCATGTTTCCATAAACCATTGCCTGAACGTTTACAGCAGTACCCCATTCTTCGGGGATATTATTGATTTTACGATAATAGATCGCTCTCTCTGTATTCCAGCTATCGAAAACGGCAAAAACCGCACCCCATAGTTGAGTCCAGGGATCTTCCGGAAAATCGTGACCGGTAGTATCCTTGATCGCTATTTTAAACCTTTTTACCAGATCTTTAAGATCATCCGAATTTAAGTCGGTATCATTTATTATACCTTTCTGCTTTTTTACTTTATCGATGATTTCCTCAAAAGGATCTTGTTCTTCTTTGGATGCAGGTTTCATTCCTAATACTACATCACCATACATTTGAACAAAACGACGGTATGAATCCCAGGCAAAACGTTCATTACCTGATTTTTTTGCCAATCCCTCCACTACTTTGTCGTTCAAGCCAATGTTAAGAACTGTATCCATCATTCCCGGCATGGAAACCCTGGCACCCGAACGAACAGAAACAAGACAGGGATTTTTTTTATCGCCAAATTTCGTTCCCATTATTTTTTCAATATTCTCGATTCCAGCTGCAACTTCACTTTTCAGAAGTTCCTTCAGTTTGTTTTGTCCAAATTCGTTATAGTCTATACAAACTTCTGTGGTGATAGTAAAACCGGGAGGAACAGGAACTCCAAAAAGATTCATCTCTGCCAGATTTGCACCTTTACCACCGAGAAGATTTTTCATATCGGTTCTTCCTTCAGCTTTTCCATCTCCAAACAAGTAAACTCTTTTTTTACACATGTTATATCTCCTTAATTTATTCTGATTTAAAGAATTACGAACAAGTCATAACGCAATAATTCTATGAGCTAAATCCTTCTAATTCTTAATATCTGTCAATCAAAATAGTAATTTCTGTAGTATTGATAAATATTACAAAATCTAAGTAGACAAATTACAATAAAAAATAATAATGTTTTACTGATGGAGGTTAAGTAGAATATAGCAAACAGAAAAATATTATTTTATTCAGTTGATAAATAAAGTATCCAGGAGGAAATTTGATAGCAGTTTATATCGATAGTGATCTCCAACGGTTCAATAAGAAAATTCGATATACCTGTAGTTTCCTTTTTAAAACTCTGGGTTATGAGTTCAAATTCATATCCCGTATCGAGCAGCTTCTTGATAATGACATACTGTTTTTCTATGGATTAATAGAGCCTTCTACCAAAGAAGCGTATATTCTTGCTATGAATAAGATAATGTTTTTCGTACCAGTGGAAACAGATCTTCTAGAACCTGGCAGACTTAGCCTGCAGGATGTTAAGGATTATACACAAGAAATAAAACTTATACAGAAAATCCCCATTATATCGAAAAATGAAATTAAAGTACCTTTGCAATATTCAAAACAAAAAGATCTATTCTATGGAGTTTTTAAATTTGATCTTATTGGTAATTTGTTCTTCAGTCTTTCTGGTTACGATGAATTAGAATGCGAGAAGAAAGATAAGCATGACCGGGTTCCAGACACGGAAATATCTTTTTTGAAATTCCAATTTACACCCTATGTTAATGTTTTGCTATGGCTTGTAGATAATTGCATTGGAGATGCAATAAGCGAAATGGATAACTACTTTTTAATGAAGAAAGAATATTGGCCAGGAGCGGAATCATTAGCAGTATCCTTCTCTCATAATATTGATAAGCTGCGAAAATGGAATTTCAAATCTATAATTAAAAGTTCATTTGAAGATATTTTAGTGATTTATAAAATCAAATACTTTATAAATAATCTAATAAGCAGACTGAAGTTTATTCTCACGAATATCGAAGATTACTGGACTTTCGATGTTATTGAGGAATTAGAAAATCATCACCAGGTTAGAAGTACAATGTTCTGGGGAACAGAATCATACACGCAGTATGATATTGATTATAATATTAAAGATATTGAGGTTTACAAGGAATTGATAAGCAATCTGAATAGAGGAAGCGAAATTGCGTTATTGGCTTCTTATAACTCTTCCAGGAGCGATATCCTAGAAAGACAGAAAGATAGGATATTACGTCTTGTAGATGTAGAGAAACTTGGTATTCGTCATAATCATCACAGACATGATATGGAAATTACTGTTGAATTTCATAAAAAAAACGGTTTTGTGTATGATTCATCCAGAGGTTTTCTGCATAGGAACGGATTTAAATATGGGGTAGGTTTTCCTCATTACCTGCATTCTGAAAATGCATCGGGTTCTAACAATAATACATGCCTGGAAATTCCCAGAATATTCACCGATTCTACTTTGAAACTTTCAAGAACAAAACTTGTCTCTTTTGAAAGAATACAAGCCATCATCGATGAATTGCTACTATCAGTTGCGTCTGTTAACGGCTTATTAACCTTTAATTTTTCAAGCTCCAATTTTGCTGATATTCCTTATAATAAAGAATTATTTTCTTATATTCTTGACGAAATAAAGCCAAAGAGTGCGTTTGCAGCAACATTTATGGAAATTGCGGAATGGTGGAAAAAACGTGAAAGCGTTGAAATTACAGAAACGGAAAACGGTGTGTCAGTGTATTTTCCTGATAAACTTGAAAAGTTTTCCATTTCGCTTATGGGTAAATATGAAATTACTGAAACTGTGGGAGCTGATTCAAAAATAGAGGGTCCGATGCTTGTGTTTACCAATGTTCTACCAAATTCCAGAGTAAATATTATATTTAGGAAAATGGAAAAAAAAGAGAATATTGAAGGACTTGTTTCTTGAAAAATTTATTGATGTTCGCTTATTTCTATCCTCCTTTAGGAGGACCGGGTGTTCAGCGTCCTGTTAAACTAATTAAATACTTGAGAAGGAATAATTGGAAAACCGACGTGATTACTGTAAAGGATATTATGTTCCATTCCAGTGATGATCAACTTGCTGCGGAAGATATGGCAGAAAAAGTAATTAGAACCGGATCGCTCGATCCGATGTCATTTTTAGGGAAGATAAAAAAAGGATCAGATAGATCAAAAGTATATTTTGGTACTCCCGAAAAGTATAAAAAAGTAATTAGAAACCTTTTCCCGATCGATGATAAAATAGGCTGGTTGCCTTATGCAAAAAAAGCTGGTCGACAACTGCTGAAAATAAAAAGATATGATGCCATTATGGCTACTATGGGTCCGTATACAAGCGGATTAGCCGCATACAAATTAAGCCGGCAATACGAAATTCCACTGATTATAGATTACAGGGATCATTGGACGATGAACCCTTATATTAAGTTTATCACACCGTTCCATAAAATATTTTCAGAACATTGGGAGAAAAGAATTTTAGAACACGCATCTGTTATTACTACTGTTAGCAAAACAATGAAGAACGATTTAATTTCGAAATTTGGAAATCGACTTTCTTCAAAAATTAAAATCATGTACAATGGCTGGGATGAAGAAGATTTCAACAACGTTCCAGTTAACAAAAAGACAAAAAAAGTAATTATCCGATATATTGGAAATTTCTACGGACACCAGACTCCAAAGTATTTTATTGAAGCATTAGAGAATCTTAAAGAAAATAACAAATTATCTGCAGATATTCAAATTGAGTTTATTGGGAATTATCATAGTGAAATAAAAGATATTTTCGATAATTCATCAATTGCAAGTTATATCAATATCACACCTCAAGTAGACCATAAAAGAGCAGTAGATTCTTTAATGACATGCGATGGTCTTCTATTATTTGTAGCAGCCCACAAAGGCAAAGGGGTTCTTACCGGTAAGCTGTTTGAATACCTGCGAAGCAGCAAAGAGATATTGGCTATGATACCTCCCGATGGTGAAGCTGCTGAAATTCTAAAGGAAAATAATTATCATTTCATAACTCCAATGGAAAATAAAAAAGAAATACAAAAACAATTTAATAATTATTACAAAACTATAAAAAAACAAAAAAATCAAGATCACAAGATTTCATCAGAATTCAATCGTAAAAATCAAACAAATAATTTCATCTCATTTATAGAAGAAAGAATATGAAAAAAATTAAACTTTTACACATCCAACTGCTACCTCTACTTTCAGGTGTCCAAAACATGATGTTGAGTTTGTTAGACGGCTTAGATAGCGATAAGTACGAGATCTATGTGCTATCAAAACCAGGTGGACCTTTAGTTGATGAAGTAAGAAGAAGAGGCTATCATCATATTCCTGTTAATTCATTAAGACGAGGTATTTCCAGGTGGGATTTTATTACCTTTTATAAATTTATCAAGATTTTCAGGAAGTACGGGTTTGATATTATTCATACTCATTCGTCTAAAACGGGTTTTTTAGGTAGAATTGCAGGTCGATTTGCCAGAGTGCCAAAAATAGTTCATACAGTTCATGGCTTTCCGTTTCATCAATTCCAACCTAAATATGTTCGAAAATTCTATCAAATACTGGAACGTCTGGCTTCACAATTTTGCGACAAAGTAGTTTTTGTAAATAACAGCGAACGAGAGCTGGCAATAGCGAAGAAAATTGTCTCTCCCAATAAAGCTCTAACAATTTATAATGGCATAGAACTTCCAGATATTAACAAACTGAAATCACCTTTGAAAACGGATAATTTAATCATCGGAAGCGTACTTCGATTCTGGAAGCAAAAAAATGTAATAAATACAGTAGAAGCCGCAATAAAAGTCTGCCGGGAAAGTAGTAAAATTAACTTTGTTTTTATTGGTGATGGAGAGCAGCTAAATGAATGTATCAAAATGGTAGACGATGCTGAGATGGTTGAAAAAATACAATTTCCGGGCTGGCAAATCAATATATTTGAGTGGCTCATCGGCTTTGATGTGTTTCTTCTCTTTTCCAAATGGGAAGGATTGCCGATCTCGATTTTAGAAGCAATGTCAGTTGGCTTACCAATTGTTGCATCTGATATTAAAGGAAATAATGAACTGGTCAATAGCAGGAACGGATATCTAATTCCATTGAATGATATTGACAAGTTAATACAACTTTTAACAACGTTACCAGAAAAAAAGAAAGAACTTATTAATAAAGGTAAGTTCTCTATGAAAATTATAAAAGAAAAATTTAGTAAAATGGAATTCGTATATAAATACGATAATTTATATGGAAATTAATAGTTATATTATTGCATTTTTTATTACATTTACACTTACGTGGGTGTTAGTTCCATTGAATATAAAGTTTTCAAAGAGAATCGGTTTGATAGATTTCCCTCACGAAAGGGGAATTCATAAAGGAAATATTCCTGTAGCAGGAGGATTATCCTTTGGGATTTCAATAATTTTTTTTCAAATTATTTTCTATCTCTGCTCAAGATTATTAAACATTGATAATGAAATTACATTAAATATGTTAAAGCTTGCTACCGGAGGAGGCTTAATATTAGTACTTGGTTTCTTAGATGATAAGAAAAAATTTGCCGCTAGATACAAACTTATCTTTCAAATATTAATAGTTTCTTTGATGTATTTCATTGGATTTAAAATAACATTATTAACAAATCCCTTTGGAATGGATATAGATCTGGGATTATTATCATTTCCTATGACAATATTATGGTTCATTCTTGTAATTAATGCTTTCAATCTTATTGATGGCGTTGATGGATTAGCATCTGGAATTGCTGTGATCGTATCACTTGTATTATTCTTTGTAGGAATCGTATATTCGAATCAATTTATTGCATTATCTTCAGTTACATTATTAGGAGCCACCTTAGCCTTCTTAAGATACAATTTTTTCCCAGCAAAGATCTTTATGGGAGATACAGGAAGCCTGTTTCTGGGTTTTAATATTGCAGCGATTTCGGTAGCTGGAACTGAACAATATAAAGGTATCACAACAATGACTTTATTGATACCTATTATCGTACTTGTTGTTCCTTTAAGTGATACAGTGTTGACAGTGTTCAGAAGAATAAAAAGAAGAAAGCATATTTTCAAAGCAGATAAGGAACATCTACATCACAAAATGCTGGATATAGGATTATCCCAAAAAGCAATAGCTTTAATAAGTTATTTCGTAACATTTTTATTCGGATTAATTGCATTCGGGTTTTCTTTGGCTTCAAAAAACATTCTATTTATCTTATTGATCATAATTTCGTTAATCTTATTAGTAACAATTTATTTTCTTTTAAAGGTAGGAAAAAAGAAATGAAAAACAGAATCTACATTATTCTAATGGTTATATCCGTAAATTTATTTTCTTTGAAGAACTGGCAGATCCATACAAACTCTACTCATATCTATGAAATTGAACAAGTTGATTTAAAGATATATGTTGCCAGTTGGGGTGGGTTGGAAGTGTATGATCTTAACACGAATACATTTGAAAAGAAATACACTACGATCGATGGATTATCTAAAAACGATATTCGAACTCTGGATTATTATGCTGAAAGAGAAGAATTTTTGTTTGGTACATATGGGGGAGGGGTGAACCGGATGGTAGATGGTGAATTCCAGATGCCCATAAATGAGATCATCGGTCTTGCTTCGGATTATGTAAATAAAATCATTCATCAGGATTCTTTGATCTTTATCGCCACCGATAAAGGTTTGAGTATTTTTGAAAATAATCCGGATTTCCCCTTTCCATTTCTCGTTGATAACTATAACGTAGAAAATGGATTGAGCGCAAATAATATTACATCTCTTCAAGTTGCCGATAATAGATATCTCTTTTGTGGTAGTGAATTCGGTTTGGATTATGTACATATAGATTCTATAGGATTTATTAATTCTTGGCATCATCTTAATACAGAGAATTCGATTCTGCCAAGCAATAATATTTCTTCAATTTCCATAAAAGAAAACAAAATTGCTATTGCTACTGATAACGGAGTTCTCACATCTTCGGATTTAAATGACCCGGAACAAAGCCAGTTATATTTTGAAGATTTAGCAGTATTCCCTGTTTTTTGGGATAGTCAGGATAATTTATGGCTTAGTTATGGTGTATGGGATTCTGATTTACTGGTAATTCAGGATACAATGAATGTTGCTGTAACCAGGATTTCTGAAAATGGTACTATAGTTGATTGGTTACAGAATGAAACCGGATTAACAACAACCAGCATAATGGGTTTTGAAGAAATAGACAACCAAATCTGTGCGATAACCTGGGGAGAAGGATTATTAATATTTAATTCTGATAATTGGGAAACTCAAATAAAACCTGATTGTATTATTGCTAACGTAGTAACCGATATGAAATTCGATAATAACAATAAGCTCTGGATATCAAATGGTCATATGGGTGGAGGTATGCTTAGTAAAGGAACCAGAGGTATTTCTTGTTTCGATGGTGAATACTGGTCAAGTTATTCAGCAAAATCCGCTCCACTAAAAAGCGATAATATACCTACTATTGGTATAGATTCAATGAACAGGAAGTGGTTCGGTTCATGGGATACTGATTTTCAATCAACAGGCTGGAGAGATGGCATATCGATATTTGATGAAGTTAATCAATTATGGCAGCATATTACACATTATACTCATAATCTTCTACCATCCAATACAATTAGCTGTATAAAAAAAGACAATGACGATAATATGTGGGTTGGTTCTTATCCGGAAGGTGTTGTAATTTTTAACACAGATGATGAAATTATTCATTCTTTCAATTTATATCAACCAGCAACGGGTTATGATTTCCATGATATAAAAGGTGTATACTTAACAGAAGAGAAAGTTATTATTGGTTGTCGATATAATGGATTACGTATCTGGAACAACCAATCTTTCCCTGAAGATAACGGAGTTCACTGGATAAAACCACCATTTACAGAATTGCTTGTTGCAGAAATTTTTAGCATCACAGATAAACATAATTCTGAAATAGAGGAAATCTGGGTAGCAAGTTCAAATGGTTTATTTATGTATGATAATGAGGACTGGTTCTGGTATGGTACAAATATCAAGAAACAAGTATGGCAAGATAACGACTGGTTCTGGAACGAAGGTATTCCTGATCCTGAATACTGGTATTACGAAGGACAAGAAAGATTATACGGTTCAATTCCCACATATCCTACAGCGTTATTTATTGATCCATCCGGACTTATCTGGATCGGAACCAGAGATGCAGGCATCACCGTATTTAACAAAGAAAGAGATATATTCACCAACTTAACAACCGAAAATACTCCTCTGATCTCGAATAATATCACTGCCTTTGCTTATGAACCTCTTACCGGAACTTTATATATTGGTACCAGTGATGGGTTAAACTCTGTTGAAATTGGGATTTCGGCAGAATCCAATATAGAAACAAAATTGTACAATACAATAGTTTATCCAAATCCTTTCTATCCCGACAATGGCGAAATTCTTCGTATTGAAAATGAATCCAGTATCACAATGCCAAAAGGTGAAACTATATGTAATATTTACGATCTAAGTGGAGAATTGATTTTAAAACTGGAAAAAGATATTTATGAACAGTTCAGCTGGTATGGGGACAACAAGACTGGTAAGAAATGTTCTTCTGGAATATATTTCTATATTATCTCTGCACCAGGTGGACAGATTTCAAAAGGGAAAATAGTTCTTGTACGTTAGAATAAAATGAAGAAAAAACTTCTGTTCATTTCCGCGTATAATTCGTCATTTGTTAAGAATGATCTGGAAATTCTGAAAAAACATTACATAGTAAGAGTACCTGACCTGGCTGGAAAAAAGAAAAATCTCTATGATTCATTGTATTCATTTTTTTCAATTTCATGGGGAGTATTAAGATCAGATATTGTCTTTTGCTGGTTTGCAGATTTCAAAGCATATCTGGCCATCTCGGTTGCAAATTTATTCGGTAAAAAATCATTTGTAGTTGTTGGTGGTTATGAGGTAGCGAATATACTGGAAATTAAATATGGCGGATTGATAAATAAAGGTAATCTAAAAAGACTCAAGTATACATTATCGAAAGCAACCAAAGTGTTTGCTGTTTCCGAATTCAGCAAAAAGGAAATAACAGATTTAATCTCAGGTATTGATATTAAAGTTCTTCATCATGGATTAGATCTTAGTGAAAATAAATTACAAAAAGAAAATCTTGTAGTAACAATTGGTAATGCTGTAAAAGACATTTACAAACTAAAAGGATTGGAAACCTATGTAAAAATATCCCTGAAATTTCCTGAATTTACATTTGTTATAATCGGAAAATATGATGAAAAAATCAAGCGAAAAACGTTGAAGATGAATTCGAAAATTACCTTTACAGGACAAATTCCTCAAGATGAAGTTTACGAATGGTTGAAAAAAGCTAAAGTTTACTGTCAACTATCAATGCGTGAATCTTTTGGTGTTGCATTACTGGAAGCAATGAGCTTTGAGTGTATTCCGGTTGTAACAAACCGTGGTGCTCTTCCTGAAGTTGTAGGAGAAACCGGTTTCATAGTTTCATATGATGATGTTGAAGAAACAGTAAATGCAATTAGAATTGCTATGAATTCTGATAATGGTCCTGAAGCAAGAAAAAGAGCTAGAGATAATTTCTCACTGCAAAAGAGGGAATTGCTTCTGCTCAAAGAAATGAAGAGAACAGATGAGACTTAGAATTGGTATTTGGGGATTTCAACCCGGATATGAAATAATCCTGGAACAGATTGGTGTTCCGTATGAAAAGGTCTCTGAAAATACCAATATAACTTTGGAGAATTACTCTGTAATTATTATTTCGGAGATTATTCAAGAGTCTGATAAACAGGTTATTTTAGAATACATGAATACCGGTGGTTCTGTATTAATAAACACCAGATGCTGGGCAAATTTATATGGGAAGAAACTTAAACAGAAGAAAGTTCGATTCCTTATCTCAGATAACAATTCAATTTATTCCTCGTTAGGATTAGTTGATATCTATACAAAAATTACGTTTATTAATTCAAAAAAAATAGAGATTCTCGATGAAGGATTAAGAATATATCATGCAACAATAGGGAAGGGTTTTGTTTTAATACTTCCTTTTGATATTAATTCACTTATTTTGGATACTCAGTCACTCAGGAAGAGATTTTATGCTGAAAGAAAAGAACTGCCATCGGAAATTGTAGCCAGGGTTTCCAAAGGAAAACTGAGAGAATTAGTGCGAATATCTTTGGAAAGGCTCCATCATAAAAGAGGACTACCTTTTGCTCATAAATGGTATTTTCCTGATAGCAGTGAAAATGTATTTATCTTCAGGTTGGATACAGATTTCTGTTCTTCCCTTCAAGCAAATAATATGGTTGAAATATGTAGAAAAAATGGCATTTCAACCACTTGGTTTTTAGATACAACATCTAAAGAACGGCTGCAAAATTATGCAGAAATGAAAGATCAGGAATTAGCTTTGCATTGTGACAGACACCTTGTTTTTAGTGATCATAACAGTAATAAAAAGAATCTAGAAATTGGTAGGGAGAAACTAAATTCTGCTGGAATTGAAATGAAAGGTTTTGCAGCTCCTTTTGGTGATTGGAATCCTGAACTGGCAAAAGTATTAGATGATATGAATCT
Organism: uncultured bacterium; assembly: GCA_965370415.1. GTDB lineage: Bacteria > Cloacimonadota > Cloacimonadia > Cloacimonadales > TCS61 > JACNIV01. The sequence goes on along the minus strand of CBDUTJ010000047.1, from coordinate 7,720 downwards.
GGAATATTCTTCTGAATTTGCTTTGGACTATGATGATCTACCATTTCATCCATTTGTTAATGGAAAATACTCGGAAGTTCTTCAGATCCCGATTCATCCAATAAGCCCGGGAAGGCTTCGTAGATCTCATTTTTCACCAAAAGAAATACTGAATTATTACTTAAGATTAATTGATGAGAAATTGCATTTGTATAAACCTACAATCATTTATCATCATCCTCACCATGAATATTTGGATATTCTTGATCAGGTGTTTCAATTTGTTAATAAAAGCAAAGTTAAAAAACTAACAATGCATGAATATGCAAAATGGTGGAAAATGAGAACCAACACTCAACCTGACCTCCATTTTGAAGATAATAGGTTGAGATCAAATATGGAGAGAGAGGATATTTCCTTACGAATCACATTGGAAAAAGGCTCCATAATAACAAAGCTTAATAAAACGCTAGATCTGGCAGGTCTTAAGTTTATCAAACAGAAAAAAGTCAAACATCAACCTGATTTAAATAGACTTCGGAAATGGTGTTGGCGAGATATTTTGTATAATTATGAGAATAAACGAGGTAAAATGCATTATATTTCATAGTGGAATTCTATCTATGACTTGTTAATTTCCTCCACACATCGAAACTCAACCACCAATTTACTTTTAGAGCATTTTCCTTTTTACCATTATAATATTCATCAACAATTTGTTTTATATATTTGTAATTGTAATGTTCGTAATTTATTACTGCAATTGTTCTTACTAAGTCTTGAACGTATTCAGATATATTATCTAGAAACTTAATAGGAAGATCGCTTCGATAATAATAACCGATTTTTTTATGTAATTTTGCTGAGATATAAGCCTTATGAAAATTGAATTCAAATGGAATAATTGTATCATATTTTACTAACGGAAATTTCATTAAAATCTTATTTTCCCTTAATATATTTTTATTTATCTTCGCTTTTGATCTGATCTTCTCTGGTGTTTGGAATATTTTCTTTAAAAGAGATGGTTGAATAAAAGGCATGTAATTCAGAAGATAATTATCCACTCTAGTTTGTGAAAGATTACCGGTATTTGCTGTTCGATACCTAAGGTTGAAAAGATCTACCCAATTACCTGCTCCAAATTCATTAATATCCGGCATAGAATTTATCATCTTTTCAATCTGTTTAGTAGCTGAATACTGCATGCTTTTTTCTGCTTTGATATTAAAAATCGAAGGCTTTGAGATATGTAATAGAGTATAGAGTTTATTGATATTTTTGTTTTGTAGTGCACTTTTTCCTATTAATAATAATTTATTAGCTAGAATTCTTCTTAATAAACCACCTTTACCACCGTCAATGAGTACTTTCGCTTTATCCATGATCTCATAATATCCCAATTCCCAGCAGGTATAAACCGGGAACGCAGCGTTTGTTTGAGATGTGTAATCAATTAATTTTGTAACACATTTATCAGATGAAGGAAGTTCTCGATATAAAATGTCATGTTCGATTTCATAATATTCTGAAATCTTTTTTGAAATAATCATATCAGGTAATTGCTGTTCTCCAAAAGTAAGTACATTCCATTCTTTAGAATTATCAGATAAAAGGATAGATAATAGAGTCCTCGAATCTAATCCACCCGAAAGGGCTAAGTTAAGTTTATATCCTCTTTCCAAAGGGAATAAAGATAACTTCTTTACTAATGTTATTATACTATCAAGTTCACTATCGGGTGCATATTCGGGTAACCAGTGAGTATTTTTTATCTTAAGACATCCTGATGAGATTTCAGCTGTACCACCAGGTCCAAGTCTTTTGATATTGGTAATGAAACTTTTATAAGATAATGAATTTATAAGCTGCCATCTACTGCTGTAAACATCAAGATCTATCTCACAATCATTTCTAATTTTTACAAGCCAATCTAAACGTGTTGAAAATGCTATTATATCTTCGGTTTCTGTGAAATAACAATCACGTAAGCCTAGTTGGTCATTTCTGAAAATAAAATCTTTCTGGTTGAATACAAATGTTATAAAGTGACCATTAAGTTGTTGAAAATCGAATGTTGACGTATCAAATATATTTTTCCAATCCAACTTATTCATAAAATTAAAACTTCTTTTATATTCTTTTATTCCTGTACCACAAACAAGCCAACCTGAATAACTCTCAGAATTTTTCTTCTGGAAATCAAATAAACATGTATCTTGGCAACCACCACAAACAAATTGGATATTTCTAGTTTGGAATTTATATAATGGTTTAGGATGTATTCCATTCAAACTAAAATTTGATTGTACATTTGATTTTTTATTGATAACCCCAATAAACCAGCTCATGATACCTCCTATATCAACAAAGGATTTTGAAAATAAAGTTGGCAAGATTTTTTTCTTTTGACAAAATGTTAAAGGAAAAATTAAAAAAAAATAAATATTTAAGGAATAAAGAAATGAGAATATTTTTTGCTAGTTATCAATCAATTATGTTAAACAAGGGTGGACCGACTTATAAAATACTACATTTGAAAAAAGCTCTTGAGAAATTTGGGATAAATATTCAGCTCTTTGATATGTGGCATGAGAATGATGATATAAGCAAAGATGATCTGGTTCATATTTTCAATGCCAGTATTGCCACTTATTCTTTTTCTAAAAATCTGGTTTCACATGGAGCAAGATATGTAGTAAATCCAATTTTTTACAGTAATCATACCGCTAAGGTGTTAAGGAGTTATCAAAACTTGGATAAAGCATATAGAAAGGTATTTAAACGTTCATATTCGGATTACAGTATCACAAAAGATATTTGCATATCTGCAGAGAAAGTACTGCCAAACACAAAAGCAGAAGCTGGTTTACTAATACGGGGATTGAGTATACATAAAGATAGAGTTCAGGTTATTCACAACGGAGTGGAAAAACGCTTTGCAGAAGCAGATGCAACTCTATTCAAGAAAAAATACGGATTAAAGGATTTCATACTTTACGTGGGGCATTTGGGACCTGTAAGAAAGAATGGTAAGAACATCATAAAAGCATTGCAGCAAATTGATCATCCTGCTGTTATCATTGCCGATATACTTCATAATGAAGAAGGGGAGTGGTGTAGAAAAGAAATTGGGAAAAGCAGAAATATTACCTTAATTGAGTGGATTGATCACAACGATCCTCTCTTTGCTTCTGCTTATGCTGCATGTAACACATTTATTCTTCCTACTAAATATGAAACGCCGGGAAGAGCTGCTTTAGAAGCTGGTTTAGCCGGTGCGAATATTGTTATAACTTCTTATGGAGGCACAAAAGAGTATTTTGGGAAATTTGCAGAATATCCCAATCCTAACTCAATTATTTCTATTAAAGAATCTATCGATAAATCATTAAATAAGCAGAAAGATTCTGCTTTATGTGAACATATCAGGAAAAATTTCATTTGGTCTGTGATTGCGGAAAAAACTAAAAAGATGTATGAAGATGTGTTGAAAAAATGAAAAAATATTTTCGCAAGACGTTAGATTACGCTACCGGGAATGTTATTCAAAAAATAATCCTGTTACTTCTTCTTCCTGTATTTTCTCATTTCATGGTACCAGAGGAATATGCAGTTTATACAAACCTGTTGATATTCGTATCTTATGCCAGCCTGATCTATCTACTCGGATTTCAACAGGCTCTTTTTTCGTATTTTTATCATGAAAAAACACTCGATTATAAATACACATTAATTAATACAGTATACATAACCTTATCGACCTTTGGCTTGTTTTTATCAATGTTGATAATTCTCTTTCGTCGTGAATTATCATTGTTGATCGTACTTAATGAACAATATAGTTATATCTTTATCTTATTGGGAATCATAATATTCTTTGATGTTATTTTTGCAATCACAATGAGCATTCTGAACATGATGGAAAGCTCTCGTAAATTTGCTTTTCTTACTATTATTAAACATTCCATATTGCTGGTTCTTATTGTAGGTGGTGCGATATTTAATAGATTTACTGTAACTTATGTTTTTCAGTACCTACTTGTCTCATCTACTATTTCTGCTTTGTTGGCGATACTGATAATGCAGAAAATCATTAAGAATTTCAGAAGCCAGATACAGACAAAAATTACCTTCTCATACGATATATTACGAAACCTTCTAGGATTCGGAATTGTAATGATACCCGGAACGCTGGCGTTGATCTCGATGAGAGTTCTGGATCGATATATGCTTACTTATCTTTCACCAAACGGTTTGTATGATGTAGGAATTTATGCGATTGGATACAGGATAGGGGTAATAATCCAATTTCTTGTTTCAATTGTAAGTCTTGTTTATTTTCCCTATGCAATGCGAATTGCAGATCAACCTAACGCCAGAGAATCATACCGCAAAATATTTAACTATTTTGTTTTTTTCGGATGCTTGCTTGGAATTATTGTAATCCTTTTCTCTCAAGAGATTTTCAGATTCTTTATTGATAAGGCATATTTTGAAGCTTCCAGAATTGTATTTGTGGGGGTAATTTCCACATTCCTGCATGGTGTGTTCAATATTTTGAAAATTAGTTTTTATATTAAAAAGATAGCTTCTAAAATTGCAATTGCAGTAATCTGTGGTGCATTACTCAATATTATTTTGAATTATCTGTTTATTCCAAGATATGGAATTTATGGAGCAGGAGTTACTTCCATACTGGCTTATATTTTTATTGTTATTTTTATTTATTTCAAATCCAGGAAAGTACTCAGAGTCGATTATAACCTTTCTTACATATTGATTGCATTAATGATATTGGTATGTTTTGCTTCCTTGAATTTCTTAATTCCGATTAAACTTAGTTATTTTGTTATAAAAATCATATTTATAGTCATTATTGGATTAGTAAGCATTTTGTTAAAAAAACAAGATATTATCAAACAATATCGCATTATAAGATCAGGAAAGTAAGCATTAATGAGAAAATTTGAATTGATAATATCAATCATTTTATTCTTATCATTCATAGGAATTTTCTTTATCAGATTTCACAATATCGAAGCTGATACAGATGTATCAATTTGCCATAGAGGTGATTCATTTATTACCGATGAAGGCTGGAAGTCAGGAAATGCTATCAATAAATATCTGACTGGTAACTGGATATGTGATGAATTGAATGATATTTTCATCTGGCCGATTATACCGTTGATCCAATATCTATCTTTTAAATATGCGGGATTATCATTAACAGCAGCCAGGATGCCCTCGTTGATCTTCAGTTGTATAGTTGTTCTAATGTTCCTGTGGATCATAATTAGAACAACCATGGATTGGAAAAGTAAAATCATATCAGTAATATTATTCCTGTTTCTCATCAGCACTAATTACTATTATTTTATTTTCAGCCGTCTGGCATTTCTGGAAATTCCCATGATAGCTATTGGAATAGCAGCATTATTATTTTTTCTAAAGGGTATAAAACCACAGAAAAAGTGGTTATCCTGGCTGTATATTCTTGCATGCGGTATTTTATTAGGAATTTCAGTTCTTACTAAAACCAATGGATTAATATTTGCATTAACAATATTCCTTTATGCTATATTCAATTGGATTATTGAAAAAAGAAAGCCGAAATTTCAATTGTATGCAGTACTATTTTCGATAGCTGTAATATTGATCATTGGAATTCCATTAATTATCAAGAAGAGTATAGAACCAGCAACATCGATCCCAACCCAATATATATTTAATTCAAATATTTTTTTCTTTAAGGGTTTTTTACCTACAACTGTTTTTAGGAATTATCTTCGTTTTTTTACTAATCCGTTGATCTTGAATAATATTGGTCTTTTTCTGCTTTCTATTTTAAGTATGTTAGTCGTAATCAGCGAATATCTTGAGACAAAAAGGATTTCTAATTTGAATAAAATATTCCTGGCGTTTTTCTTATCATCGTTTCTGGTATTAGGGTTTTTCATAGCGCAGGCTTCGCGTTATTTTGTAATTCTTCTGGTACCTATGATATTTTTTGTGTCAACCCTACCGGCTAATTTCCGAAATTTCATTAATAAGAATTTTAAAAATATACATCGAGTTCCTTTGGTTAAGCATTCGGGTTTCATTATCATTTCTTTTGTTGTACTTGCAAATGTGTGGAATATGTGGGAAATGGAAGATTATATTAAAAATTATAATTATTCTTATATTTCAGCAGCATGGAATATACAGGAAAAAGTAACTGCTGAAACACCGGGAATTGATAATGACATAGTACTTTATGGAGATATTTCAAGCTCGATAGCTTTGATCACAGGTATGAAGTTTTCATATAAAATACCAGATAAAATAAAATCTGATATTTATATTATTTCTGGTAAAGAACTAGGTTCCAATAAACTCAAATTAGTAAAGGAATACAACATTTTTAATCGCTTATTTAGCGGGAAGATTTTGCGGTTATATAAAAAAAGTACGGAAATTAATGAAGGTTATAATGCAGAAATTAATTAGTAATACTCTATCTCAAGTTGTTCTAGATAAGAATCTTGATGATAGCATTAAAGAACTTGATAAAAAAGTATTTATAATTGATAAAAATGTATATAAGCTTTGCAAAGAGAAATTGGATCTTTTAAAACATGATTCCCATTTTTATATTTTTGAAGCAAAAGAGAATAACAAAACACTTTCGGAAGTAGAAAAGATATATGCTTTTTTTATTAAGAACATTGTAACCAGAAACACAGTTATCGTTGGAATCGGTGGTGGAATCACAACCGATATTGCTGCTTTTGCAGCTTCCACATTTAAACGTGGCTGCAGACTGCAGCTTGTTCCAACTACTTTTCTGGGAATGATCGATGCAGCAATTGGTGGGAAAACAGCAGTGAATTATAATGGTATAAAAAATAATATCGGCACTTTTTATCCTGCTGAAAAAGTGATAATTAATACACAATTTCTTGATACACTTCCTGAAAAAGAAATGCTGAACGGTTGGGTTGAGTGTATTAAGCTCTCTTTGATTTCTAAAACAGAGTTATCTAAGCTTTTACATAACAAGAATGAATTACATATAGAGAAGATTATAAAAGCTGCAATTCAGATAAAACTATCGATCTGTAAAAAAGATATAAATGATAAAAATGAACGAAAATTATTAAATCTTGGTCATACTTTTGGACATGTATTGGAATCGATATCAGGTTATCAAATATCGCATGGGGAAGCTGTTGTAGTTGGAATCCGGGTTGCAGCATATATTAGCAATAAACTGGGATATCTCAATAAGAATGATCTGGAAAAGATCAATGATTTACTGAACCTTTATGATCTTCCAATACGAGTTTCTGCAAGTTATATTAATAAACTGAAAAAGTACGGTCTGGATATTTTACTTAAAGATAAAAAAGCGACTTCAAAATTGAACGTAGTTCTTTTCGCAAGATTTCAGAAAACGTTTATAAAACAGGTCGATAAACCGAAAGAGATATTGGAACTGTTTATTCAATTTCTTTCAAAAGTAAATTGAAATTTTATTAATTTTATTACCTATATATCAATTCAACAATCTGCTTAAGATATTTAGCATCGATCTCATCGAAAGAATCGAGTGTTTTGCTATCTACGTCCAGAACTGCTACTACATAACCTGATTTGTTTTTAACAGGAACAACGATCTCCGATTTTGATAGGCTATTGCATGCTATATGTCCGGGGAATTTATTCACATCGGGTACAATAATCGTTTTTCCTT
>CBDUTJ010000046.1:0-21345 GCA_965370415.1 uncultured bacterium | reverse complement strand
AGGAATATATTATGGATTACGAAGAAGATATTCGCAATGATGAATTCTCAAACACGATAACCTTCTTGGTTATGGAAGATTTACTTCGTGAAACATTACGATTGGAATTTTTCATATATTACGGTATCAATAATGAAGATGCCCTCCTACGCCCGAAAATTGTTTATGATTTTGCCGATGGATTTGAAGTTCAATTAGGAGCAAATATCTTTGTGGGTGAAGAAGGAAATTTCGGACAATACGACGAAAATGATATGCTATTTATGAAAGTGAGGTATGATTTTTAAGAAGATTTGCAACGAACAAAACAAACAATAATAATGATTGTTTCCTACTATTACACTTCTGGTTTATCTCATATACATTCTTAGTTTTGCTCTTACTTTTTTCTCCATTTTAATATCCCCCAAAACTAAATATGTATCAGCCTGACATAAGCCTATAAAAGCGAAGGCACCACCTTTAAATTGTACTTTATATTCATTCTCCGGATTTGGTGAACCAATAGATTTGTGAACATCAATTGCCAAAGTTATTGCAAGTGCATTCATATTCCCCTGACAATCAGTAAATCTTTCACGATATTTCCACGCTCTTGAGCCTTTATCAATATTAAGATGTTTACATATAGCCTTTTCAAAAATTAGCTTATCTTCTATGGTTTTAATATATTACCATGCAATTCCAATAATGCAAGTTAATTCAAAACTTTTTAAAACATCATCAAGCTCACTTCCTGGAGTTATGTCTCTTGGTACATTTGAAACATCCATTCCTTCCCTTTTAAGCTGTAACAGAGATCCCAAAATATATTCTTCTCTTGATGATCTTAACATCATTCCTAATCGATTAATAATAGCTTGAAATTTTTCTTTACTAATACATTTTTTTCTTATAAACAATCCCATAAAATCTCCTTACTTCTAACAATACAATATCATAATTTAAAACATATATACTTATTTAGCATTATCTGCCAAATACCCTATACTTTTTGTTGTGAATAGTATTTTATTCATTCAGTTTTCGGATATACAAGAAATGTCCGAATTCAATCAAATTATCATTTGTGGAAAAGTATTTAACTTTATCTTCTCGAACTATCTTTCCGTTTTTTGTCCAACGAATATTCCAATTACAGTTACAAGGTTGAATTATGGGTTTGAAAAATTTGTATGTATTATTTTCTATATTCCAACTCCATTTTTGCTTTTCATTTTTTACTTGATGTGGTTCTAAATTCCACAATTCCAATTTGTTATTTTCGTTTGGGCAATTAATTGATTTATTAATTTCAATTAATGGTTTAAAATAAGTTAAGTCAGATTCTGAATAACCTCTGTCAGGAGATTTTATAAATCCCATGTTTTTCCAAAAACCTTCCGATTCTTTCGGTGAACAAAATAATTATAGAGCAACAAAACCTTTATTTTGTAGATAAACAGATATTTGATCAAAGAAATTTTTCCCAACTCCTTTTTTTCTATGATTGTGATTAATTTCTAAAATATCAATTATAGCATAAATTCCCTTATTTTCCAAACCATAAATCCTCTTGCTGTATTGTTGTGGCTTAAGATTATTAATTCCTCTTTTGTATGTGCTTTCTCAATTATTGCCCAATTACAATAAAATCCTTCATTAAACATATTGTATTCATCAATTAGCCATTTTTCTATTTCATTTAGGTCTTGTTAGGTTGGTGTAGAGATTAGTTTGAATTTGGTTTTCATTTATATCTATAATCTTTTACATTATCCACAGCTTGTCTGTAAAGTTATTATGCTTATTTCTCATCAAGCATCACTCTTTAATATTATATATTCATAACAACTAAATCAGTTTTATGCCTGTTTCTAAAATTTCTTTCACAAATGGATTTTGTAGATTAAAATCGGTAGATAAAAAAGGAATTACTTCAATTTTACTACTTACAGATAACGTGATCTTTCTTATCTTGTCCTTATCGTCGATCCGATCTCCCTCGAATATATCAGAAACTAAAGCAATATCTATATCACTCCATTCATGAAAATTTCCGCTTGCATAGCTGCCAAAAAGTATCGCTTTTTTAATTGGAATATTATTGTGGCGTAATGCTTGCAGGTATTTGTCGATAGTATTCTTTATTTTATCAGGAAGTTGAGCCATGTATAAAACTCCTTTATTTTACCCAAATATTCGTTCGTATATTCTGCGTCGCATCGTTTATAGAATTCTAACTTATAATCTGGGTAACGCGTCTGAATATTAAAATCATTTATTTTATCTAAAAGAAGTTTCTGTTCATCATCAATTTCTATGTTAGATAATTCTGCTAATCTTACCAGGTTATGGATTGTTGGAGGCATCTTATTATCATTTCTATCGACGAAAATTGCTTTTAAGATTTTCTCTAATGCTAAATGACCCACAAATAAACACCAATCATATCTTCCTGAATCAAATATGATTTCTGCAGATTCAAGATCGTGGTGGGCACTTTGACGCCAATAATTGACATGTTCTTCTTTTGTCATAGTTTCCTCTTTTTTACTACTCCATTGGTTTATTACCATTATCTCAGAATCAATATCACTTATTTTTCATATTTAAAACTATAAATTTCAAATATAATTTTTGAAAATATAAGTCAAATCTTTTATATCCATTCTTCAAAATTCCTCAATCGTGAATCTATATCTGCCTGAAATTCTTTATCCGAAAAATCCGGGTTTCTGGTTGATATCCAAATTTCACACGGTGCCTTTCCGCACTCTTTACAGGAAGGGAAATTCTTCTGTTCGGCACACTCATAAATAGGACAAAGAATTTTATCATAATATTTGGCCAGGAAACCTTTCCTTCAAGCTCATTACAGCCGTCACATTCAATTTTATATGCTTTGCAATCGTTAGCACAACATACACCGCATTTACTTAGATCTTTCATAATACCTTTTTCTTTAACACTATTAATTTATTACTTATTTCAAAATAAGTAAAACTCAAAAATAAATTATGAAAATATAAGTCAAATTCTTTATAAAAACTTATAAAATTTGTTGATTTTTCAGATTGGCTTAATCCTATACCTTGCGAGAATAAAAGTATTTTAGCTTCTTATAAAATAAATATTTGACATCGTGAACTATTCAGTTATATTAATTATAAAAATAAGAAAAATAATCCGGCTTCTCCGGCAACTGCCGGATACGCCGTGACAGAGGAGAAAAAATGGAGCATTTAACACAGGAAACTTTTAAAGAAAAAATTTTTAATTACGAAAAAAACAAAGATTGGAAATTTGAAGGTGATAAACCTGCTATCATCGATTTCTATGCAGACTGGTGTGCCCCTTGCAAAATCGTAGTACCCATCCTGGAAGAGCTTTCCACCGAATATGAAGGCAAGCTGGATATATTCAAAGTAAATACGGAAGAACAGCAGGAACTGGCAGCAGCATTCGGTATCAGAAGTATTCCATCTTTATTATTCATTCCCAAAGAAGGTCAACCGCAGATGGCATTGGGTGCACTTCCAAAAGAAACTTTTAAGAAAACTATCGAAGATGTGCTTAAAGTAAAAAATGAGGATGTAAATTAAGAAATGATCATTCCATAATTATATCCTGGGAATAAATTAGAATATAATAATAAAACTTGAGTTAAGTTAATGCTTGACTCAAGTTTTTTTATTTTCAGATTTTGTTTTAAAGAAATCTACAGGAGGATATTGTGGCTCATTTGATCCAAAAAGATGAATGTACAAATTGCGGTGCCTGCGAAGAAGTTTGCCCGGTTGAGTGTATTTCAGAAGTTGATGAAAAAAGATTTATCGATCCCGATGCCTGCATTGACTGCGGCGCTTGTATAGAGGTTTGTCCGGTAACCTGCATTTTAGCACCAGAGGAATAGTAAAAGAAGTAAATCTTTTTCATATAGAGCAATGAAATGTCTAACTTAATGAAAATACGACCATTTACAAAAAGTGATGAAAAAGAAGTTATTCAACTCTGGTTCAAGTGTAGTTTAGTTGTTCCCTGGAATAATCCCAAATCTGATATTGAAAGAAAATTAAAGGTAAATCCTGAACTATTCCTTGTGGGGATCATAGATGATAAGATCATTTCCACAGTTATGGGAGGATATGAAGGACACAGGGGATGGGTAAACTACCTGGCGGTCGATCCCGCTTTTCAGAAACAGGAATATGGCAAAGAGATGATGAGGGTAATTGAAGATAAATTAAAAGAATTCGGATGCCCGAAGATCAATCTCCAGGTTCGAGATGATAACACGGAAGTGATCGAATTCTACAAAAGTATCGGTTACTATGATGAGAAGGTGGTGAGCCTGGGGAAAAGATTAATACCGGATGAGGAATACGATATAAATGAAGATTAGTCGAAAGATTAAGCAAAAGCAAACCATCCAGCTTGACCAGTCGATGCATTGTGATGTGTCACTGTTTAGTTTTCAACTATTTCCATTCAATCCGTTTAGTAGGAAGTACTTGTTAGATTTATGCTATTAATTTCCAGATGTGTTTATCTCTTTTGCCATCTCTGCTTCATATTTTGCATCCTGAACGGCTCTATGGTATCTATTATTTGATGGATAAAATTTTATCGCTTGTTTGTATGATTCTATCGCCAAATCGTATCTCATTAGCATTAATTGAGCTACACCAATATTATATTCGATTTTTGCAAGTATCTTTGATTTTAAATCCGGTTTTTTGCGAAGATTCTCCAGAATAGTAAGTCCATCGGTAATCTCACCGATGCGGAAATAGGATATCGCTTGATTTATCTCTGGTAGACTAGCATCTAACTCAAATTTTAATTTCAGGGTTTCACTTGTTGGATTCAATTTAGAGATAAATTTATTAATAATTTTCTCAAGAGATAGTTCAAACAGATCTTCTGGGTTAATTGCTGGTGCAGTAGCCCAATCAGCTCTAGTTGTAAAGTCACTTACTTCTGAAAAAGTAAGAAGTGACAATACCTCTGAGGTTTCGATATCGATTATTTTAAAAGTTAAACTTAGTGAATACTCACCATATCTAGTATGGTATCGGTGTGGAAGTAATTTATTATCAATATAGAATTTCTTTGTGTAAGTTTCGTGGTATGAATCCTTGTTTATTGAGCACTGGAGAAGTATTGTAGCACTTGTGAAGTTTCCCTGTTTGATAGTTGAATTTTCATTCATTAATCCTGTTAGTGAGAGCTTTTGTTCGGAAAGTAGGGATTCTAAATGCTGTCGATCAAGAACCTCAAAGTGTTGTGTTTGGATAAGTTCAGCCTCAATCCGATCACCAATGTTTTTAGCGTTTATTATGTGGAGGGTGGAATCGCAAAATGATTCCACGTTGGTGATTGCTATTTTTGTATGTCCTCTAAGATCAACTGCAGCAGGTCGGTCAAGTGTGAAGTTAACAGTCGTGTAAGAGCAAGAGATTAAAGTGATGGTGCTGAAGAAAATTAAAAATCTTTTCATTATATACCTTTGTAGCATATTCCTCATTTCTATAACCCTACCGCAGACACGCTTGTTAGTGGCATCATTCACCTGATAATATTTTGATTATGAAATCAAAAGTATTTTTATTCTGAATTTTTGGCACAAATTCACTATCTTGAATTTCTTTTAATGCTTCTTCTTTCGAAAATAATTTTACATTTCTATTTCTTAAATCTTTAGAATTAATTGATTTGGATGATTTTGTAAATTTTTTATATTCAATTTCGAGAGTATCACTTAATTCAATTTGAAAAATATCATGATTTTTTTTAACAAACCTAACCTTGTAAAAATATGTATCATTGTATTTTGAGAGTATTAAAGTTTCACATTTTCTTAAGGAATTTATTAAATCGGAAATTTTAAAAAACTGGTTAGGTGTATACTTTTTATTAACTTTGCATAATATAGACTCTAATATATCAATTTTTTGAATTTTGGACATTACTGACTGACTAACATTAATCCATTCAATTGCTTCTTTATGAGTTTTTTTAATAAATTGATTATTATATATCGTACCTAACTCTGGATTAATGCAAGATTGAATATTTGTTTTGTCATATTGAGTTAATAAGAATGGTTTATTTTGCAGGATATTATTTATAAGTTTTGGAATTGAATTATGTAAATTTTTATAATAATTGTCGTTTAATATGTCGTTATCAGATTCTTCATCTTTGTAACGTTCTTCAAGTAATGGTTTTATCAAATCCTTCTCTTTTTGTGTAAATTCAATCCTCATTTTCTCTCCCTATATAATCGAATAAGTATGCCACTAATGTTTGGAGTGCGCTGTGGAATCGGAAGATTCCGCCCAGACAAACCAACCAAAGTTTGAATCGGAAGATTCAAACAAAGAGCACTGACCAGTCCTACTGCCGACACGCTTGTTATGGGCTTTAATTCTTTCAATGTCATTTTTAAAAATCGTAAGTAACTTTACCTGACTCTTTGTCATAAGTCAGTGAAAAGGTAAATTTTCTTGTTGTAATTATTTGCTTTGGAATCCAATCTTTGAAAATTAGAAATTGAGCGATATCAATTTCATTTATCAGTTTATTCATACTTGATGTCCTATATAAAACTGCATTATTAGGGATGTCACTAAATTCAACTGGAGAATAGTGAAGTTTCTTATTTAAAAGAAGCTCTTGTTTTTTAAATACTGTTTTGATCCCTCCACAAAGTATTAAATTATCATTATTAGAACCTGGCGAGAAGTAAACAAATGTAGAATCACTACTTTCAAAAGCATAACTATTATAAGATACTTTAGATTTAGTGATTATATTTTCATTTATTTTTTTAGCTTTACCTATTGCCCAAAATAATTCATAAGCTTTACTAGAATCTTTTTTACCAGTTTCGTATGTAAAACAAGATATATCGTTGCCGGTAAATTTTACTTCGAAATATTTATAAAACGAATTCTCTATGTTATTACCAAATAGAACTCTTGTTTCATTGTTCTCAAATATTACAACCCAACCCATAATTAAATTGTCCTTAATTTTATGCTTGTTAAGTAATAATGAATCAGATGCTACCCAAGAATAATAATCATAGTCAGCAATTTTTTGTGCTGTTGCCCAATTTTTTTCAATAATTAAAATATCTTCCTCAGTTGGAGTACTAGATGTAAGGTTTTTAATAAAACCTGAACAAGAAGCTATAAATAATGTAGTAATAATATAAGTTATAATTAATAAACTTTTATTTTTCAATCTTTCCTCCTTTCATAGCCCATAATGCCGGCGTGACACGTCAGATCGCCATGAGCATTGGATTTGTTTTTCAAATCCTGATGCGATTAGCGAGATGATAAAAGACGAGCAAATCAAAGTCACGGGTTGCCGATTTGCGAAATCCCGTGGACGTATATGTTAAACGACATTCCGCTTCGCTCCGGTTGCGAGTATCTTTTATTGGCACGACGGCATTAATCAACATGGAGCGAAGCGGAATGTTGATTAATGTTTGGCAGCTGCCACGCTCTGCTTGCTTTTCTTCTTGCTTGGCTGTGGAGCTGTATGTTAGGCACTTTTGTATTCATCAAAATAACTTTAAATATTTATCGAATACATACAGTTTATTTCTACCATAACCAGTCATTTCTTTTATAATGTCTTTCTCAATCATAACATTGACCAATGATCTCATAGTTTTATCAGGGATTCCAGTTATTTTTACCAATTCTTTTACACTTAGAATTGGGTTTTCATAAAATTTATTTATGATTTTGATAATCTTATCAGATCTACTGCCAAGAGTATGACTTTTTTCTATCATTTCTTTCTGCAATTCAATTATTTTTATAAAAGTTAGTTTTGTGTTTTCTGATGTTGTTATAATTCCTTTTAGAAAAAATTTAATCCATTGAATAATATTATTATTTCTTGCATCAGTTAAACATTGATAATATTCTCCACAATTTTTTTCAATATAGTCAGATAAGTATAAAGCTGGCTTTTTTAATATTTCATTATCAATAAGATATAAAGTAATTAGCAATCTCCCAACTCTTCCGTTTCCATCTAAAAAAGGGTGAATTGTTTCAAATTGATAATGTATTAAGGCTAATTTAATTAGATGAGGAACATTCTTTTTTTTATCATTTATAAATTTTTCAAGATCACCCATCAAGTCATTTAAATGTCTATTATGCGGAGGTACGAATTTGGCATCTGAAAGATTTTTTCCTCCAATCCAATTTTGACTTTTCCTGAATTCACCAGGAGTTTTATTTTCTCCTCTACCGGTTTTTAATAATATCTTATGCGTTTCTCTTATCAAGCGATTTGATAGTGGCAGTTTTTCTAACATCGTAATTGCACTATTCATCGATTCAATGTATTGATGCACTTCTAACCAATCATCTCTTTTTTCAGGAGAAAGTTGTTCTTCTTTCATTATAGCTTCATCAATTTCAGTTTTAGTTCCTTCAATTTTACTCGACGTATTAGCTTCCTTCACAATATGCATTTTTATAAACATATCAATATTGGGAATCAGATAAGAGAATGCATTTATTTCTCCAAGTTTTCTATTTGCTTCATCTAATAAAATATTTATTTCTGAATCTTCCCAAATCCAGTTAGAATTAATACTATTTGGTAAAAATGCTTTATATTCATATTCTTGTGTATAATTTCCGGATTTAAATTCTTCCAACTTCATAATTATTTCATCCTTCTCATTTTTATGAGACAATGACAATATAACTTTTTATTTTGTCAATTAAAACATAAATCGACAATATGGATTACCTAATTGTCGATTCACCGCATTTGTCACAATTAGGGCTAATGATTTTAAATAACTTTTTTGATAGATTTTATTTTCGATAGTAGTGCCTAATGTATGTATCCACGCAATTTATTGCGTGAACACTACCAGATTTGGTGGTATCTGCGCAATATTGCGTGGATTTCACATTTAGATTTTTCATCTTCTTCAATTTCTTATCACCTTAATAACCCATTTTCCTTGCCTTGTCTCTCTGGAATCGAAAGTGTTTTCTCGAGTTATTTCTGTCAAAGAAAATATTTTTCAGCAGGCGATTTGTAGGTTAGCATCCGTCCTACATCCTGTCCGCAAACCCACGAATTAATTCGTGGGATTAAGCGAACAACAACTGTTGATTTAAGAAATTCTCGATTCACACTCTTTTCAATCGTTGCAAATCAAGTCTTTCAACGGCATCTTATGTTCCCTTTTGCTAAAAGGGAATAGCAAGGGATTCTATCAACCGGGTGAGGTTGTTCTTTCTTACGGCTTCTATTAAAATCAGACTCTTCGTCGAATGCCGCTGAGAGAGTTTCTCAGAGAGACAGCTTTTTGTATATTCTCACAACGCCATACGGCATCTTATGTTCCCTTTTGCTAAAAGGGAATAGCAAGGGATTCTATCAACCGGGTGAGGTTGTTCTTTCTTACGGCTTCTATTAAAATCAGACTCTTCGTCGAATGCCGCTGAGAGAGTTTCTCAGAGAGACAACTTTTTGTATATTCTCACAACACCATACGGCATCTTATGTTCCCTTTTGCTGAAAGGAGGAAGCCTGTCAGGGCGTAACCTCCACTCTCCGTAGCTGTGCTACTGCGGAGGACGGGTTGGCGAAGACTGGTAGAGGATTCTTGAAACTGTTACTGAACTTTATTTTTTACTTCGCTCTGATGAAGTCCAGTCAATCCTGTGATCCTGTCAAAGTGCTTTGTTCATTTCGGTTGTGTGGTTCGTAATAAATTCCCATAAAAAAAGCTTGCCTGAAAAAGCTCAGATTTAAGTTTATGAACAAATATAATTATGGAGGAAAATAGTATGAGAGTTCACAATTTTAATGCTGGACCGGCTGTTTTACCGGAGGAAGTATTAAAGGAAGTTCAAGACAATCTTCTCGATTATAAAGGCAATGGACTTTCCGTGATGGAGATGAGTCATCGTTCGGTGGAATACGGAGAAATTATCGAAGGTGCAAAAGCTGCCATGAAGCGGATTATGGGTTTGGGAGATGATTATGAAGCCCTCTTCCTGCATGGTGGTGCCAGCACACAATTCCTGATGATACCGCTTAACTTCTGCCCGGATGACAAAGCGGCAAATTACATTAATACAGGTGCCTGGGCAACCAAAGCACTGAAAGAAGCCAAGAAGATCGGCAAACAGATGCATGTTGCAGCATCTTCCGAAGATAAGGATTTCACCTATATACCCAAAACCTGGCATCTATCAGAAAATCCTGCTTACCTGCACATAACAACCAATAACACGATCCGTGGAACTGAATGGAAGATCGACCCCGATGTTCCCGCAGATGTTCCACTTATAGCTGATATGTCTTCCAATTTCCTCAGCCGTCCGCTTAACTTTAAAAAATATTCTCTGATCTATGGTGGTGCTCAGAAAAATATCGGACCGGCAGGAGTAGCATTTGCCATTATTCGAAAAAGTTTAATGGAAAAGCAAAACAGCGGACTTCCCACCATGCTGGATTATAATACACATATCGACAAGGGTTCCATGTTCAATACTCCGCCAGCTTTCAGCATCTATGTGATGGGTGAAGTACTTAAATGGATCGAGAAGAATGGGGGACTGGAAGCACGCGCTAAATACAATGAAGAGAAAGCAAATTATATTTATAACATCTTTGATTCTTCCGAATTTTATCGTGGTACTGTAGAAGTGGAAGACCGTTCCTACATGAATGTTCCCTTCAGGCTTCCCAGCGAAGAGCTGGAAAAGAAATTCATCGCTGAAGCAAAAGCAAAAGGTATGATCGGATTGAAAGGACATAGAAGTGTGGGTGGTTGCAGGGCTTCCATTTATAATTCACTTCCCATGAAAGCAGTTCAAGACCTGGCTCAGTTCATGCTCGATTTTGAAAAGGCAAATAAATAAACTCTGAATTCAATTTTTTTGCGGGTTATTCCTGAGTTTTGGGATACCCGCATTGTTTTATCGAATGCTTACTTGAACTTGAATAGGATAAAGATATTGAAAGATTCAAAACTACAGATCGGATTAAATGGTACTGAAAATTTCAGGCTTATACATCTTGCCTTTTTTACTGCTCTGGCAATTTCCATTTATGTTCTGGAAAACCTGCTTCCCAGACCTTTCCCTTTTATGAAGATAGGACTTTCCAATGTAGTTGTTTTAATACTTCTTATCAAATGGAATTTCCGTTCGGCGCTTGTAGTTGCTGTAACCAAAACGTTTATTGGTGGTTTTTTTTCGGGAACTATACTCAGTCCCACAACTTTATTTTCTTTTGGTGGCAGTCTGGTAGCTTTGTTTATTATGCTGGTTTTCATCCGTACAAAGATAGCTTTCAGTGTAATTGGCATCAGCATTGCAGGGGCTGTAGCCCACAATATAACGCAATTGTTGATCGTCAGATCGATCCTCATCAAAGAAAATTCAATATTTTATTTGACTCCCCTTATGATCTTAATGGGAATAGTAACAGGTGTGATTACGGGATATTTAGCAAAAATGTTCATGGATAGGTTTAAGAAAAAAATATGAAGAAATACGTTATAAGAAATATTATTGCTTTTTGTTTTATAATCAGTTTATTTGCTGGAGCAGGTTTCGGGATCTTCCATTATTACAGCAGGGAGTTACCGCCTTTATCTGAACTGCAAAGTTATGAGATGAAGGTAGGTTCGGAAGTTTATGACCGCAAAGATAATCTCATCCATATTTTCTATGTGGAAAAAAGGCAACTTACAAAACTCAAAGATCTGCCTGAATATCTTACAAATGGGATAATAGCCGTTGAGGACAAGAACTTCTACCGTCATTGGGGAATGGATCTTACAAGTTTTATACGTGCGCTCCTGATGGATATTAAGAAAATGGATTTCTCCCAGGGTGCCAGCACAATCACCCAGCAATTGGCCAGGAACATGTTCCTGTCGCTGGATAAGACAATTCCGCGAAAGATCAAGGAAGCTCTGCTTGCTATCAGGATCGAAAAGCATTTTTCCAAAGATGAAATTTTGGAAATGTACCTGAACAAATCACCATTCGGACCGGGTTTATACGGCATCGAAGTTGCTTCCCAAAAATATTTTAATAAAACTGCCAAAGAGCTAACCATCCCGGAAGCAGCACTGCTCATAGGAATGCCGCAATTGCCGAGTGCCTATTATCCGTTCAGGTATCCCGAGCGTGCATTGCAAAGAAGAAATATTGTTTTAGGAAGAATGTTCGAAGAACATGTGATAAACGAAGAAGAATACCAGGCTGCAAAAGAGAGTGAGATCGAGCTTTACCAATCTAAAGGTAATTTTGAAGCGAAAGATTATTTCATCGAATATATTCGTCGTATCCTGGAACGTAAATATGGAACGACCCGTTTATTTACAGGAGGATTAAAAATATACACAACACTCGATATGGAATTGCAGGAATATGCAGACTCCGTTCTCAATATGAACCTGACTAAATTCGAGGAGAAGAACGATTATGAATTTAAATATGCCGATTTTCCAGGCGATACGATCAATATTGTAACTCCTTATATACAAGGTGGAGTTTTTGCCATTGAACCGGAAACCGGTTTTGTGCGGGTAATGATCGGTGGTAGGAATTTCAATCACAGCAAACTGAACCGTATTATGCAGTCAAAAAGGCAACCCGGGTCTTCCTTCAAACCAATTATGTACACGGCGGCGCTGGTGAACGGTTACACTGCCGCTACTATCATCCAGGATGAACCTGTTTCTTTTATTCAAAGCGATACTTTGTTCTGGAAGATCAGAAACTATTCATTAAGGAATTTTGGCTATACACGGTTGCGGGTAGGGTTAAAAAAATCACGAAATATTTACGCAGCCAAAATGATCTATGACCTGGGTCCGCGTAAGGTGATGAAATATGCAGAACACTTTGGTATTACTACTCCTGTGTATCCTTATTATACTTTAAGTGTGGGATCGATGGAAGTGCTTCCATACCAGCTTATCACTGCTTATACCACTTTCCCCAATAACGGTGAAAGGGTAAAACCGATCTATATTCGACGGGTTGAAAACAGCAAAGGTAAAATGCTGGAATCTAACCAAACCGATAAAATTCGTGTGGTGAACGATCAGGTGGCTTACATGATGGCAAACCTGATGCAGTCTGTTGTAAATGAAGGTACGGGTGTGGGTATTCGCTGGCAATCTGGTTATCAAACATTAGAATCACTTACTTATAAATGGAATGCTGCAGGAAAAACCGGTACTACCGATGATTTCCGCGATGCCTGGTTTATTGGATACAACAAGAAAATGACTATTGGCATCTGGGTTGGTTTTGATGATAATTCCACACTTGGGAAAAGTCAATCCGGAGCAGTGGCAGCCCTGCCTTCCTGGCCGTTTATCATGAAAAAAGCCATTGAACTGGATTCTCCTCTGAACAGCCAGGGAAGACCAATCGTGGATGGTTCCAGCTTGCAGTTTGAACGCCCGGAAGGTCTTGTTACAGTTACCATTTCCAAGGAAACGGGACTTCTTCCCAAAAATCCGTATGAAGAAACAATTGATGAATTATTTATTGCAGGAACAGAACCAACCCTGCTTTCCGATAGTTTGAATTATAATTTCTTTCCCACTATGTACCGCGAGAACGAGATGGATTCACTGGTGATAGATATGGGTGGTGTCTCTTATGTATGGTCCGATTCGATAATTATGGAACCGACCTATCCTGATACTTTACGACCATATTACATGTTAATGGCACCCAGGCATGAACCGGCTCCTATAGATCTTACAGGAGCAGCGATAATCAAGAATAAAAAATATGTAACGCGTTCAGACAGCCTGCTGTGGAAAGGTCCTGTCTGGCTGAAGAAAACTGAAACTGAAGATGAGATCGATAGCCTGATAGATTCACTGTTAAGGATGAACGAGTGATCCTGCAGATAATTAGTATCATTGCCTTGCTCTCCCTGGTTTTGTATTTATACTACATGCTACTATTCATAAAAGGATTAAAAACACAGCAAGACTGCAATAATTCCAGGAAGCCCATGGTTACTGTAGTGATAGCGGCAAGAAACGAAGAAAGAAATATAACACATCTTTTAACAGCTCTGGTGAACCAGGTATATCCCTCTGAATTATTTGAGATAATTGTTGCTAATGATGGTTCGAGCGATGGAACAGTACAAGTAGTGGAACAATTTTCTAAGAAATGGGAAAATGTAAAACTGATAAATGTTCAAGATCGAGAAAATGCAATGTCACCCAAAAAAAATGCACTTTCCCAGGCAATTGAAAACAGTTCCGGTGAGATCATTGTTTCTACCGATGCCGATTGCGTAGTGGGAAAACACTGGCTAAAGGCAATGGTTTCCTGTTTTGATGATAATGATATGGTGGTTGGACTTTCCCGCACTAAAATAACAGACTGGGGGAAAGCTAGGCTGCTTCATAAATTTGAGCATTTTGATTTTCTGGCTATGCTTGCTGCTGCAGCCGGAGCTATTTCTTCCGGAAAATATTTTTCCTGTTCAGGACAGAATATCGCCTACAAAAAAGAAGCTTTTTATGCAGTGGAAGGTTTTAAAAAGATCAAGCATCTGGTTTCCGGTGACGATGTTAACTTGATGCAGCTTTTCAGGAAAGCAGGTATGAAGGTGAAATTCGCCTTTTCGGCACATAGCTTTGTTTACACAAAACCCGTTGAACACTGGTCGCAGCTTCTCAGTCAACGCAGCCGCTGGACTTCCAATATGAAGTGGCAAACTATACTGAATCCAGAATTTTATTTTTATCTGGTTTCAACTTTTTTTGTTGTAGTTTTACCGTTTGTTGTGGTTTTCAAATACTGGTGGTTAGCCGTGGTAATAGTATTCCTGCGTGTAATTTTTGAACTCGGTTTTCTTAGAAGTGGTTATGAAAAATTCGGTGAAGAAAAAAATAGGTTGAAATTTTATCCGCTTTGGTTTATATTGCAACCTGTATATTTTATTCTGGTAGCAATGCTGGGAGCATTGAATATTTTTTCGTGGAAAAAATAAAAAATATTTGGAGGGTATTATGAAAAGGATATGCACTTTCTTTGTATTAACAGTTCTTATTTTTTCGATAACAGGTTTATTATTTGGTCAGGATGATTTCGAAGACTGGAAAGAAACCCAGAAACAAGTTTTACGACAATTTAAAAGTGAACAGGATAAAGCATTTGTGGAGTTCCTGGAAAAAAATTGGGAAAGCTTCAAAGCGTTCAAAGGTGAAATTCAGGATGAAACACCCAAACCTGTGGAAGCTCCTGTGGCAGAGGTAAAAGATATTGAATTCCCTGAATCGAAAAAAGCGGAAAAGGTCAAAGCGGAAAAAGTTAATATTCAAGTGGAAGAACAGGAAGAAAAAGAGAGTATGGTTTATGTAGACCTGGGGGAAGGACCCCGAGTGGATGTAAATTTCCTGGGATTACCCATCGAACTTAATTATCAGGATTCTTTAAGTGTGCAACTGGATGAACCCATCAATCAGAAGAATATTGCAAATTTCTGGTATGTTGCCAGTAATACTGAATATGAAACCTTTCTGCAACAGCTTCAGGAATTTAGAACCAAGCTGAACTTGAACGACTGGGGCTATTGTTTACTTTTGAATGAGATCGGCAAAGAGATCACGAACGATTCCCATGATCTGACCAGTCTTTTCCTCTGGTTCATGCTCACCAAATCCGGTTATGAATCGAAGGTTGGTTTCAGCGGAGAAAATGTATTCTTGCTGCTTCCCTGTAAAAACAAAATGTACGGTGTATCGTACATAATGGTTGATGAAAAAAAATTCTACACTGTCTCATTCGATAAAAAGCAAACCCTGAAGATCTCTATCAGTACGTATGACGGAAAATATCCTGATGCAGACGATCTGATCGATTTGAGTATTACTGAAACACCAAAAGTAAAAACAGCCTTGGTAGAGAAAGAACTCTCCTTCGTATATGATGGTGTGGAATACAAGATCCCGGTAAAATATAATCAAAACGCTGCGGAATTTTTTAAGAATTATCCGCAGACGAATCTGGAAGTGTACTTCAATGCACCTCTTTCTCCTGAAGCTACTTATTCGCTTTCTGTGGGTTTGAAACCGGTTCTGGATGGAAAGACAGAAGCGGAAGCTGCTAATGTGCTGTTACGTTTTGTGCAGACTGCTTTTAAGTATAAAACCGATGGTGACCAATTTGGGGAGGAAAAGAGCTTTTTTGGAGATGAAACCCTGTTCTATCCTTATTCCGACTGCGAAGACCGCTCCATTATTTTTTCCTATCTGATCAGGCAACTGCTTCACCTTAATGTTCTGGGTCTCGATTATCCGGGGCATATTTCTACAGCAGTAAAATTTGGAGACAAAATACCCGGTGATTATGTTATCTTCCACGAAGATGAATATATAATATGTGACCCCACTTACATTAATGCCAACCTGGGAATGGCAATGCCTAAATTCAGGGATGTTAAACCCAAAATAATCGATTTAACAAAATAAGTGGGGGTGTAGATGAAATATATTCTTTTCGATGATAATTCCTGGAGTAATTTCTTTCCGATAACTCTTACCCGTTCCACCGGAGATCTGCGGGTAGGTATTCTCAAGCTCAGACAAAGAATATCAGCCTATTTTGGCTTAAAAGAAACGAATATTATCATTTCATCTTTCCTGGAAAAGATATACAGTGAAAGACATAAAAAGTGGCAGGTGAATATAATTACGGCAGAAGATACGATCTTCATCAACAGCAGGTTGAAGGTGGATGAAAACATTACGAGGAAGATAAAGAAGCTATCACCGAATAGTTGTTTAGTCTATGAAAATACAATTCTGGCAGCAAGACAGATTCCCAAAGCCGGAAAAACATCATCCGAAGATATCCATGACCTTTTCAAGAAACTGAAAAAAATTGATGTAGAAAAAAAATATACATGGGAATATCTCTGGGAGTTCATAAAAGAAAATGCAGAATACATAAAACGCGATTTCATGGATTTTTTCTATGAAAAAGATAATTTTTTTAAAACTGAACCCGGCGTTACAGTTATCAATCCCTATAATGTCTGGATCGGGGAAAAGGCTGATATAATGCCAGGAGTTATCATCGATGCAACTAACGGACCTGTGGTGTTAGATAAAAACGTGAAGATCATGGCTAATTCGGTGATAATTGGCCCTGTATATATTGGAAAGAATTCTATCATCAAAACAGGTGCAAAAATATATGAAGGAACATCAGTAGGACCTGTATGCAAGATCGGCGGTGAAGTGGAAGGAACCATTTTCCAGGCTTATACAAATAAACAGCATGACGGCTTTCTGGGTCATAGCTACCTGGGGGAATGGGTAAATATTGGTGCCGGTACAAATAATAGCGACCTGAAAAATAATTACAAAAATGTAGCAGTCTACTTCTATCCGGAAGGCAATAAAATTGATTCCGTCAGTCAGTTTATTGGTACATTTATAGGTGATCATACAAAAACAGGCATTAATTCTACTATTAACACCGGCAGTGTTATCGGTGTGGGCTGCAATCTTTTTGGCAGAGAATTAGTAACGGATTTTATTCCATCTTTTCGCTGGGGAGATGCTTCTAACTTAAGTGTATACATTGAGGATAAATTCATGGAAACAGCAAAAATAGTGAAAAGACGCCGTAAATTGAAATTAACAGCTAATGAAAAAGAGCTTTACAGAAATATTCGTAAAATAGTTTTCGAGTAGAATTTTTTAAGGAGTGTAACTTCCTTATATTATAGATAAATGAGGATCAAATGCAGGAATTTGTAGAAGTTGTGTTCCGTTCCGATAGGATCGGATTTTTTATCAATAACAAGGGACTTGAATTATCACCCGATCTAAACGTTGTAGTAAAAGTGGAACGTGGAGAAGATATTGGCAGGGTGAGTAATTGTGCTGTACTGGACGATGACCTGATCGAAAAAAATAATCAGGGTGAAATCAATAAAATCCTTCGTATTTCAACTGAAGAAGATCTGAAACAACTGGAAATAGTAAAGAAGAAAGAACAAAAAGCTAAAGTTAAATTCCTGGAGATATTAGAGAAACAACCATTTCAGATGAAACTGCTGGAAGCAATTTATCAGCTTGATGGCAACAAGTTAACGTTCTTTTTCTCTGCAGATGGACGCATCGATTTCAGGGAATTTGTACGGGAACTGGCTACCGAGTTTAAAACCCGCATCGAACTTCATCAGTCATCCGGCAGGGAAGATGCCAGACGATTAGGCGGACTGGGTATTTGCGGTAAGATGTATTGTTGTGTCTCATTTCTCAAAAAATTTAACCAGGTTACAATTCAGATGGCAAAAGATCAGAACCTGCTCAGTAATCTTTCCAAAATATCCGGTCCATGTGGTAGATTGCTTTGCTGCCTGCATTTTGAAGAAGACTTCTATCTGGAAAAATCAGAGAACTTTCCTGAACTGGGAGAAGTAATATTTTATAAAGATCAGAAAATGTACGTTGATAAAAACGATTATTATAACAACCGTGTGAACTTGGTCTCAGAAAATGAAGAGAGGATAATTCTTACTTTAGACGAATTCAAGAAGGCAAAAGAAACCGGCAAAAATGAAAAAGCACATTCTTGAATTTTTTCCAGGTGAATTAGAAAAATGCCTGCCCGGTGAGAAAAAATATCGTGTGAACCAAATCTTGAATTGGATATACAACAATCGCGAAATAGATTTTTTTAAAATGAGTACTCTGCCACAAAGCTTGAGGGAAGAGCTTGCTGCTAAATTTGATAATTTTCTTCCTGAAATAATTAAGGTCGATATTTCCAAAGATGGAACAAAGAAATTTTTGTTATCTCTTGTTGATGACAATAAAATCGAAATGGTGCTTATTCCAAATGACAAGAAAAATACTTTGTGCATTTCATCACAGGTTGGTTGTGCTCGTAATTGCGGCTTTTGTGCTACAGCAAGCCTGGGTCTCATCAGAAATCTGGAGGTTTGCGAGATCCTCTCACAGGTTTTTCTGGCAATTAAAGAACTGAAAGAAAAAAAACTTACGAACATCGTTTTTATGGGAATGGGTGAACCATTAGATAATTTGGAAAATGTGATCAAAGCCGTAAAAATTTTACAAGAGGAGCAATGCTTCAGTTTCAGTCCACGACGCATTACTATTTCTACCTGTGGGATAATACCTAAACTGAAAGAACTGGCTAATAGCGGATTGAAAATAAAATTAGCTGTTTCTTTGAATTCTGCCATCCAGGAAAAAAGAGAGCAGTTGATGCCGGTCTGCAGGAAGTATCCTCTTACAGAATTGAAAAATGCATTATTGGATTTTCGAAAAAAAACAGCCTTTCGCATTACTTTCGAATATGTGATGATAAAAGATTTTAATGTTGGAAAAGAAGATACAAAAGCTCTGTTAAAATTTCTGGGAGATATTTCCTGTAAATTGAATGTGATAAAATGGAACGAGGTGAATTCGATGCTGTTCAAATCACCTTCGGAAGAGGAAGTAGCTGAATTCATACTTAGAATGCAAAAGCTAAGTTCTGCAGTTACATATCGTAAAAGCAGAGGTGGAGATATTGCAGCAGCCTGCGGACAATTAGTTGGAAAAAAGTAACACAAATCTCAGGTTTGTAAAAAAAAGGTCGCAAAGCAGGAGCTTTGCGGTACAGATCTCAGGTTTGTGATCAATATTCTCAAAACAGGAGCTTTGAATTTTATTAGGAGTTGCAATGGAAAATCTTGATATTAATGAAATAGCAAAAATGATAGATCACACTGAACTGAAATCCAATTCCGGACAAAAAAAGATTCTAAATCTATGCATTGAAGCAAAGATGTTTGGATTCATCTCGGTTTGTATTAATCCGCATTACGTTAAATTTGCTTATGAACAGCTTAAAGATAGCGATGTTCTGGTTTGTTCGGTGATCGGTTTCCCGCTGGGAATGAATACAAGCAGGCTCAAAGCATTGGAAGCCGAACAAGCGGTAACAGATGGTGCAAAAGAAATAGATATGGTAATCAATGTGGGAGCAATGCGAGAAAAAAAATATGACTTTGTGAAAGATGATATAAAACAGGTTGTAGAAGCAAGCAGTCCTTCCCACGTAAAAGTAATACTGGAAACCTGCTACCTGACTGATGATGAAATAGTGAAAGCCTGCCAGCTTGCTGTAGAAGCCGGTGCTCATTTCGTTAAAACATCTACAGGATTCGGAGCTTTTGGTGCGTTTCCTTATCATGTAAAACTTATGAGAGAAACCGTAGGACCTGATATAGGAGTAAAAGCAGCAGGTGGAATTTCCAATTTTAAAGATGCTATAAGATTGATAAATGCAGGAGCAAACAGGCTAGGAACAAGTGCCGGAGTAATGATCCTGGAAGGAGTTAAATTATTCAAGTTCGCTTCCGAAGCATGGCTTGAGCCGGAAATCCCCTGTCACATCTGCCCTTCACGTCATGCAAATATGGCAAAGCTTCCCAAAGCTGTTTATACTTATTATAAGAAAAAATGTTTAACCTGTGAGCATCGTGAAAAATACAACAGGTTTTATGAGTAGTCTCTCACCCGAGTCGAGTTGCTCGCAACCCGACTCGGGTGAAAATTGGCGAGAATCACTCAGGTAAAGAGGTTAATTATGCGATGCAATAAAGAAAGTTTTCAAGAAGATACTTATTTTCATATTTATAACCATTCTCTAGATAATCTAGATCTATTCAGAGCAGATAAAGACTATTTGCTCTGTTTGAAAAAGATAAAACAAAAAATGAAAATATATCCTGCTTCGATTTTTGCTTACTGTCTCATGCCAAATCATTTCCATTTCTTTATACGGCAGGATTCGGACAAACCGATCTACAGGATTTTCAATGATGTTTTTTCGGGATATGTGCAGATATATAATAACAAATACAATCGGAAAGGACGTTTATTCTTGAATCCATTGCAGCACAAAATTATTGAAAACGATTCCTATGCTTTGCATTTGTGTCAGTATATTCATTACAATCCAAAGAAGACAGGTTTAGTTGATGATATTTCAGATTGGGAATTTTCAAATTATCAAGAATGGATCGGTGAACGAACTCAGCCAATATTTTCTGATGAAATAATGAGAAATAATGATCTTTCTGCCAAAGATTATTTTAAATTGATGAAAGAATATGATTCAAAAAAAATAGAAGAAAAAATTCATAAGTATTTATTTGAATCAGTTCACACCCGAGTCGAGTTCAACAATAACCCGATTCGAGTGTGAAAACAAAGGAGTACATAATGAATGGTTGGATGGGAAAAATTATAAAAATAGATTTAAGCACTGGAAAACA
>CBDUTJ010000045.1:0-22292 GCA_965370415.1 uncultured bacterium | reverse complement strand
ATGTCAAAAGAAATATTATTTGGCAAACAATTTGTGGGTTGGCATCTACCCTACATCCTTCCCGGAAACTCACGAATTAATTCGTGGGATTAAATGAACGATAACTCGGTGGGTTATCACACACGCTACAACTGGCTTAAATTCATAAACCCTCTTTAGTTCTCCCTTGAAAAGGGAGATTGAAAAAAATTCTAACAAAAAAATAATAGGTGTAATTTCTTTATTTGTTTCCCTCTCCATCTGGGAAAGGGTGTCTAACCACACTTGTGTGGTTCAGACGGGTGAGGGTAGTTTTCCTTACGGTTCTATTAAAAATCAGACTCTTCCGTCTCTGCCAAGGCTACGACGAGACAAGTCGTCGAATGCCGCTGAAAGAGTTTCTCAGAGAGACAACTTTTTGTATATTCTCACAACACCATACAGCTTTTTATATTCTCCTTTTGCTGAACTTGTGCGCCTGTGGGAATAGCACCTGTCAAGGCGTAGCCTCCACCCTCCGTAGCTGTGCTACTGTGGAGGACGGGTTAGCGAAGACTGGCAGAGGATTTTACTATTCGGTGGATTGGCACCCACCCTATATCTTCGTAACGAGAGAAAATCTTCAGATTCTTCGAGGGAAAGATTGGAAGTTATACTCAGAAAGACGAAGATTTTTTACTGCTAACTCTTTCTACAGCTTCTTATGTTTGTCAGCCTATGGTTGATTACCTTTTCTAAAATTTCAAATTTTTTAATCTTGCTTTGGCTGTTTCTGTGTAGAAAGTTTCTTTTCCATCACCGCACAGGATGATCTTTTTCAACCAGATCTTTGCGCTTTTCGTATAACCTTCTGTCCAGTAAGCTTGTGCGATTTGGTATCTGAGACCTTGCATATAAGCGCTTTTGGGGAAATCCTTTTCAAAATCAGAAAAAGTTTTAAGAACAACAGGAATATATTTCTTAAAATCTTCTTTCAAACCGAATGCTTTTTGATTATCATCGGTATTTGATGAACCAAGAAGAGCAAAGAGTTTCCTTCTGTAAGCAACTTCAGCGGAAGGAGTATGGGAAAATTCTTTCAAAACTTTATCATACCATTTTAAAGCGATTTCTACACCTGGCATCCAGGAAGAATCGATTGTGAATTCTCTATCTGCATTCGACCAGAAATCCCCATTTTGCAAATATGCCCTGGCAACAAGCGTAATAGAATTTCTACTGGAATCAAAAGTAACGATATCGGATATTTGTGAATATATTTTTGCTATTTGCTTAGCATATTCGGAATTTGGAAATTTAGTGATCAGAAGTTCCCAATCTTCCAGAGCAAGCGAGTAATCTCCTTCTTCAAAAATTATCTGACCGACGATATACAAAGCTTTTGCTTTTTCATCATCAGACGATTCCTGACTATGGTATATTGAAAGAAATTTTTCTTTGGCTATCTCATTTAAATTATGTCGATAATAATCATTTGCAGTCTCCAGAGCAGAAACTTTATTATTCCTTTCTTTTATTATAGCTTGTTTTATATTTTCAAGTTTATCAGGTATTGTCTCGTTCAATTTGTGATCCGGATATTTTTGTTTGAAATTACTCCAATCAGCAAATGCATTATCAAAATCTTTTTTCTCATAGGAAATTTCACCCATCAGGTATAGAGCTTCGGCTTTATATTCTTTAGGTGTTCGTTCATTATTGTATATTGCAATGAAATGTTCCAAAGCACCATCCAGGAATCCGTGATTATATAAGTCAATTGCAAAATCCATTTGATCTGTAGAATTTAACTTATAAAAAAATTCAGAAGAATATACCAAATTAAAGATCACAAAAAAAACAATAAGAAACAATGCTTTTCTCATATTTATCTCCTTATATCATCATATTTTTTATTTATTTTAATTTCAACACGCCTGTTCTTTTTTCTATTTTCAGGTGAATCATTTTTAACGATCGGTTTATATTCACCGAATCCCATAGCTTGCAGTTGAGACGGTAAAAAATGATCATTTTCGATAAATACTCTTACCACAGAAATGGCTCTTGCTGTAGAGAGTTCCCAATTGGAAGGGAACTCACTGTTAGAGATCGGAATATTATCAGTATGACCTTCAACACGGATTTCCCAACCGAGGTCTAATTGAAAAGAATCTATAATGCTTTTTGCAATAAGATCAAGAGCTTCTTCAGCACCTTTTTTCAGATCAGCTTTTCCACTTTGGAAAAGGATTTCACTTGGAATAGTTATCGTTTTTTCATTCAAATCAGGAGAAGATTCAATAGCTTTCATTGCTTCTTGTTGTAATAATTTATGTTGGGAACTAACTATAAAGAAAAAAACGAAGAAAACCAGCAGAAGCGTCATCAAGTCTGCATAAGGGATCATTGTATCTAAAAGGTTCTCATCAAGTTTTTTTTCTGATCCTTTTACCAGAGTTTCCAGTTCATCTTTTATCTGAGCTTTTTTCAAATCAACATACTCAGCTTGATACTTTACAGCATCAGCTTTTATTGATTTGTTTTTCCACTTCTTAAGATTCTTTATATATTTCATATTTCGATTTTCTTCAAATTAATCTAGAAATCCATGTAATCTTTCTTTAAGGATTAGATTATTATCACCTCTTTGAATGGATAGAATTCCTTCCAGAACCAATAATCTCAGACGAGTATTGCGAAGATTTCTAACTCCAATCTTCCCTGAAATGGGTTTAAAGATCAGAGCTGCCAGGATCAGGCCATATAAAGTAGTTACCAGGGCAAGTCCCATTGCAGCCGGTATTTCTTCCGGTTTCTGAACTCTATTAAGCATTGCAATAAGACCGATCACAGTTCCCATCATTCCAAACATGGGAGATAATGAACCGGCCACATAAAAAACATTTTCGGCAATATTATGTTTTCTCGTTAAACCTCTGTTTTCTCTTAACAGGACATCACGGATAAATGCAGGATCCATATTATCAGCAATTAAGGTCATGCCTTTTATCAGGAAAGGAAAATTTGTGTATTCTTCAAAGTCCGTAATATTATTTACTCCATTCTTTCTCGCATTGCTGTTTATTTCTACTAATGAATTTATGATCTCTTTCTCAGAATGATCCTTTTCGAATATTATTTTGCTAAGTGCACTAGATGCATGATAAATATCATTATAAGAAAAATAAATAAGAATTGCACACATAGTGCCACCGAGAGTAATTAGTAAACCTGAATAATTTATGAAAAGGCTAACATCTTCATTCAGAAATATTACAAAAACTATAACCGCAATACCTAAGATTAATCCAATTATCAACGAAGATTTCATAATTCCTTCCTTATATATATCCTAAGATCGTTTTAATTATTTTTAATGTATCATTAATCGCAACTTCTTTTTCTTTATCGGGTTGTGCACCCGCAAACTGTAGTTCCTCATTTATCATCGATGCTGTTCTATCCGTCATATTGGAAATAAATTTATTTTTTATAGTTTCATCTGCACTTGCCAGGAAATCAACTAACAGCTCATGATCGATCTCAAAGATAATATCTTTCAACAACGAATCATCCAATTTCACAATATCTTCAAATAAGAATATTTTGTCTCTGATCTCTGTTGCTGTCTCTTGACTTAATTCACAGATACGTTCAAAGATCAAATTTGCTTTTTTATTCGACAGATTATTAATGAATTTTACTAAGGATGCTTTGCCGTCTGTTTTGATGATTTGTTCATCAATTGTCTTTTTATAACCCTTTAAAATGTTTGCTCTAAGTTCGATGAGCTTGTCTTTCGGCAAATTTGTTTCATTCATCATGATTTCAACTAATTTGTTAGTTCTTTCGTTTGAATCATTAATTAATAATCGATTTACAAAATTAACCGAAAGCACGGAAAGTAGATATGATAATTCATTTTCCTGTAGCTTTTCATTTTCTATAAGATCAAAGAATTCATCGTTTGTTAGATTTTCTAAAAAATTAAAATCAGGAAGTTCTTTTATGTTTTCATTTTTATCTTCCTGGATGTTTATTCCCAGAGGATTTTTTTTCGATGCTTCTAAAATAGCGGAACTATGTAATGCAGATGAAGAAGCTCGACCAGGTTTGATCTGATAAGGATTACCTGCTTTGGATGTTTTGATCTGACCAATTGAATCACGAAGTGATCGTATTCCAAAACGAAGTGTAAAATTCAATAGTATTAAGATAATTGATAAAATCAATCCGATGATCACGATCAACCAGAAATTTATGGAGAATCCTTTCTCCTCGTTAGAAAATGGCATTGTTTTATTAATATTTGCATAGGGAAGAGAAATTCCATCAGTTTTCTCAGGTTTCCTACCGGCAGCAGTAAAAGAAAGAGTTTTATAAATCGTAAGTTCATCACCCTTTTGCAAATCGAGTCCCAGCCAGTTCGTTACACTTTGTTCTACAAATTTTACTTTATCAGATTTAATTGTTTTTATCAAATAAATGCTGACTTTCATATTAATTATCTGGATTTGATCAATATTAGCATTTGTCAGTTTGTTCTTTAATAGTTCGGTTTTGCTCTTCTGAATATCATCTTTATAGTAAGATTTATTCTTTCCTTTGTAAGTATATGATTTAAAAGCAGGATATTTAAGATCAAGATCGATAATTACGACAGATTCACCAACAAAAGGAAACAATAATTTTTCAACTCGTTCAGATATTTTCTGCTCTGTTTCCAATTCTACAATAGTATTTAGATTCTCGGATCTTATTGCAGAAAGAGCACAAATTGCAGAAAGTAAACATATAAATATTAAAATTTTCTTCATATTTATTCCTTTGATTATTAAGAGTATATCAACTATATAATTTGCTTCAATGCCTGGGTGATAATTTCGGACAGACCCTGAATCCAGTCAATACTCACCATTCAACACCTATTTCCTCATCTCTACAGCTTTCATTATAAACTCTCTGAAAATCGGGTGTGGCTCATCGGGTCGTGATTTGAATTCGGGATGGAACTGGACTCCAATGAAGAATGGGTGAGAGGGTAATTCAACAATTTCTACTAAAAGTTTATCGGGTGAAATTCCGGAAATACGCATGCCATTCTTTTCAATGGTTTTCCTGTATTCATTATTGAATTCATACCTGTGACGGTGACGTTCGGAAATTTCGTTGTGATCGTATATCTTGTGGGCAAGGCTGTTTTCTTTCAGTATGCAGGGATAGGCTCCTAGGCGCATAGTACCGCCCATCATTTCAATATATTTCTGGTCGTTCATCAGGTTAATGACAGGATTTTTGCAAGCTTCATCGAATTCACTGCTGTAAGCGTTTTTCAATCCGCATACATTCCTGGCAAATTCTATAACTGCCGTTTGCATACCCAGGCATATTCCAAAATAGGGAATATCGTTTTCTCTGGCATATCTGGCAATTGCCACCTTTCCATCTATCCCGCGAATTCCAAAACCACCGGGAACAAGTATGCCATCTACATTTTCCAGGTTTTTCAGAATAGCATTCTCGGATGTTGTTTTTTCCGAATCTACCCATTTGATATTTAGCTTTACTTTATAAAAGGCAGCAGCGTGAATTAGTGCGGCACCTACGCTTTTATAGGCATCCTGGTGCTTTACATATTTGCCGCAAACTGCAATGGTAACTTCCTTTTCAGGGTTTTTGATATTATCGATTATCCTGTCCCAATCGGAGAAGTCTATACTGTTTTGCTGAAGGTGAAAATGCTCGCATATTTTTTCATGAATATTAGCTTCCATTAGTACTTTGGGAACTTCATAGATAGTGCTCACGTCCACAGCGTTAATTACAAGGCTTTTCTGAACGTTTGTAAAAAGAGCTATCTTGCTTCTTATCTCGTCATCAAAAGGTTTTTCCGAACGGCACAGCAGGATATCAGGTTGAATACCGATTTCCCGGAGTTTGGTTGTAGCATGCTGGGTGGGTTTGGTTTTAAGTTCACCGGCAGCTTTTAAATAGGGAACATACGTCAGGAAAATAAATAATGAATTTTTAATTCCAACTTCCAATCTGAACTGACGGACAGCTTCCAGGAAGGGAAGGCTTTCGATATCTCCCACAGTACCGCCTATTTCAGTGATAACAATATCGTTATCGATAGCCATATCGTAGATAAGTTTCTTGATCTCATTGGTAACATGCGGTATCACCTGCACGGTTTTACCCAGGTAATCTCCACGACGTTCCTTTTTTATTACCGTATCGTATATCTGTCCGGATGTAGAATTGGAATTCCTGGTTAAAGGACGACCTATGAATCTTTCGTAATGACCAAGGTCCAGGTCGGTTTCCGCACCATCATCGGTAACAAAAACTTCACCATGTTGATAAGGGCTCATCGTACCGGGATCAACATTAAGGTAGGGATCGAATTTCTGCATAACAACATTGTATCCCATTTTTTTCAGCAGAAGTCCGATGGATGAAGAAACAATACCCTTTCCCAGAGAAGAAAGAACTCCACCAATTACAAATATGTGTTTTGCCATGCTTTTTCCTTTATCCTAAGACATAAATAAACTATTAGTAGAAAAATTCGGATCAGTAGTAAGATTAATGCCAATTCTGCGTAAACCAGCTTCGTCACCGGGTGTGGGAATATGTGTCATGTGAGCTTCACATCCCCTGAGTTCCTTCAATTTTTCCATGGCAACCTGGGCAGATGGATTTGTTGTAGCGCTAATGCTCAATGCTATCAATGTTTCTTCCAGGTCCAGGCTGACTGATTTCTCATTCAAAATATTTTTTTCCAGATTGAAAATAGATTCTATAACCATAGGAGAAAGCAGATGTATTTCATCCGGAATGCCTGCAAGTTCTTTGATGGCATTCAAGATCAGGCTGGAAGCCGAATGCACAAGAGATGAGTTCTTACCGGTAATTATCGCTCCATCTTTCAATTCCAGTGCAGAGCCACAGAAAATTCCCTGATGACCTTTACCTTGTTTCTCAGCTTCTTCAGCTGCTTTTCGGGCAGGGATCACAGTGCTTCTTTCTTCCGGTTTTGCTTTCACTTCATTCATTATTAATTCAGCGCGGTCGACAGTATCTTTATCAACGAAACCCAGTGCATATTCGCATTTGTATCTCAGGAATCTGCGAATAATTTCCTGGATGGATGCATACTGAGTTGCTTTATCATCTATTATAGCGAAGCCGGCTCTATTAACTCCCATATCTGTAGGGGATTTATACACCGAAGTACCACTGGTTATCTTTTCTAAGATTCGCTTCAATACAGGGAATACCTCTACATCACGATTGTAATTTACTGCTGTTTTCTCATAATAATCCAGGTGGAAAGGATCGATCAAATTGAAATCTTTAAGATCAGCAGTTGCTGCTTCATAAGCTACATTTATGGGGTGCTTAAGAGGAATATTCCAGATGGGAAAAGTTTCGAATTTTGCATATCCTGCTTTTATACCTTGTTTATATTCATGATACATCTGAGTGAGACAGGTTGCCAGTTTACCACTACCGGGACCGGGACCTGTAACGATGACAAGCGGTTTGGTAGTTTCAATGTAAGTGTTTGCTCCGTATCCTTCATCACTTACAATAGTTTCTACATCTGTAGGATATCCTTTGGTGAATTTGTGAGTATATACTTTCATACCACGGCGCTCGAGTTTGTTTTTAAATATTGTAGCTGCCGGTTGGTTTTCGTATCTGGTAATAACAATTGCCGTCACCTCGATTCCCCAGTCGCGCAGGTCATCGATGAGTTTCATGGCATCTGCATCATAGGTTATACCAAAATCGGCTCGTACTTTACGGCGTTCAATATCACCGGAATATATACACAATATTATATCTGCTTTATCTTTGAGTTGTTGCAGAAGCTCCATTTTTACATTGGGATGAAAGCCCGGTAACACTCGTGAAGCATGGTAATCATAGATAATTTTTCCGCCAAATTCCAGATATAGTTTGTTATTGAATTTCTGTACTCTTTCCAGGATTGCATTTGTTTGTTCTTTCAAATATTTTTTATTATCAAAGCCAATTTTCATTATTCCTCATTAAAGTCTTTTTCTTATTTCAGAATTCATATTGGAAATAAATAGCGGATGGAATTGTCTATCGATGAATTTTATAGAAATGTTACCATCGATACATCTGTCGTAGGAAAAATAATTTGTATAAGAATTAATGCTTTTATTAAATCCAATTGTAATATAACATTCCTTATGACTGTTAATCAGCTCGTTTTGCAGTTGGAAATTACCTTTTTTATCTTCCATAAAAGCAACATAACGTACATCGCCATCTTCAAACTTCAGTTTAACATTATTGTAGGTTTTTTCTTTGTAATATATCTTCTCGGCAAAGAAAATACCATTCAGGCTCTCACGCTTAATAGGAAATTCTATAATACCTGTTGGTAACACTATGATCTGATGTTCGGTAGTATCACCTGTATATAATTCCATTTTTTCCCTGTCTATCTTCAATTTCAATATCTCGCTATGTGAAGCAATTATGTAGTTGGAATATGAGAAGAACTTTTCCTGATGCTCTTCTCCGTAAATTTTTAACAGGTTATAATTACAACCAACAGCATTCAGATATGAATTAAGCAGAGAATCATAATCACTTTTTATATATTTTGCCAATTCATGGGTGGGAAAGTTCAGGAAAATGAGCTTTTTCTTCTGATCGAATAGGTATTGTAGAATAGATTTGGTAGAATCTTTAAACTGTTGCAGTTGTTTTTCCGAAACAGATCGAAAATCACTGGAATAGCTTTCCCAGCTTATCTCAATGAACTTATCGATAGAGTTTATCCAACTTTTATAATAATTTGGAGGAACCGAAAAAACTTCATCGGGCATTTCAGCGAAAAAGCGTCTTTTTAGGTTCTCTGTGGAAATTTCCAATACGGGGAAGGCTTTCCGTTTACGAATAGCAACCGATAGTTCTTCAATTAAAGGCAGCTCAACAAGCGGATCATTGGCATTCTTGCTGTTGTGGATCTCACCGGAAATTGAGATTACATCATCACTCTTAATTTTCAGTAGATTATTAACAATATTAAAGGCAAGTTCTGAATATTTTTCCATCAGGATAAATACCAGCTTTCACCCAGCTTTACTTTTATCAATTTACTTATCTTTGTATTTAATATTCGGGAAGCTATCTGGCGGAATTTATCTTCATTATCGCTCACGAAAAAGTGATTTTCTCCTGTTCCTTCATTCTCTTTATCGGGAAGTATCTCATAAAGCTGCTGCGATATAGCTTCTGCGCTGTCTACCAGTACGATGTTGTTTCCCACAACTTTCTGTATCGATTCTTTCAGAATTGGGTAATGCGTACAACCCAGAACTAGAGTATCGATTTCTTCGTCCAGGAGTGGATTAAGATATTCTTTTATTGTAAGTGTGGTAACCGGATGATCTTTCCATCCTTCTTCTGCCAGGGGAACTAAAAGAGGACAAGCCCGGCTGAAGACCTGACAATCCTTATTGATGTTAGATATTTCGCAGGAATATGCTTTGCTGCGGATGGTGCCTTCTGTTCCAATAATGCCTATCTTGTCGTTCCTGGTAGTATTAACTGCATTTTTTGCTCCGGGTTTTATCACCCCGATAACAGGAACAGGTAGGCTATCCTGAAGTAGCTTTAATGCTACAGAAGATGAAGTATTACAAGCAATTACAATTATTTTGGCTCCACGCTGTAAAAGAAACCTGGCATTCTGGATGGAATATGCAATTACAGTGGTGTAAGATTTAGGACCATAAGGTACTCTGGCAGTATCACCAAAATAAACAATATCCTCTTTCGGAAATTGTTTTCTTATTTCTTTAAAAACAGTTAAACCGCCTACTCCCGAATCAAAAATGCCTATTAGATGCTTATTCAAAATCACTTCCTATTACAATTTTGAAATCAAATTTCATAGAGTATAATAAGTTGTCAAGACAGCTTTAATTAATTTATTTGACTTTTATTATTGAACATAGGAAATAGAATCATGAAGCGTATCGGATTAACTTTAGGTGGCGGTGGAGCCAGGGGACTGTGTCAGATAGAATTTCTGAAAGTTATTGATGAATTCGGTTTAAAACCGATAGTGATTTCGGGAACCAGCATCGGTGCCATTATCGGTGCATTCTATGCCTCAGGTTTTTCTGGAAAGCAGATCGAAAAGATATTAGATGATATTAATTTCAGAGACCTTCTCAAGATGTTCGATCCTTCATTTTTAAGTAGAACCAGTTTGATAAAAGGTAAAGGTATAGAAGAATTTTTAAAGGGAAAAATTCCGGCTTCTACTTTCGAGAAACTTCAAATACCAATGAAAATAGTAGCAACAGATTTCTGGAGAAGGAATGATATTGTCTATGACTCCGGTGAATTGATCCCCGCTATCCGCGCCAGTATGTCCATTCCTGCTTTATTTAAACCTGTTGTATTCGAAAACAGGGTTCTTACCGATGGTGGAGTTTCTAATATTCTGCCCTTCGATCTTATCCGGGAAGATTGTGATCTTCTCATTGCTATCGATGTTTCCGGCAGTTTGAGCGTTCCTTCCAATCCCAAAATACCCAACT
The DNA here is from genome assembly GCA_965370415.1 of uncultured bacterium. Taxonomy (GTDB): domain Bacteria; phylum Cloacimonadota; class Cloacimonadia; order Cloacimonadales; family TCS61; genus JACNIV01. Next base: position 11,733 of record CBDUTJ010000045.1, on the reverse strand, counting down.
GGTTCGAAAATATAATGAACACATACCAGATCATGCAATCGGCTATGGTGGAATATCAAATGAAAAGCTGTCAGCCTGATATCTATATCAAACCTGCTCTTACGGATATCGGAATATTGGATTTTGAGAAATCACATAAAATATTGCGGAGCGTACAAAAAGATGTGATCTTCCTGCGTAAGGAATTAAGAAAGCATCTGGAAAATAAAAGAAAGACTCCATTTTTTAAAGAAATATTTAAGAGGGAGAGATCATGAAAAACATGACTTTATTGATCATAGTTCTTTTATTAATAAGCTGTGCAGGACATGATCGTTATGAACCTCGCCGGGGTAGTTTGAAAGAGGGAATGGAAAAAGCCTCTGATGATTATGAAGGTGAAAGAAAAGTTAAAACTACTTATGAATTTGATCACGAACCGAATATAATTCACATTTATTCCGAACCGTATGATCATGAAGATGAATATGAAGAAGATGATGAAGGTGTTGTTTTTTCTACTGCTTTTAAAAAATTGTGGTTTGGTGCAAAGTTCAGCAGCGGATTGATGAAAAGCGAACATTTCTATGGATTTCATCAATTCAACCTGGGAATTGGAGGTTATCTTTCCCGGAAGAACTGGTTGAATACGGTTGCCGGATATAGCTATTCTCCGGTTCAAGAAACCAGCGAGTTACATATTTCGATCGATGGTGGAGTTCATCTTCTTAATATTGGAGTCGAATGGAAGTTGTTCACTACTCCCGAATATACATTTCTGGGAAATTATTTTCTATTTGGAGCTGGCCTGGATTTCATGGGTTGGAGTTATAAAAATGCCTTACTGGCATACGATGATTTTGGTAATGAGGAATGGATAGATAGCGATTGGCTTCAAGGATATGAATTTTATACAGGTGTCGGGTTTAATCTGCTTAATCCGTATAACGTACAATTTGGTATAGAGTTATCTCCAGGTGTTATTTTGTGGTATTGGCGTACTTACGAGGGTTTCGACAATGATCTGTTCAACCCGTTCCTGTATTTGAAATTGAAAGCTGTGATTAATTTTGGTTTTTAGGAATTCTTTAATTTGTCATCTTGCAGTAAGCTGAATTTGTTTTATTGCTTATCGTAATCTCTTCTTCCACCTTTACGGAAATTTTTTCTGCGATCTCTTAGTCCTGAACGGGCAAAATTTACTTGAAGAGTATTGCCTAACAGCATTGAATGATGAAGTTTAGCAACAGCGAATTCTGCTTCTGCCAGAACAGGCATTTCCACATATCCGCATTCTTTTTCGGGATGGCTTAATCTGTCAGTAACAATTTTGATTGAAGTAACTTTTCCATATTTTTCGAAAACCCTGCGCAAATCATCTTCGGAGATATTACTGAAAATATTCCCTATATAGACCTGCATTTCTCACCTCATTTTATCTAAAGAAATTTATTACCTTTTTATTTCAGGAAGATCTGTGTGTCTGCGACCACCAAATCTTCCGCTATCTCGACGGTCTTCAGTACGGAAACGAGCCTGATGAACAGTTAGAGGATGGCCAAAATACTCTTTTCCGTTCAAGCCTTCGATAGCTTTATCGGCTTCTTTTTCATCTGGCATTTCTACAAACCCAAAAGCTTTCCACTCGCCGTTTATACGATCAATGAGAATAGTTATTGATTCTACTAAACCATATTCTTTAAAAATATTTTCAAGGTTTTCTTTCTTTACTTCTCGGGTCATATTACCTACAAAAATATTCATAATCACTCCTCTTTACACATCGCTGGCTGAAATAAATTACCGGTTTATTAAATAAAATAATATTCATTTTATGTCAATGAATTAGTATTGATAAGGAGAATATTTTTTTTCAGAAGGTTTTAATGTTTTGTTCTCAGCAAAATATTTTCAAACTAAATTTGCAGTATCTTACAGGATTATGATAACTGATTTTCATTTTTCTTCTTTACAAAAGTTCCTTCAAATTTAGCTTAGAAACCGAATTATTATATAAGTTTCCAGGGAGATTATATGAAAAAGCTGATTCTTTTTATCATACCTGTACTTTTATTCTTTTCTGCTTGTGCAAAGGAATCTCATCTAACAGTTCATAACGATACGGGGCAAACTGTAACTGTAAAAATCGATCATATCTCATATTTGATGTATCCGAATAGTGAACCTGCGGTAGAAAGATATTTTCTTAATTCGTTTATTTTTTATGGTGAAACAAAGAAAGTGCCTGTGGAATATGTAGGAACGCCATATTTGAAACAAAATAATTTTACTGTAGAGATGAAACCGGGTAAAGACAAAGTTTATCATGTTGAATTGAACCTTGCATGCTTGACAATTCGCAATCTTTCTCCAGGATTGACTATAGCTAAAGTAAGATTAATGGATGTAGATGGTTTGGAATGGACAGAAGAATATGAAGTATATATCGCAGCCGAAGAAATAGAAACTATCTCTGTTGAACCAGGAAATAAATTTGTTCAAATTGAAGATATATATGAATCAATATATCAGTCAGAATATATTGAACTAATAGCTGGAGAAACATCAGTTTATAATTTTTTTGGATTTAAATAGAATTAATAGATATTTTTTAGCGTTTCCCTGTTTATTTTCATATCGGGATTTATCTCTCTTTTCCCGAATTGATTACGACGACTGTCGAATCGTTCGATCACTTCAGGGATCAGCAGTTCCCATTCCAGTGGATTGATAGTAGCTTTTTTCATGTAACTATCCATTAGTTGTCTGAATGCAAATTTGAATTTAGCTTCATTATAAATTGAAGCCCAGAATAACAGGAAATGGATCAAATCGGTTTCAGGTTGCTTGTAATCCCAATCGCTGAAATCCAGCATATAGTATTTGTTATTGGCAAACAGGTAATTTTTCGGATTATTATCTACATGACAGATGCATTTTCCCTGTATGTTTTCCAATAAATGCAACTCGGCATATATTGCGGCAATACATGCAAAATCCGGTTGAGCCAGGTTACCAATAGCTATTCCTTCGATATATTCCATCATCAAAGTGTTCTTACCATCATGATCGAGCAATTTGGGTATGAAAGGCAGTTTCTTCTGGTAAATATACAGCTCTTTCTTGAACATTTTAGGAGAATTGCAGATCTTGATAACCTGTTTTTTCTCTTTCTGGATGATGACATTCGATCTCATTATTACCTGCTTGTGAAAAGTATGTTAATTATTAATTTCAATTTCGATCTTTTCGTCTTCTTTGTAGCCTTTCAAATTCTGCAAGTAGGCTTTTATAATGTCTATAAATGTTCTCTGAACATAAGGAACAATTGTAATTTCCTTACCGCCAATTTTTAATTTCATACCTGTATTGCGGTCTGTTTTGCAATCTTCTCTTTTACTTTTTCCAGCTAAGATAGCTGCAACCATCTCCCTGCATGTTAATCCGCATTCTCCGCAGCATTCTGCTTTGGGAAGAGGAAGAACTTCAAATACCTTTTTTTCTACCAGATCAGCAAGTTGCGTAACCTCTTCCACAGACTTAAAAACTGGCAAATGTTTATATTTATTATGGTCATCAGCATAAATACCGGAAATGGCAAATACAGTTCCATCCACTACATCATCCAGTTGTGTTTGATTTTCTGCACAGATAATACGGGGAAGAGCTGTAGAACGCATGCCTTCCACCACCACATAATCAGCTTCTAAGTGTGCCAGCATTTCATTCAGAGAAAGCTGCCTGTGCCAGATCTGGTAAGTTTCGTTTAACCCTCTGGCGATTACCGTATCCCGGCTTGCTTCCCAGTGCTTCCAGCTATTAGAATCCTTGTCTTCCATACTAAAACCTTCAGCATGAATATCCTTGATGGAAACTACCTTAAATCCGCGCCTTTTCAGTTCTTTAATTAATTCTACCACAACTGTAGTTTTCCCCGTGCGATGATATCCTGCGATGCTGAATACTTTCATAATATTCCTGTTTATAGTTTTGCCGGCAGAACTATATTTTTTCCGCTGTGTTTTCCTTCATATAGAGCTTTATCTGCCTTTGAAATACACTTGTTAATATCGACCAGTTTGTTATAAACGCAAACTCCAAAAGTCATGGAAATTTTTATAGTAACATCTTTATATTTAATTTTTGTATTAGATATTTCTTCTCTGATTTTTTCAGAAATTGTAAGTCCACCCTTCAAATTGGTTTCAGGTAGAAAAAGCAGAAATTCCTCGCCACCCCAACGGGCAACAGTATCCTGTTTCCTTAACAAGGAAGTGAACAATTTTGATATGGTCTTTAAAACGTGATCTCCGCAATGATGCCCGTAATTATCATTGACCGATTTAAAATCGTCTATATCGGAAATCACGATTGTGAACGGTTTAGCGTTCCGTTCAAAACGGTCTTTTTCATAATTTATTTTTTCCAGGATATCGCGACGATTGGAAAGGTGGGTGAGTGGGTCTGTACGGGCTAATTTTTCAAGCTTAGCTTTTGTCTGGTTCAATTTTTTGTTAGCCGTTTCCAATTTTTCATTAGCATTTATTAACTCATTAGAAACTTCTAAAATGTATTGATTCTGTGTATTGAGTTTTGCGTTTATTTTAACCCTGAAACGTAGGCGATTATAAATTATCGCCATAATGATTAATAATAATATTGAAGCAACAATGAACATGTTTCGCTCACGATTTTTGCGTGAAAGTTTAAGATTGTTAATTACCTGTTCATATTTTAGATTCCGGAGCAGTTCTTCTTTTTTTACTTTTTCCAAACGTATTTGTTCTTCTCTTTCTTCCTGGACTGTTTTAAGAGCTTTAATCTCCTGTTCTTTTTCCTCTGATTCACTTTGAACCTTTTCTAATTCACTGTCGGTTTCTGTTATATCTTTTTCCAGAATTTGTTTTTCCTGTTCATGTATCTGTTGTATGATCTCCATTTCTTGATGACTTTTCTTTACATAATAAGTATTAAGAAGTTGATTGTATTTCTGGTAATGTTCCAGGGCTTTTTCCTTAAAACCCAAGATATTGTAATATTCATAATAGAAAAGATACCTGTCTATTTCTCCTTCTTCTAATAATTGTTTTTCAATTTCTAACAGATCTTTATTAAATTTTTCGGAATTTGATGCATCACCTTGTTTTTCATACAATAGTCCGAGAGCTTTATAACAAATGACAAGTTCCTTCAAGGCATTTGTTGTTTCAAAATAATCTGCAGCTTGTTGGAAGAAATCTATAGCTCTATTTTTTTCTTCGCTCGCCAGGAAGCATACACCGATCTTCTTCTGAAGTTTTGCCACAGAATTCCGGTCATCAAGTTTTGTGGCAGCATCTATTGCAAGTTGATAATAACCTATTGCATCTGCTATTTCTTCTTTCCGGAAATAAATATCTCCCAGATTTATGTAAGCCCCAATATAACCTTTCGTAATATCTGATTCATCGCAGATATCCAGGGCTATCAAAGCATATTCAATAGACCTGGTTTTGTTGTTTAGTTGTAAATAACAAGCAGAGATATTAATGTATTGTTCGATCATCATGAACTTATCACCGATCTTTTCGGCAATATCCAGGCCAAGTGCATAATTACGTATGGCTTTATTGTAGTCTCCCTGAACAAAATAAGCTTGCCCGATATTTACTAATTCCAAAGCTTCGTGGCGTTTATCGTTTAGTTTCCTAGCAAGTTTCAATGCCTGATGTGCATAATCTAAACTAGCTTCAGGATAAATGTCCCAATAAGCTTCTTGCAGATGGTCAAGTATTTCAATTTTTTCTTTTCCAGAAGCAAAATCAAGTTGCTTTTTCAGGTTGTCGATCTCTGTTTGAGAGAATAAAATGAGCGGAATTAATAGCAAATAAAAAATAAATATGAGTTTGATTTTTCCTAATAAATTCATGACTCTACTCTTTTTTTAAGGATTTATTATTCCCAGCCAATCGCCCAACAGGAATTGCAGCCTGCCGATGAGCAGCGAAATACGTGCCATAGCTGTATAACCAAAAGCAGCACCAAAACTTACCATCAGGAAATAAATACCGATCTTAGCCGTAACACCGAAAGCACCTTCATGTTTCTTACTGAAATAAAAATAGATCACTCCGGTAAGAGTTCCTATGATCAATAATATCTGTCCTACTATATTGACCCAGTTTGCTCCCTGGAATGGATTCATGATCGTTGCAGTGAGCTGGTTTATTACATCGGATTTAAGATAACGCAAAAAGAAAATACCGGATGTTGTACCAATAACCAGGGCAATGGGAAATCGGCTTACCCAGTCGATAGATGGGATAAGCCGCAGCAGCATAAGAATGCCCAGAACAGCAGGTATCAGCTTGATCCAGTTTGTAGAAAAATCCTGAAGAAGGGGATTGAACAGGTTTGGCATGAGTATAAAGAAAATAGTATAAACAAACCAGTATCCTGCCGAAAGACCTACAAATATCTGTTCTGCTACTTTGTAAAAAGGATTATCTTTATATAAAAAACTGAAAATGGCAAAGGTAAAAAGAGCACCTAACCATATTCCCAGAACTGAAAAGAATTGTGTCATTATGCACCTCGCTCTTGGGCTTTTTTATCTCGCCAGAAATTGATATTGCCTATCACAATGAAAATAATAATGATAAGATGTGCGATCGACTGAGCATCCATCCCACTTGTACCAGTTCCCGGTGTTTCTGTCAAAAGCTCATATTCTGCAGCACCTTTTAAACCGGCGAGCAGACCAATTAACTGCTGCTGTGCATTCACATAGGGTAGAATAGCCGGAGCACTTACTCCGGTAACACCACCTGAAACCGGTACATTGTATGTATCATGTGCAATCTGCACCCATTGTTTAATGCCGGGATCACCTGCAGAAAAAGAGCAAACAAAACTCAGGTTATCAAAATTCTTCATTCCATCCATAATGGAAAATTCATCGATAGAAGTACCGTTCATATCTTCTGGAAAAACTTCGCGGAATTGTTTTCCCATGGATTGGATTGTAACAATACCACCGGCTTTAAAGCCTAGATTCACATAATCTCTGCCGTATTTCACTTCCGGGTATTCGTTGTGAATATCGCTGAATATATCTTCCGCCATCTGCACACCCATCGGCCATAGAGCAGTTACTATTACTTTAATATCTCTGTCGAAGCAATGCTGCATCATGGCTTTCGCCATGGGATGCAATTCCGGTTTACTGCCCGGATCGTAATCGAAAGATAATATAACTTTAGAGTTAGGTGGGGTGTTTTCGATCAAATTGTATACCATTCTTACATTTTCGGTTGTTTCAATAGGGAGACCTATAACGAAAATAAGAGGTAACACTACTCCCACAAAAAGAAGCAGGAAGAGCCATCTTCTATCTAACTGTTTACGTTTTATGGCTGCCATTATTTTCCTCCCAGGTAGGAACGTTCGATGCCTAGAATGATGCGCAAAGAACTTCCGATGATACCCAGACCTGCCCCGATCATAATAGCACGCTGACCTGCTGTAGTTGGATATTTCATAATAAACTCCGAAATCCTTGGCAAATGCAAAAATTTTAGAGATTCAGGAAGCCAGCCAGTTAATTCACTTCCCAAACTAGTATTTCCCAACATAACCAAAATTGCAGCAATAAGCAGTAAACTGGATTCCAAAGTTCTGGCAATAAACGCACGATAAGCTGCCGAAGCGATGAAAAAAGCCAGAAGTGAAAACATTGTTGCTTGCAAGTTCTCGTAAACATTATCATATAAATAATCAAAAGGTTTTGTACCAATTGTGCTTAAAATAGTTTCACCGTTTCCAAAAATACCGGGATTATTCTGGGTTCCCCAGAAAATACCACATAAGACCATTACACTGAAACTTACAAGTGTTAAAATAAAATACTGCCAGTTTTTTTGTTTGTAGCGGATCTTGAACAGATTTACTTTAAAAAGATTAAGCTGACCCAGAATAATGGCAAAACCTGCAATGATAAGATACCATTTTTCCAATTCACCGGAGATAAGACCGAATGGTTTGTGAGGAATGAATTCTGCAACAATAATCACTACGCCTACGACAAATGTTATAATTAAAGGTATTTTTCTTTTCATTCTGGTCACCTCAATGCAAAGTTAAGAAATCTTTCAGGAAGTTAATACCGAATATCTCCAGTATCACACCAACAGTTAAGGTTATCACAAAGATCGCTTTACCCAGGTCTTGTCCTTTCAGGCTTCCTAATTGATGAGGATCTTTGGAAAGGTAGGCAGAAGCAGCGAACAATTCTTCCCCGATGAGTGTATAATCGCAGGCAACCACAAAGAAAGGCAACTGGCTGGGCATGGCTGTTCCGGCAGTTTGAATAGCTCCATGCGCAAAACCCGTCTCTGCCAGGATAAGAGATTCAGCATAAAATGCACCTATGAAGAAATTTGCTGCCGGTTTTTCACGGATTATTATGCCGTCCACACCGGCTACATAACCGAACTGGTCGTCTGTGAGGTAAAATACTGAATCGGGTTTGTAGGCATCGGGGCGTCCTGCTTTCAGATAGGCTTCCTTCACGATTTCCTTGGCTGTGGAAAGTACCATGGAACGGCAGACAGGCACAATAAGTTCAGCATCGTATTCGGCAGTCTTCTGCGCCAGTTTTCCCAGGAAGGTCAAGCCGGCAATGGTCTGCATATCGTCCAGGTCCAGAATGCCGGGAACAAAAAGAATGGGCTTTCCCATTTCTGTTGCACGTCCCACAGATTCATCGATAGATTCCAATCCAGCGATCTTGCGGATATAAAGTTTCTTACCGCTTCTAGCCGAGAAAATATAATATACTATAGCAATGGAAAGTGCCAGTGCCATTATCAGAAGGGAAATCTTATTCGTATTGAACCATTGCGCCCGGGGAACTGCGAACGAAGATGCAGATTCCAGAATTTTGCCATCAGCATCATAAACCGTGAGCAGATATTTATACTCAGTTTTGGATTCAATGTCCTGTCCATCTGTAAAGGAACCTGCCGGTTTGGTTAACTTCTGAATAAGAAGAGTATCACCACTTTCTTCTATACGCTCTATGTTAGCATTTGCTGATGATAAGGTTGAAATATCCCACTTTAATAGAATTGCGCTGCCATCGTCGTTGGGATTATCCATCGCTTCAAAGGTGATAAGCTGTGCAGATAGAAGTACGGTAGAAAAAAGAAAAAACATCAACATCGTTTTTTTCATCGTTACCCCATTTTATATATTTAGAAAAAACAATTTTAACTGATTTTTAAAATTGTTATTAACTTTCGTTTGTCAATTAAATTATTTGCATTGACATTTTTTTGTAAATATCTCTATTCGTTAAATTATAAATTGGCTCTTCATAATATTGAGAAATTGCAAAAAAGGAAGCATATGAAAAAAGGGACAAAAGTTTTATTACACATCATTCTGGCAGGAATCGTTTCTGTTATCAGTTATCGTTTTTTTAAGAAAGGGATGGAAGTTTTGGATGAGAAAAAGGAGCAATCATGAAAAAAGATGCTCATTATTATGCAGTATTAGCATTTGCCTGGGCATTTAAAAAGTGGATAGAAGCTTTTAATGAAAATATGAGGAAATGATAAAAAAGTGCTTTAAAGGATGTAAGATGCTAAAAGGTAAAAATGAAATTATTAAACGACTTGATGAACTATTCATAGAAGATAAACAAAGTGTAAAAAAATTATCACTGGAAAGTGAAAACAAATATGCTGTTTTTAGTGACTTACACTTGGGTAATGGTGGAAAAGCTGATAATTTCGTACACAACGAATCATCAATGGTTTCTGCTTTAAAATATTACTTGGATAATGACTTCTCTATCATATTACTGGGTGATATTGAAGAATTCTGGCAATTTGAGTACAATGAAGTACGCAAGAAATACGATAACAGTATATATGAATTATTAAAGAGTTTTTCTGATGAGAAAGTACATCGTGTTTACGGAAATCATGATAAAGAATGGGCAGGTTTATTTGATCCAATTTCAGATAAAGCAGATATTCCATTTGGGGCTCCAGAAGGAATTCTGTTAGATGATTATATGTTCCTTGTTCATGGTCATCAGGGTGATGTACTTTCAGAAAAAAAAGCATGGTCGAGTCGTTTTTGGGTTCGCAATTATAGGAAAATAGAGCATATCGTTCGCAAGATCAGTAGTGGTGATCCTGCAGCTACTAAGTCACAAATCCCTAAAGACAGAGAAAAAGTATATTATAAATGGGCAAAAACAAATAAAAAAATACTGATATGTGGTCATACTCACAGAGCGATCTTTGCTTCACGTTCCTATTATAAATGGCTGAATGAACAGATCCAATTAAAGCAAGCAGAAAAAAAGCAAACTTCTTTAGATAAAGCTGCTATAAAAAAATTATCTAAGAAGATCAAAGAATTAAAAGCTAGAAGAAAAAGGGAAAAGAAAAAAGGCAGAGATATTAATCCTTTGGAAGAATCCGGTAAACTCCTTCCCTGCTATTTCAATACAGGTAGTGGTGTATACAGCAAGGGTATAACAAGTATTGAAATTGAAAAAACAAAAATCCGATTGATCAAATGGTATAATGATGGTTCACCAGAGATAGGACAATACAGAAAATTACTCTGGCAGGATGATGATCTCATAGCATTTAAGGAAACCCTGGGGATATAATTTTCGATTATTTTGGGATTGGATATTCCTATTGAGTATAATTAAATTCCTAATTATTATAGGAACAAAAAAAAAGGAGGAAAAATGGCAAAAGTTAGTGATTTTTTAAATCCGGAGTCTATGATTACTCCAGGTATTGCAGGTGGAATTACAATGACAATAACAAATACTTTAACATCCCAATTTTCATTACCAGGAAGATGGACAGCTCTGGCAATAAGTTTTCTATGCGGATTATTAGTATTTGTCACCAAAAAATTTTCTTTTATGAAAAAACTCGTTTTTTATGTGATTAATTCTTTAATCATTTTTACTGTAGCAACAGGGACAAATTATTATGGGACCGTTGCTCAAACAGAACTATCTTATAAAATTTCAAATTCTTTATATCCGATCACAAAAATCTTTAGTCCTACAAATCTATATGCGCAAGACGAAATTCAACAAGAGCAGGAATTTGATGAGAAGCAATTCAAAATTGATAACTTAAATATGGAAATGGAAAATCTTAAAAAACTACTGGATGATAAAAAATTGCAATACAATGAGATTAAAGGAGTAGAAACAGCTGACAGCCTTACAATCGTTACTACAGTTAATGACAGTACAAAAATAGTTTTGGAAAAACTGAATAATGAAATAAATTTTATCCAGAAGACAATTAAGGGAAAACAAAAAGAAAGAGAAGAATTGGAATCGAGCAAAAAACCATTTTTTAAGCAATGGTAATCTGAGTTTTTTATATAGATGTCTTATTTTCAATTTATTTGAGGAGATAATATGAACAAAAAAGCTCTGAAAGATGAAATTAGCAAGTATCTCATTCCCAAAACAATAATGTTTGAAAAGGGGAAAGGTTTTATCGAAAATGCCATTCTGGAATCTCAAAATATTGTCTGGCAGGAGGAAGGGAAAAGATCTCAATGGTCGCATATTGGATTTTTCGGAACCGATGGAAAATTCTATGAAAGCACTGTAAAATTCAGTTGGAAAAAAATACTTTATGGCATCAGGGTATCTAAACCCAAAAAGATATTGAAAGAGATAATTAAGAATGATGAAAAAATTGGATTTCAATTTAAATT
>CBDUTJ010000044.1:0-23341 GCA_965370415.1 uncultured bacterium | reverse complement strand
TCATAAATTCCCACGTTTGCTGTTGGCACGGCAAAAGTTTCCGGTCCATATCCATCTACATCATCAATATCGAGCGAACCATCTGAGATGACCATATTCCCATAGTAACAATGTTCTCCGGAAGGATTCCAGGCATGCAAATCGAGGTCTGAGGTAGGAGTATTCCACCAGAGCACAACTTCTATTTCTGGTGCTGTAAAATCACCATAAACTGTAAGTAAATCGCTAACACCTGTATCTCCATTTGCACTATTTGCTCTAAGCTGTATAGTATTTTCACCGGCTGCAATAGAAATATCAACATAAATATACCCACTATAAACATCGATCTCATAATCATAACCGTTTAAAGTTATAATAGCTGTATCACCTGTAAACGGAGATCCATTATCCAGTTCAACATCTGCTGTTAAATAAATCACATTATCATCAAAGTGCTGCTGATCGTAAGGATAATATATATCAAATACAGGTAAAGGTGGCTGTGGAGTTCCCAGGTTCACATTAACTACATACGGTGTTCCTTCCACAAGATTAAAATATACATTATACTCGTTATAACCTGCTAAATAAAGTCTCACAAAATGATATCCTGGTACTAATCCATTAATTGTAGCTGGAGTGAATAAACCGGTGTATGTTCCATCAATGTAAATGGAAGCACCTGCAGGAACGCTGATCATCTGGAGAGATGTATCATAAGCTTCTATCAGGTTTGCATCTACGTTATACGTGTCACCATCTTCTACAGTAAAGGTCTCAAAATAGTCTTGATACCCGGTTAGTTCCAGTCTTAATTCATGATAACCCGGTTCGATCTCCAGGGTTGCCGGAGTAACCGCTCTTACCGGATCACCATCCAAAATGATCGTCGCACCCTGTGGAGTGCTATTGACAATTAGTGTTGCGGATTCTTCCGGTTCAGTGGTTTCCTCGCAACTACTCAGGAAAAACATTGTTCCAATAAACATCAAAACAATTAATATTTTTCCGATTTTCATAAAAACCTCCTTTTTTATTGTGAAATTTAGTGTTTTACTTAAAATAATTTTCGAATCAAATGTCAAGACTTATTGATTATTATCCTGAAAATTATTTAATGGCTCATTCAATTCTTCTGTTCCGGGAATCACAAATCTACCATTTCTAATAATATCGATCTTCTCACCTTCTGAAGTAATTGCTGTAATGAAATCAAGGTCTTCGTATGGTAGAGTAATATCGGTATGACAGTTTGTATAAGCCTTCTGAATATCAGTTTTACGCATTGCAGTGTGCTCATTTTCTCGGGCAGTTATCTCTTTTCCATCGATCGGATTGAATACAGCAAAATCTTCTTCCCAACTGAAACAAGTATCACCAATAGCGAAATGCGGTCCCATTTTCTCAACAATAAGAACCGGCATTATGGGAAGAATATTATATTTCTTTGACATTACATGAGCTTTTGTGTTCGTTCCAATTGCAAATTCGCCAATAGGAAGTGTTTCGTGTGGGAACAGGATATTTTCCTGAATATAACTTTTATTATCTTTTTCATCTTTAAAGTTGCTACATGTATATTCATTAACATAACCGTCTCTAAAAGTGATCTTTAAGTTTTCAAACCGCATACTTTTAAGATATGTTTCTTTCACATGCAGTACACCATTTGTAGCTTTTAAAGCTGGAGTAGTGAATACCTCACCGACCGGGATGTTCACGTCTGACCCGCAATTCACAAAATTGGTGTGTTTGGAAGGATTCACAAGTTTCTGCATCTTTACCATAATGTCAGTTTTATTTCCGTTTTTCCCTTTAACATGTACGAAATCCGCTTTATCAAGTTCATTAATAATATATTGCTGGATCTGCTCATGATGATCGGTGTCGATCATATTAAGTGCAAGTGTATCTTCAAAGATAGCTTCAAATTGATCTCCAATGTCTGGAACCGGGAATCCGATAATAGTAAAACTCGTCTCCGTTCTGGGCATATATTTCTGATACAATTTATTCATAGAAACACTATAGAACTGGTTTAGTTTCTGTTGTTCACCAGAAAGTTTCAGACACATTTTCTTCTGAACAGGTTTGAAAGGTTTTTCACCGAATTTATCAAAATATATAGGACCGGAGAATTTAACCAGATGATCGGAGCAGGCTTCCATAACTTCCTCTTGATGAGCCAGCATTCTATTAACAAAATCTTCATTGAAATAGAGTGTTTTATCAAAGCGATGATCATAACCATATTGTCTGTTTACGTTTGTGGAGATAGCATCATTCAAGATTACCTTTAATCCTATGGCATTAAAACTTTTCACAAGTTCCCGTACGATCCTTTCTTGACCTATGTTATAAATAATTTTAAGAGTTTCCTTTTTCTTAATATCCTTCCTGGAAAGCTCAAAACCACGAATATAAGCTTTTATCATAGCTTTCACCAGTTTATTAATTTTGTCTTCAGGATAGTCCATTAAAAATTTCGCTGTCTTGATCTCATTTGCCGAAATATTTTTCCCATATTGATAGAGATAATTTATTTTGGAAAGGTCTGCGTTCATTACAATATCTTCATATCTGGAAATTTCCGGATCAAATTGTTCAAGAATATGAATAGTAGTGCGATCAATATGCAGATCTTTAGTCAACTTTATTATGATTTCCTTATATATGGAAGTCTCTTCACTTCCGGTTTTCAGGAGTTTATAAAACTCTAAAAATTGATCCAGCTTTCGTTGAAGTGCATAAAGTTTATGCTCAATCGCAAAACTCAAACAACTTCTCACAGAAGTGTAATAGCTTGCAAACATTGGTCCCAGCTCAGTTCCAAAGACTGCTGATGTATATTCCGGATTAGCATAGCAGACTTTGTAATTTTCTGCTTTCAATTCATTGAAGAGTTGTGAATTTGTTACTCTCAGATCATCCGGAGAATTCTCTTTGTAATAATTGTCAGAGAATTCCTTTTCTAATTCGGAATAGAAAAGAAGTTTATCTGCAATTGCAAAAGCGAATTTCCTGAATTTATCCTTCTGATCATGTTCCTTTTCCCAAATCGTTTTGATCTTTTGTAATTCCATTTCATAATCTGTTTTAGCTTCTTTATTAAGCTTATTAATCAAATTACTATAAATTAACATTATTCTATCCTTCTTTGTTTTTAAACTCAAATCCATATTTATTTAATACTTCCTTTAATTCTTCGGGATCTTCCAACCATTGTCCCCATTTGCGGGAAATGTGCTCTGTCCAACTGTAGGTTTTTCCATTAAAAGTTTCTTCTCGATCATTTTCCAGTTTGATCATCAATTTTCCACCTTGATAATAATCCTGCTTTAAATAACCTTCATCCATCTTATTCATTGCGTTTTCAATCTGTTCATCAGAGAATTCAGGATATTTTCCTTCAAAACAGGAAAAATCGAGGGGATAACGTGGACGCACAGGTGGATCTTCTGCCGGATAACCAACCGCAATTCCAACGAGAGGAAGGACTTTTTTGGTAAGCTTATATTTTTCAATTAGTTTATCTGCCATAAAGGGAACAAAACCCAGATAGCAAGTTCCCAAACCCAGGCTTTCGGCAGCTATCACAAGATTTTGAGCCAGATAACAGGCATCTTGCACTCCAAAAAGAAGCATAGCTGCATCAGATGAAACCATTTCCCAATTTCTCTTCTCCATCACTTTCTGCATCCGGTGAATATCCACACATACAATGAAATAAAGCGGAGCACCAAAAGGATGTTTTTCTTTTTCTCTGGATAGTATCAAGCTTCCAAGCTGACCGGCAAAAGCAGCTTGTTGTCCTGCTCTAATTATCGTTTCGATCATTTCATCAGACGGAATTTCATCCGTGTATTTCCTGATTGATCTATGACTCATCAATGTTTTTATCGTTGGATTTGAAATCATATTTTCTCCTTTTACTCTCGTTCCTAAAGCCCTCTTTGGGAACGCTATCTTGTGCGAAACCTAGTTTTGCATAAATTCAATGTTACAAAACAGGGGTTTTGTAACAAGTAATCTTTTCTACATCAAATCAAATGTGTAGCTTATTTTAAGGAAGTAAGTAGTAATTTTCTGATCAAACTTACTGTTATGCAAATCTTCAATATCATCATCCCAGATATATTCATTTCCTTCCGATTCTGAACAACTTGCTCCCAAATAAACTGCTGTATTTGCACTGGGTTTATAGGTGAACAAAGGATAAAAATTTATTCTTTTATTTTTTTCATCATCAGCAAAAATGTCATTATCGGTAATCTGCAAAATCGCTCTAATCCAGAAATTCTTATGGAACTGGAATTTTACTTTGGCTTCATAAGTTCGAGCTATATAAAATGATACTGTTTCATGATATTTCTGCCTGAATTCTAAATCCAGATTATTGGTAGGTCGAATAAATAATGTTGTTTCAAATTTCCTATAATCAGCTATTTCCGCTTCATTTCCATACCACAGATTTTCACCGTCTACCAGCAGGATTTCCCCACCCAGAGCTTTAATAGGATAATATTCCACACATAGCCAAGGATAATAAACATAGTTATCTTTCCCAGCATAATCTATCGTCATCATCTCAAGTCCTGTCCAGAATTCAAAAGTGCTTATAAAGATCCCTCCGAGCATAACTTCCCAGTAGGTTTCCATAATATCAGAGAGATCATAATTGTATTTAACTGCTTGAGTAGAAGCAATTTCCATATAGCGAATTCTATCATCATCGGTTTTTGAGTGGATCTGATATTCAATTTTATTCCTGAAGTAGTTAATATCGGTTTCTGAAATAAAACCGAGATCAGCAGTAAAATCTTTTGTAAGCCCTTTTGCAAAGTTATGAATAAACCAGGTTCCGTTGTAAAAATTAAGCTCTGTTGCATAACTGTATCCATTTGTATTTTCGTCTAATTCCTCATTAGAACTTGCTGCAAGCTGACCTTCAAAGTTTATTTCATTTATAATCCTGAAGTTAGTGTCCATACTAACCACGAAATTCTCATATTCTTTGAATTTTCGCAGAGCACCAGCCAGACGAATGCGGGAATCACCTTCATCGAGCTTTCTGGCAACACTGGTAAATACAAAAGGTGTATCTGCAGATTTACCTTCAAATTCTTCTTCATAGAAGAATCGTTCAGCAGGAGCTTTCTCATCGAGTGCAGCTAATCCAAAAACAGAATATTTTCCAAAAGTACCGGATAATTTTGCTCCCCATTCTGGTGCAACTATCTGACGGGTATAGAAAATATTGATATCAGTATAAAACGGATTAGTCTGCTCGATAAAAAATGGACGTTTTTCAGGGTAGAATATGGGGAAGCGATTGTTTACATCGATATTCAGAGCATCAGCTTCGATTATGTTGAAATCCGGGTTGATGGTCGCAGTCATTGTAAAATTGGAATTCGGTTCGAAGAAGATATTCATTTCAGGTTCAAAGTTAGTTTCAGTTTCTGTTTTATTCAACAGCTTATCCTCATTTTCGATATAATTTCCGGTTACAGCAGGTATCAACTTCAGATTCATCTTTGCAGGAATATTCTCGAATTTGATGATCCCGTAATTATCATAGAAATTCCCTCCACCTCTTTTTACCGGAAAGCAGGTAATTTCTTCGTTCTTACCGGGAATATGTCGTTTAAGGAAAAAACCCCAGGAAACATTCCTGCCGCTTTTATATTTGATACTTTTAAATGGAAGAGATATTTCAACCAGATAACCATAATCCGTCCTTGTTCCACTGGAAATAAAAAACAGGTCAATGGATGGATCTATATTACTGATAACGATACCATCCGCCTGTTCCCCATTTGGATTGGCTCCCACGTAATAAGCTTGTTGATTGGAATAGAATGTATCAAGAAAAATGAATATCCTGTCAGTAGTATAAATGGCATCACGGCTACAGTGAAAGTCCCTGATTTTAGCTGTATCTTCTGCATAACATTTTGCCAGAAAATATAAATTTTTATCGTCGTATCCCATAAAGAATTTGGTTTTCTCGGAAGGTTCGGTATTATCTCCCGGAGCAACCTGGTAAAATCTATCGATGACAACAGCGTTATCCCATTCACCTTCGCTGATCTTCCCATCAATAGTTGGAGCTTTTTCTAATTTTGGGATATTTATCTCAACTTTAGCATTTAAAAAACAAATTAAAAATATAAAAATTGAAAATATAAAATTTCTTTTCATTTACTCTCCCGCAATATACATACAGAATCCGTAACTTATCGGTCCCTGCTTTGTTAATTCACAAGGGAATTCTTTGCACTCAAAACATGTTCTTACTCCTTTTTCAAAAGCACAATGTTTAATTTTACACGGACCTTTCAAATTTGGAGTACATCCCTTTTCTCCATTCGGACAAATTCCTTTTGTCATTTTCGGACACTTTTCACAAGCTATTCCGCAAACACCGATCTTCATAATAACCACCAATTATTAATAAATCTTTAATTTAATAAGCAAATACCGAACCAAACAGTAACCTGCTGATTCCAAATTAATTAACGATTCTCTGTACAACATCAAGTGTTCATAAAGGAACACTTGATGTTCGATAGTGAACGAATTTTTTATCATTTTTTAAAGTTCCTTAACCATAAACAAACACGGATTTTCTTTTCCCCATAGTTCCTTAAATTCTTCCAACGGAACAAATCCTATGGCTTCATAGAACATTCTTGTTTTAGCATAACTTTTATCAGGATGGGATGCACTTAAAGTTTTCACTGTCAGGAATTTCACTCCTTTTTTTTTCAAATTTTTTGCGATAACTTTCAGCAGTTTCTTGCCAATTCCCAAACGATGATATTCTGATAGAATGCCACAAACATAGATCTCACTTGTTTGAGAAAAATGTGAAATGATCGAAAAAAATCCTACTACATTATCAAACATATAAGCTGCATAAAAGGAAGTATTTGCCACTTTTTCGATATATTCTTTATTTGCTTCTTCAAGACCAAACCAACCTGGAAGCGAATGAATAACTTCTTCACAGATCCGACTGCGTTCTTTGCCTTCATTTATCTTCTCTATTTGCAGATTCATATTCACCCATTTCTTCTTATGAACGTGATAAATAACCAAATGAACATCCTCCGTTTTTTTAGCAACTAACAAGAACAAACATAAATAAATTAAGTATGAAAGTTTGGATTCGTTCGTTTTGCTTGCTAAGTCGAAGCTTAGCGAAGACTGGTTCGTTGCCTACAATTTATGTTCTACCCAGACATTCGGTTCAATGTAAACTCCACCATTCTTATCAAAATTCACAGGATTTAAAGCTCCTGGAATATTATATTTTCCTTTTTCAGGAAATTTCATTCCAGTCCAGTTTTCCCAGTCAGAAATTGTTCCTGAAATTTTCATTGCTTTGGAACAAACCTTAATGATCTCTCCACCGAGTTTTTCGTGAACTCGAAGCCAGGGGTCAAAGAGCTGTCCGTCCTCTCTCTTCCAGGTTATATATTGCTTTATATCTGCCTGCGGATAATCTTTCTTCAAAGTTGGTCGGACAGGAATTATCAGTGATTCGAGTTTGTGTTTCTTCCCTATTTGGACCATCGATCTTATCATTTCCGTGCTAATTCCTTTTCTCTGATATTTTGGATTAATAGTTATAGAAAGAGCACAAATCAGATTGGTGGGTAGATTTTTTTCTTTATCTTTGAATCCTTTTTCTAAAGCCCAATCCCACCCTTCTTCAGGAAGTTCTTCAAGTTTGTCATTCCAAAATAAAGGAATTGAATTTCCAATTCCAACAATTTCTTCTCCGTCTAACAACCAATACTGAAATTCAGGGAAATCATCATAAAGCTGAAAGAACCATTCATTTGCTACTGCATCGTGCAGTATGAATTCGGGCCAGACATCGATAACTATTTCATCACCTTTATCAATCAAATCCGGTCTATCAATTGTTGTTACTAATTTCAGATCCATTATACTTCCTCCTAAAATCCCCAGTCAACATGTGCTTCAGGTAGGATAAATACTTTATCCAATTTCTTCAGCAGTTCTTCCGGAGCTTCAATTCCATCAGAAAAAACTAATGACGTAGCAGGCATAATTCCGTACCACATTCTGGTGAAAGCATTCACAGAAGCTTTCAAAATTGGAAGATTCTTATCAGAACCCTTTTTTGCTCTGGAATTGGAACCCAATGTTATAATGTAATCTCCAGTTATTCCTCTCCATTTTATTTCTTCCGAAATATACTTGTCGATCGGATCGGAAAGCTTCAGATTGAAACTGAAATCATCGCAATTCAAATGTGTTTTCTTCATACATTTTTTAAGATCCAGAATTCGTAATTGCCAAAAAGCAGAAGAGTAAATATAATTCTGATTTTCAGATTTTTTGGTCATTCCTTTTGCAAGGAACGGTTTTTCAATAAAATCCTGCATATTGATGAAGGGTGGTTCTACCATTCTGATAAGAAGATATTGCTCTTCAAAACTTTTAATTAGAGCTAATAGATCCATCAATTGATCAAGGTTTTCATAGGCCATCCACTGAATCCAGATCGGCCCCTGTTCTTTTCCTTTCCCATAAAACCAGAGATGATGTGTGAGATTTCCATTTTCATCATGATATCCAAATCCAACAGTTTTACTTTTCTCACCCAATTCAGCTTGAGTTGTATATTCTGGTAAAGTAACAGCTCCATGACATAATAATCTCTTTTCGCGAGAAATATGTACACTTTTGTAATCTTTCTCTGTCAGCCTTTTTGGTATTTTCGGTTTGCGATTGATGTTCAAAGTTGCAGGAGTAAATGCAACGATACATTCATAATTACCATTCCCAAATCCAAGCTTATTGTAATATCCTTGATCGAAAATACACAGAGCTCCAACTTCAGATCCTTTCTGGGCATCCAGAGCAAGACGGGTAGCCGTAAGTCTTCCTGCTATTCCCTGCTTTCTGGCCATAAGGCTGGTCGTAACACCGGTTATTGCACTTAATTTAAGTTTTTCATTAAGATAACGGATAATACCGTCAGAACTTGTAGCCATCACTTCAGCATCACCATTCACCTCGTGCACAATTGTGTTAGCAGCAGGAAGAAATTTATTTAGATATTTATCCTTTTTCTCATCATGCACCCAACTACATTCATTCAAAATCCTGAAAACTACTTTTTTATCCTTTTGAGGATCATAATTTCTATAATTCATTTTTTCTCCTTATTATCTGGAATCATTTGGTTTTTCTAATTCAGAATCAGGCTGCTGTTTTTGTATTTCATCTTTCAAATGTTTACGCACAGCTTTTCGCCCTTTCTTTTTGAACCAGCGTTTGCTGGAAGTATGTGCTTCATCCGGGTGTGCCGGACGCTTTCTGCTATATAGCTTTTTAGTTCCTGTTTTCATTTTTCACTCCAGGGTTGTTCTCGAATCAACGACTTTGTCTTTCGAGTCAAGTTCAACCGGAAATCCCGGTTCCCACACACAGGAGCAGGGGAACCAGATCAAATACTAGAGCCACCATTTGGTTTTTGGTGTTAAAGCCTGGGAATTACTCTTTTCTTCCAGAATCCAATCATACACCAGATTGGCTGTACATTCTATTTTATTCTCAGATGTGTCGATAATTTTTACATCCCAACGGTCATCCTTTGCAGTCCATTTTGACCATCTTTTCCAACCATAATCCGGGAGTTCTTTATCAACTATAACTCTCTGTTCCCACTTTGGATCATGAGCATGCATACGATGAAAAACAGCCCAACACAATGTGTCCATGCCAAGAGGCCATTCTTTAAACTGGGGACGATCCAGATATCTTTCAACTCTCACAAAATCGTGACAATCGAGCAGACAACACTTTATACCATCAAGTTTAATAGCAGAAGGACAAGCCAGTAATTCACCAAACGGACTTTGAGCTGAAATTAAGAAATCCTTTCCGTTCTTCTGCACTTCCAATGCTTTTTGTACCCAATCTTCCAAAACGATCCGTCTGTTAGTTCCATCTTTCACCGGTGTTTCATTAAAATCATGACACTCGATATTTTCTAATTTATCTTTCAATATCCTTACTACCGATTTCTTTCCAGTAGCTGCTGCACCACTTATTAAAAACAACATTTTTTCTCCTTTTTTTGTTAGATTTTTCTTTCCATTTTTCCTTTGGAACGTAACTCTCTCCGCTCCTGCGGAAAGCCTACTTCGCAAACAAGATGTTTGCGTTACTTTCCTCGTTCCCACGCTGGAGCATGGGAATCAGTTTGCTTTTTCATCTAACAAAAATTCCGGATCTTATTCATTACTTTTTTCATTCTGTACCTCTAATTTTATTTTGTATCACAATCACCCTGATTGTGCTCTTCGCAAACAGGATGTTTGCGTTACATCACGCATTCAACAGCAATGCTTTCTGCTCTTCCATGAATTGGTTTGTGTAAAGCCTATAATAATAACCCTTTTGCTTCAGCAGTTCATGATGATCTCCCTGTTCGGTTATCTTACCTTTTTGTATTACCAGGATGCGATCTGCAGAGCGGATAGTAGAAAGTCTGTGAGCAATGATGAAACTGGTTCTATTTTCCAGAACTTTGTGTATCGCTTCCTGTATCAACTGCTCGGTTTCTGTATCTACAGACGAAGTAGCTTCATCCAGAATGAATATCCTGGGATCAGCTAAAATCGCTCTAGCAAAAGATATCAATTGCTTCTCACCTGTTGAGAGTCTGGCTCCGCCTTCACCAACCTCAGAATAATAACCTTTTTTCAGCTTCATTATGAAATTATGAGCATTGACCAACTTAGCAGCTTCAATGATCTCATCATCAGTTGCATCCAGCCTGCCATAAGCAATGTTCTCTTTGATTGAGCCGCTGAACAGATGAGGAGTCTGCAGAACATAACCCAGGTTGGATTGCAGCCACAACATCGAACGACTGCGATAATCTTCTCCATCTATCTTTATCTTTCCTTTCGTTGGTTCATAAAACCGGCAGGCAAGGTTCACGATCGTGCTTTTACCGGAGCCTGTTTCACCTACCAAAGCAATGGTTTCACCGGCTTTGATATCCAGTGTGAAATTCTCCAGAACTCTTTCTCCATCTTTATAACCGAATGTAACATCTTCGAAAGATATATTTCCGTTTATTTTTGGCCAGTTCTCCTCTTTTGATCGAAGAATATTCCCAAATTTTTTAATGACTTCAGAGTTATCTGTTATCTGAGGATTTTCATCTATCATCGAGAAGATCCGTTCTGCAGAAGCCTGTGCATTTTGCAGTTCTGCAAATACACGAGCCAGTTCCCGCATTGGTTCAAAAAACTGAACTGTGTAGGAAATGAACGCAACCAGAGTACCATAGCTTATTGCCTGCATCATCACGCCTTCTCCGCCAAACCAGAGGGCAAGTCCTGTACCTATGCTTCCCAGCGTAAGAACAGCCGGCAGGTAAAGCGAAGAAAAAATAGCAGCTTTCACAGATGAACGATACATCTCAGAAGTATTCACCTGGAATTCCTGCAGATTTTCTGCTTCCCGAACCAAGGTTTTTGTGGTTTTTGCTCCGGCAATTCCTTCATTAAACGATCCGGTTATCTTAGAGTTTGTCTTCCTTACCTTTCGATATGCTTTAAGTATCTTCTTCTGGAAAAACAAGCTCAGCACAACCAGCACCGGAACAACGGTAAGGGTTACTAATGCTAATTTCCAGTTCAGAATAAGCATTGTTATCGAGATCAGGATCATATAGGAAAATCCCCAGACAAGGTCCACAATACCCCACGAGATGAAGCTTCCCAACCGCTGACTATCAGAAGTCATCCTTGCCATCAGCCAACCTACAGGAGTTTTATCGTAATAATTAAACGAAAGCTCCTGCAGATGCTGGAATCCTTTCTTCCGGATATCATAAGTAAGATACATCTCTATCTTTCCTGCAATATCGATGAAGAAAAAAATGTTTGCAGCCTGTACAGCTATCAACAGGAAATAGATTATTCCGAACAATACTATTCCATCGGTCTTTCCGGGAATTACAAAGTTATCTACAGCATATTTGCTCATCAGCGGAAAGATAACGTCCACACTTGCTAGACCTATCATAAAGAGTCCCAAGATCACAAGCCTTTTTTTATATGGTTTACAGAACTGCAATAACTTCTTCCATAAACTTATATCAAATCTTTTATCATATTCCTGTTCTTTAAATGCATCCATAATTTACCTCTTTTTATAGCCACTAAGAACACTAAGAATCACTAAGTTTCCTTTTTTTTAGTCACCTTGAAAAGGTTTATAAGACTTCTCTTCATACTAAACCTTTTCAACGGTTAACACTATCCTATTCTTGTTCCCAAGCCCCAGCTTGGGAACATAAAACATTATTACACAATTTTCTTTCCCTTATTTTTATCAATTTTCATTTCAATGCCTTCCTGCTCCAGAGCAAGTTCTTCTTCCAGAGAGGTCTGGATAGCCCAAATACGTTTATACAAGCCTTCCTGCTCGACCAATTGAAGATGAGTTCCTTTTTGAACAAGCTCTCCATTATCCAACACCAGAATCAGATCAGCTTCTGCTAACGTTGAAAGTCTGTGAGAGATGATAAATGTAGTTACCTTCTCTCTGCGCATTCTTAACTTCTTCCTGATAGCTGCATCGGTTTCTGTATCCACAGCGCTCAACGAATCATCGAATATCAAGATAGGATTTCCATTGATGATGGTTCGAGCAATGGCTACACGCTGTTTCTGTCCACCGGAAAGCGTTACTCCCCGTTCACCGACAGCAGTTTTATAACCCTGTTCAAAGTCTATTATCACATCGTGAATGGATGCAATTTGCGCTGCCTGGAAGACATCGTCATCTTTTACCTTTTTCTTTGCCAGCCCGATGTTCTCCTTTATAGTTCTGGAAAACAGGAATGGTTCCTGCAGCACAATTCCTATGTTCCGGCGCAAGGTCTTCTTACTGATGGACCTGATATCCACACCATCTATCGTGATCGAACCACTTTTGTAATCGTACAACCTGGGCAAAAGATTTACCAGTGTAGTTTTACCGGAACCTGTGGGACCCAAAATAGCGATGGTCTGTCCTTTCTCTGCTTTGAAGGAAATATTCTTCAATATCGGTTTCCCTTCTTCATATTGGAAGGAAACGTTCTTGAACTCGATCTCACCATTTATTTTTTCCAAGAAAGAACCTTTATCCAAATCTTCTATTGGTTCATCTAATATTTCCTGGATACGCTCAATAGAAACCTGTGCTTTTCCCATATCGGTAAGAACTCTTCCCATCTGGCGGATAGGCCAGAGCAGCATTCCCACGTATGATGAGAATGCCATCAGAGTTCCCAGACTGATGACGCCTTTAGCTGCCCAAAAAGTTCCCAAGATTATAACCGCTCCAATCTGCATAAGACTGAAGAAATCCGATACCGACCAATACCACGCCAGAAGACGGATGAGATGATATGTTTTATCACGATATTCTGCATTTTTTCCATCGAACTTATCTATCTCAAATTTCTGGCGGGCAAAGGCACGAACCACCCGGACTCCTGTCAGGTTTTCCTGCAGTACCGTGGAAAGTCTTCCTTCCGATTCATCCGATTCTTTGAATGCTATTTTTACTTTTATGAAAAATAAAACGGCAAAAGCAAATATCAATGGAACCAGCGCAAGCGAGATAAGCGTCATCTTCACATTCATTGGCAGCATGAAAGAAAGCGCAAAAGTCAACATGAAAAGTGCTCTTCCCACCTCCACTAATTGGATAGCAAGAAACCTACGGATAGTTTCCAGATCTGATGTACAGCGCTGGATCAGGTCTCCCGTCTTTGCCTTCACATGATATTCAAAAGGCAGATATTGCAGATGATCGTACAATCTATCACGGATATTCTGCACAATAGATTCCGATGCAATTGCCGACCATTTTCCTTTGAAGAATAAAAATATTCCACGTGAAATAGTAAGTAAAATCAGGATGAGACTGCACATCCAAAGACTTTGAGCAAGAATGCTTTTTCCACCAAGAAAATGGAATATACTTTCAAATACCGGAGCCAGCCAACCTTGTACCTGCAAAGGATTATCACCGATTATCGAATCCACAGTTACTCGCAATATCATAGGCCAGATGAAGCGGATGAATGTAGCAAATCCAATAGCAGCTATCGAGAAAACATACAGCGATCTGCTACCTTTCATAAAGTCCCAGATTAACTTAAACTTTTTCATAGTAACTTCCTCTTCAAACCCCCTTTAGTTCCCCCTTATAAAGGGGGATTTAATCGGTTTTTTAAATTATAATTCCGTATAACTCCCCTTAACAAGGGGAGACTAAGAGGGGTTATTAGAAGCTTTTCCCAAAACTTCTTCTTTTAATAATTTTCTCAATTACTTTCTTCCTTTCTGTTTAAACCAACATTATGATTTTTCCACAAGCATCTTCTATTAACATCATTTTTTATAAAAAAAAAGCTCGAAAGGGCTTCCCCCTTCGAGCTTTTTGTATTTAAATTTTTATTTTTAGATACAAAAATAGTGGGATATGCCCATGTTTATACATTAGACTAATCCCACCAGTATATATTATCGGCTGTTTATAAGCCTACGAACTAATACAAAGGTTTAACAGGATCAGTCGCCTGTTATACAGAACTGCCTTGCGGAGTCCTGATGAGTTTAAAATTAGTCATGAAACCCTCCTTTTATTTATTTACGTTTCACTTTGAAACGCACGCCTATCTTTATATAGGCTTTTTATGTCAAGAATTTTTTCTTGAACTTTTATCACTAAGAAAAGTTCTTTATGGAAATATCCGGCTCAAAATTTTTGTTAACTACATAATGTGATAATTACTTACAACCCGATAATATCACCAGATCCTTTTGCTCGTAATACTCGCATTTTCAACCACTCTTTTGCCTCACTTTCATTTTCAAAGGGTTGACTTGTACAGAATGTGTCATCTGTGGCAAAGAAACGCCAGTAATATTCATTACTATCTTCCATGTTGATCAGTTCCATCTTGAAAACATTATCCAGATTTACAATCTTTTTTTCGTCTATGCTGAACATTATCATACAACACCTCACTCAATATTCTAAAAAAATATATATACAAAAATAACCTTGAACATGATGTGTCAAAGAAAAAATCTTGCAAAGAATTAGCTGTTTTCATAGTTTAGTATACAGAAATTAAATAGAAGGCAATAGGTTAGGTGATTTGTGGGTTTTAAAAGAAATTTTTACCGGACAATAAACAGGAATAAGCACGTAATTCATTTACTTAAAAATATACTGTTTATCTGCTGCGTAGTGATAGCAGGAGCTACAATTATGCTGGCTGTGGAACATCAGAAAGCCGGCGGTGATATCAAGAATTTTTTTGATGCCATCTGGTGGTCTCTGGTTACAATAACCACAGTGGGTTATGGTGATCTTGTTCCCAGAACTTTCTGGGGCAGAATCATTGGAATTGTATTTATCTTTCTTGGATTTACAATATTTTCCACATTTACCGCTTTTATCGCCAGTACTTTTATAGATAAAAAAATAAAGGAGAGGAAAGGTTTGAATAAAATACGAGAAAAAAATCATATATTGATCTGCGGCTGGAACGCAAGTGCAAATAAAATACTGGATTTTATCAGCAAGCTCGATCCTGCACAGATCCCGAATATCGTGTTGATAAATGAACTGGATGAAGGTAAAATCTCAGCTTTTCAGAATCATTACCCCGATCTTGATATTAAGTTCATCAATGGCGATTTTACAAACCAGGAAGTTCTTTTGAAGGGAAATGTAAAAGAAGCTCAGCATATAATATTGCTCTATGATGAAAGCAAACCCAATTCCAGCCCATCAGACGAACGCACGATAATCGCTTCCCATAACATAGCATATCTCAAGTTGAAAGGAAAGATAACCATGCAGCTCTACGATGAAAAATACCTGCCTAATATTCGACGGGATATGGTTCAGAATGTTATTATCTTCGATGATGTAGGTGGAAACCTGTTAGCAAATTCTACCATCAATCCATCTGTACCGGACTTCATTCAGGAAATCCTGAAATTCAGCGATGGAAAGGGATTTAAAGAAGTAGATATTCCCGGTGAATTTGTGACAAAAACATTCGCTGAACTGACAGAATTCCTGAAAAAAGAGCGCGATCTTATCCTGCTGGGTATTGTCTCTATTCATCCCGAAGTTTCTATTGAGCAGGTACTCTCTGATGATACATCCAGCATCGATAAATTCATTAAACAACAGTTCGAACTATCTGGTAAAAAATTCAAGAGCGGTGAAACAAAAAGCAATATCAAGATCAAACCGACAGATGAATATATAATCCAGGAAACTGATAAAGCCATTGTATTGTGAGGAAATAATGGATCTGAAATTTTTAAAAAAAGTAAATCTTTTAAAAGACCTTACTCCGCAAGAACTTGAAATCTTCGCTAAAAAATTAAAACTGGCCAAATTCAAAAAAAATGATGCAATTATTACAGAAAACAAACTAAGTGATAAGCTGTTCATTCTCTATTCCGGAGAAGTATGTATTTCCAAGAAAATGACCATGATAGATGAACAAGAGCAAATTAATAAAACATTTATTACATTAAAGTCAATGTATCATGTTTTTTTCGGTGAAATAGGATTATTGGGATTCCAGAAAAGAACTGCTACCGCTACTGCCAAAACAGATTGTGAACTCTATACAATAAATCAGCAGGATTTCATGAATATTTGCATCGACCACCCCACGATAGGATTCAAAGTACTGCTGGAAATATCCAGAAAACTATCATCAATTCTGGAAAAAACAAATGATGATGTTTTGAAGTTGACTACTGCTCTTATTTATGCTTTGAAAGGATGATCAACTTTATCATTCTGCTTCATATTTTATCATTTTAATAATAAAACCAGAAATATTTTTTTATCTTCAGTTTATATCTTACATCTTTGCAACCAGTTATATTTAATAAACAATTATGGTACAAAATATGCATCTTTATTTAATGAAGTTTTTTCGGGCATTCTCCTCTGCCTGTTAATCTCTTCGTAATTCTCCCCCTATGATTACGAAGAGATTTTTTTATATCAATCCAAAAGAAATTGTGAATTTGCAGAAAAGATGTTGTCTCGTTCCTACGACAGCCATGCGGCATCGCGTGGAACTCCTGTTTGGGAACGAGATTATTATACAAAATGATTTAAATATTTCTCGGGGAAAGCTTGTTTCAATTTATTCCTTTACAAACAAACCTGCCTGTTAATCTTTCTATTGGAGGATTGATCTATGCGATATCCGGGATATTATATTATCATTGCGCTGGCACTTATTTTTATTGTGCTGGTTATTTTTCCCAATCTCACAATTTACCATCACAAGGTAATTTACAAGAAATTCCGTATCTATTCCGATAAAAAAATCGATGACAATATCTTCCAGATTTTAGATGAAGTAGAAAAGAAACTTTCACGTTCGGAGATATATAACGAGAAAGTGAAATACAGAATGTATCTCAGCAGCAATATCAAATTGTATGCTACCTTTGTTCCGGGACAGAAAAATGCTTTTGCTGCCGCTTTTCCTATCTTTAAAAATATATTCGTTTCTCAAACGGATATAAAAAGCAATAAGGTTTATAGAAATGCAAAAGAGGACAATGAAAGATCGCTCTCCAGTGTTCTTGCTCATGAAGCTACTCATATTCTCATCGAAAAGAAGATAGGGATACGTGGAAACCGTAAGTTGGCAACCTGGAAAAAAGAGGGATATTGTGAGTATATAGGCGGAGAAGTTGCATTCGATTTAAACGCTGGTATCAAGATGATCTACAATGGTGTGAATTCTACTTCTCCTGCTTTCCAGTATCTTAAATATAGATTGCTGGTAACCTACCTGTTGAATGAGAAAAAATACGATTTTGAAGCTCTGGTCAATACAACGATCAACCAGAGCCAATTAGAAAGAGAGTTGCAGGAATACCTGCGAAAAAATTACAGATTATAATGTAAAAAAATTAATTTCTTGATATGAATCCATAATAATATTTATTCGTTTTGTGTTTAGAATAATTTAGAGGTAAGAATAATGATAAAAGTATTAATACTAATTCTGATATTGTTTGCAGTAATTGTAGCAGGATACTATTTTCTGAACAAACCAACCCCGATAGAAGAAGATTTCTCCAGTATAGATACATTACAGGATCCTGTGCAATCTGCACTCTGGTCAAATGAACCGATCATGATCACAAAAAAAAATCTGCAATTGAAATTAACACCACAAGCTACATATAAAATCGGAGCTATTGTCTTAAGCAAAAAAAAATACATTTCAGACTGGTCCAGTCAAATATCTCCTTATGATCTTGCTCTGGGTTGGGGTGGAGTATCACGACAGGAAAACCTGGATCATATAAAATTCAAGCAGGTTCTTCGCTGGTACCGTTACCGCTATGATGCCCAATGCCCCATTTCTCAAAATTACATATCTAAACATTCTTCGAATCATCATATAATTTCTGCCAATTCCAATATCGCCAAAGCAGTTAAATCTATCAGGAAAAAAGACATAGTGGAGCTGGAAGGCAAACTGGTGAATGTGAGAGGTAAATACAAAGGAAAATCGGTTCACTGGAATACCAGTACAACACGAGATGATACAGGCAATGGTTCTTGCGAGATACTTTATGTAACCAAAATTAAGATAGGTAATTATATTTACAGGTAGAAAATCAAAGCATAAGAAATACCGATGAAAGAAAATCTATGACAAAATATGAAGTTGTTTTTCCTGATTATGATAATTGCATCATAAATCTGATGTCATCCATCCTGCAGAATTATAACGTTCCAATCGAACATCCACCTTTAAAACAGCTAAACACTACAAAGCTGCAAAACAGAAAGAATATCGTGCTGATGATCTTCGATGGATATGGTTATAATCTTTTAAAAAAATACTCGCAGACTTCCAGTTCATATCTTGCAGAGCACCTTGTAGATTCGATAACTTCTGTTTTTCCATCCACAACTACCTCCGTTATTACAAGCTTTCGCACAGCAAAAACACCACTCGAACATGGAGCTCTGGGTTGGACCATGTTCTTTAAGGAATATTATAAATTCATAGATTTTCTTCCAAACTGGGACAGCATCACCGGAAAAGAAATCGATCATAAAAAATACCAAACTTATGAAAAAATGGGATTTGAAAACATTTTCCAAAAAATCCACAAAGCAGATCCTTCGGTGGAACTCTATAATATCTATGCCAAATATCTTGCCAAAAAGCCTTACTCAGAAATCGTTTCTCAGCCTTCTACTATAAAATCCTATAAAACTACAAAAAAGTTATTTAATATTATAGAAAAAATTGTGAAAAAGAATTCTCCTTCCAGGAAGTTCATAATGAGCTATTCGGCAAACCCAGATGGGTTGCAACATAAGAACGGAATACATTCGAAAATCGTTGAAGATTATCTCAAAGAGATCGATATTGCATCTGAAAAACTAACTCATAAATTGAAAGGCACGAATACTTCAATTTTCATTACTGCAGATCATGGACTGGTGGATGTGAATAAATACTTTTACGCAAATGAAGATGAAGAACTTTTTGACTGCCTGATATTACCCACAGTTCCGGAACCACGCTTTATTTCATTTTTTGTTAAGAAACATAAATTTGATAAATTCAAGGATGTGATACAGAAGTACGAAGATAAATTCCTGATTCTGACAAGAGATGAATTTCTAACGAAAGGCTTTCTGGGAAAAGGTAAGATGCATCAGAAAATAGACGATCTGTTAGGTGATTTTGTGGGAATTGCAATTTCGGATGCAGCAATTAGAACCGTTTACGAGCAAAATGGAAAGTGGAAAAAAGAATTCCTGGCACATCATGCTGGACTTACGGAAGATGAAATGCTGGTCCCATTAATAAAAATCGACCTTTAAGTTCATGAAAAGAAAAACGTCTATCGGTTATATCGAAGCAATAAGTTCCATCCTTCTGAATATTATTCTTTTTGGGTTCAAATACTGGGTTGGAATAATGTCTTCTTCAGTTGCCATCATTGCAGATGCCTGGCACACTCTTTCAGATTCTTTCTCTTCGATAATTCTTCTGATCGGTATTAAAATATCTAATAAACCTGCCGACAAAGAACATCCTTTTGGTCATGGTCGAGCAGAGATCGTTGCCACTGTTATCATCGGTATAATTCTTGCCGTTGTAGGTGGAAATTTTCTCCTTGAATCCATCAGGAAGTTCTATTCTCATCAAGCTGCATCTTTCGGTAAACCTGCAATAATCATCACCGCAATTTCTGTGATTGTAAAAGAGTTAATGGCTCGATTCGCAATATGGGGTGGTAAAAAAACCGGATCAAAATTGCTGATCGCAGACGGCTGGCATCATCGCACCGATTCGTTTTCATCGCTGGTTATTCTGTTCGGTATCTTCCTTGGTAAGTTTTATTGGTGGGCAGACAGCGCCCTGGGATTAATTATGTCCCTGTTAATATTCCATGTTGCGTTTGAAATTCTTAAAAGTTCAGTGAGCTCATTGATCGGAGAGAAACCGGATAAAGAATTAATGGATACAATTGTAGAACTTGTTAAAAGCAAAATACATATCCCCGTTCACATGCATCATATTCATATTCATAATTATGGTGACCACAAAGAGATCACCTTCCACATAGAACTTCCACCCAAAATGAAGTTGAAAGAAGCTCATAAGATAGCAGATGAAATGGAATCTCTTATTCGTTCCGAACTCGAAATAGAATCTACAATTCATATCGAACCTTTAAAATAAAAAATGAAAACGCAGAAACAAGCTTACCTTTATGCAATTCTTTCTGTATTATTGTGGTCCACTGCAGCTTCTGCATTCAAGATCACTTTAAGATATCTAACCTCTATTCAATTGCTGTTCTTCTCTTCTTTAACAGCAGCAATGGCATCATTCATCATTTTGCTATTCCAGGGTAAGATAAAACTTCTGACCTCCTTTTCTGCAAAAGATTACCTGCATTCAGCTATTCTGGGCATGTTGAATCCTTTTATTTATTACGTCATTCTTTTTAAGGCATACACTCTTCTTCCCGCACAGGAAGCTCAACCTCTAAATTTCATCTGGCCCATTATGATCGTTATACTTTCCATTCCCCTGTTGAAACAGAAAATATCTATTAAAAGTATTGGAGCAATTTTCATCAGTTTTATGGGTGTGATAGTAATATCTACACGCGGAAACCCGCTTAACCTGAAATTTGAAAATCCTTACGGAGTGATACTGGCACTTTCAAGTGCAGTGGTATGGGCACTGTTTTTTATTTTTAATATCAGGGATAAAAGAGATGAAATCGCTAAACTTTTTCTAAGTTTCAGTTTTGGCTTTTTTTTCACATTTCTTCTCTTTTTAAAAACTCCTCTTCTACCAAATTGGAAAGGACTGGCTGGAGCTGTTTATATAGGTCTTTTTGAGATGGGAATTACTTTTATTTTCTGGTTGAAAGCGCTTAAACTGTCCCGCTCTACAGTTCAAGTGAACAACCTGATATATCTCACACCATTTTTATCGCTTCTATTCATTAATTTCGTAATCAGGGAAAGGATCGTTTTTTCTACTATTCTTGGATTGATTTTAATTGTAATTGGAATTGTATTTCAAGAGAAGAATAAGTTATACTTAAAGTAATGTCATTCCCGTGAAAACGGGAATCCACAAAAATAAAATGAAATAGATTCCCAATCCAGTTGGGAATGACAAGTAAATTGAGCAGGAGGTAATCTATGATCATTTCAATAAATCCGTACAATAATAAAAGAATAAAAGAATACCAAGAATTAACTCCGGAAGAAGTAAAAAGCAAAATTGAAAATGCTCATATTGCTTTCCAAAAGTGGAAAGAATCCAGTTTTGAATATCGAGCATGTTTGATGAACAAAGCTGCTGATATCCTGCAGGAAAGATCAGAAGAATTTGCACAATTGATGACGACAGAAATGGGCAAGCTCCTGCGCAGTGGAAAGGCGGAAGCAGAAAAGTGCGGATGGGTCTGCAGGTTTTATGCAGAAAATGCAGAAAAATTCCTGACGCCGGAAGAGATCAAGACCGAGATGAGCAGCAGCTTTGTTACGTTTAATCCTCTGGGTGTTGTGTTAGCCGTGATGCCGTGGAATTTTCCTTTCTGGCAGGTCTTTCGGTTCGCAGCACCCGCATTGATGGCTGGTAATGCCTGTATCTTGAAACATGCATCCAATGTTCCCGGCTGTGCCCTGGCAATCGAAGAGATATTTATAGAAGCTGGATTTCCAAAAGATATCTTCCAAACTCTGTTGATAGGAAGCAGAAAAGTTGATGCTGTCATTGAACATCCACATATTAAAGCAGTAACACTTACTGGCAGTACTCCCGCAGGCAGAGCAGTAGCTCGAAAAGCCGGTGAGATGATAAAGAAATGCGTTCTGGAACTTGGCGGCAGCGATCCTTATATAATTCTGGAAGACGCTGATATAGAAATGGCAGTAGAAAAATGCGTTATCAGTAAATTGATAAATTCCGGACAAAGCTGCATTGCTGCTAAAAGATTTATAGTTGTGGATGCTGTTCGAAAAAAATTTGAAAATCTTTTCCTGGAAAAAATGAAAGATCAAGTTATGGGTGATCCTACAAAGAAAGAAACAACCATCGGTCCCATGGCAAGAACCGATCTGAGAGATGAACTTCACGAACAAGTTATAAAAAGTATTGATAAAGGTGCCAAATGCCTTCTGGGTGGATATATTCCCAAAATAGAAGGAGCATTCTATCCTGTAACCATTTTAACTGATGTAATCAAGGGAATGCCGGCTTATGATGAAGAGCTTTTTGGACCCGTTGCTGCTATTATTTCTGCAAAGGATGAGAACGAAGCAATAGAAATCGCTAATGATACAATATTCGGTCTGGGTGCCGCTGTGTTCACTTCCAACATCGAGAAAGGAAAAAACATAGCTGCAAATCTCCTGGATGCCGGCTGCTGTTTTGTAAACGATTTTGTTAAATCCGATCCAAGGTTGCCTTTTGGCGGTATTAAGGAAAGCGGTTTTGGCAGAGAACTCTCACATTACGGAATTAAGGAATTTGTTAACATTAAAACGGTATGTGTTAAATAATATACTTTTTCAATTTTAAGAATCCTCTGCTTTCTCCTTTTAGCAAAAGGGATCATAAGATTCCGTAGAAAGAAATACCCTCTTGCATTTCTACGTTTCCCTTTCGCTGAAAGGAAACTACAAAGGATTCCAAAAGATGAGCTTAAGAAACTGTAAAAAATCTGTCTTTCTGAGA
>CBDUTJ010000043.1:0-23485 GCA_965370415.1 uncultured bacterium | reverse complement strand
GGTGTTTACTTCTATCATATGAAGACGAAAAATTATAACTCATTTAGAAAAGCGATAGTGCTGAAATAAACAACAGAAAATTTAAAAGCCGTTGGAATGTTCCAGCGGCTTTTTCTTTTTTTCCCTTAAAAGAAAATATAAAACTTTTGACAATTAATTGCTAAAAAGAAAA
The DNA here is from genome assembly GCA_965370415.1 of uncultured bacterium. Classification (GTDB taxonomy): domain Bacteria; phylum Cloacimonadota; class Cloacimonadia; order Cloacimonadales; family TCS61; genus JACNIV01. Next base: position 23,313 of record CBDUTJ010000043.1, on the reverse strand, counting down.
TCTATCACCATTATTAAATATTATGATTAAATACAGGAGGGGAGATGGCTGACTATAAAACATTGGAATATTATGTGGGTGATAATTATGATTTCAAAATTGTGAAAGATGAAAAGGGTAAAAAAATTGGTAAACTGGTAAACAGGAATACAAATGAAGAAGAGGAGTTGAACCAGAAAGTTCTCCCGGAAAATATTTCTAACCTTGTAAATGTGGCAAAAGTGGTTATCAGTGCAGCCTGGCAGGATGGCAAAATACTGCAGTCGGAAAAAGATGCTTTTAACGAAGTTTTTGAACATGTAGATGTTACGGAAGAACAAGAGCTTGAGATTAAAAACGAACTGATCAATCCTACTCCTATCGAAGAATTGGTGAAGCATATCAAAACCCGTGAAGAAAAGATGCTCGTTCTGGAGACTTCGCTGCTGCTGGTTATTGCAGATAATGAATTCCATCCCAAAGAAAAAGCGTTTATTGAATACCTGGTAAAAGAGTTTAAACTTGATCCTGCTGACATTGCCATTCTTTATAGCATTTTACCTGAACGGGTTAAAAAATACATCGTAAAGGAAAAGCTGAATGAAGTACTGGAGATCAAGGCAGATGAAATAGAAACTTTAAATAAATTTGCGCCCGACACAAAGATCCTTGATGCCAGTCATGGGCGGGTTTATACTACGTTTCTAAATAACTGGAAAAATCGAAGTATACGTTATAGAAGAAGTAGTGTTTATTAAAGATAAGGTTTTATATTCAAGCCGCTGATTATCCAGCGGCTTTTTTTATAATCCGATATATTTCATGACCCCAAACAGCTTCAAGCAGGCAATAATGATGGCTGCTGAAAGAACGATCTTCACAAATTGCTCTCCTTTTCTGATAGCTGCTTTCACACCAAGGTAGGCTCCGATCATGTTTCCTGCAGCAAGGATCAGACCGAATTTCCAGATGATCTTTCCTGATATTGTGAAGATGATTACTGCAAAAAAAGTATAACACATGATGATGAAAACCTTAACTGCATTTGCTTTTATCAGGCTAAATTCCTCGATCAGGTTCAAAGTTGCCAGGAAAATAAAACCTACTCCCACTTGAATGAATCCACCATAAAATCCAACAGCAAGAAAAATCGTAATTTCTACCCATTTTGGAAGTTCTTTAGTAAAACGGTTCTTCCTTTTATGAGGTCTCAGCATCAAAATAAGAATTCCCAGAAAAACTATTCCCAGTATCTTATCGAAAGTAACTGAATCTACTTTAACAGCAAATATAGAACCTATTATCGAACCAATAACAGCAGCAATGGAAATATGGATCACCGGTTTAATGTTTAGTTTGCCATGTTTATGAAAGCGCTGAGCACCGGTGATGTTCTGTATTAAGATTGCAACCCTGTTCGTGGCGTTTGCAATTGGTGATGGCAATCCTGCTAATATAAGCACAGGAAGTACAAGAACTGAACCGCCACCGGCGAGTGTATTAATGAAACCTGCAATGATGCCTGTAAAGAAAAGTATTATAAATATTATTATTTCATTTTCCATTTTTTTTGTAAAACTTAAGATTAAGTTTTATTTGTCAATTCTTTCAATTGCTTATCGTTCACAAGTTGTACTTGAAAGATAACTTTGAAAAAGTTTATAAGCAAGATTCTCTCTGGTAAACTTTTTCAAAGTTGCAGCGAAATTTTATTTATAGATAAAATATTGTAAGTCAGATTCAACTATCTGATCTTGTGGAATGGAGATCAACCAATTATGAAGAGATTCGAGAGCTGTTTTATAATCGGAGTTTATCTGGAAATTTACAGGTTCTTTGGTCGCAATAATTTTTATCATTTCTGTATCTTCTTTTTTATCCGGTAATAAACCCACCTTGAGTTTTATTCCCAATGATTTATCTTTCTCGTCTGGTAATTTAAAAACCTGATTTGCTTTAACAAAATTATCTTCCCTGTATTTGTTTGGAAAAATGGTTGTCACATTTTCATCCGACATTATATTAAGTATTGTAAGATAGCAATCTTTAGAGGGAGTAATTTCTAATTCGAGTTCTTCACCATCTTTAAAATATGTTTTATTCAAATTAGCATCAATAGAAAAATATGGGTCAGTTTCTCCCTGTTGCTTGCCTACTTTCACCTTGAGAGTAACACTTTTCATAATACCTTCATTTATTGTAAAATTCATTTCTTTCAATATCTCTTTTTCTAAAACAATACCATTAGAAACCTGATTTGTTAATTTACTAAAATGATCCATTGTGATTTCATTATTAGATTCAGCTTGGATTAAAGAAGTTCTACCCGTTACTTCAATTCCGGCAAATTGTTCGATTGCCATCTGACAAGCTTTCTGAATCGCCTTTTCTTTAGCTTGTTCAGGGGTTATGTTTTCCACCCGCACTGATGTAGTTACTTTGTACCAGCCTTCTCCCAGATCACTGATCTGCGGACGGAAAGTCTGCGCAAAACAGTTTGTAACAAGAAATAATAAAATTAACAGAAAATATTTCATAATACATTCCTTTCTTCACCTTCCGAATGGCCAGATCAACCATTCGCAAAGTTCTTGGATACTTTACGTCTTTTTCTTTCACAAATTCTTGTTGGAAAAGTTGGAAAGTTAGAAAGCTGAAAGAAACTTTACCAAACTTAGTTGAGAGAATTTCAAAGAAAGAAGTTTGGGAAAGTAAAAGTTCGAATCATCTCTCATCTAACATCTCTCCAACCATTCGCAAATCAATATTTTATCAAAATCCTGTTTTCATCATCAGTTATCATCTGCGGTGTTTGTTCACGATCAAGATAACCTGCCTGTTCAGAAACTTTCTCTTGAATATAATCTCCCAGTTCTTTGACAGAAAGTTTTTTGTCTTTATTCAAGTCAGCTTTGCCCTGCAAACCTTTCATCAGAAAGTACGAGAATAATCCGTGTTTCTTTTCAGGCCAAGCAGAAGAAATTTCTTTGGAACTGGTGGCAGAAAATACTGTAATACCGTGGGCAGCAGGTCCTTCTACTTCGATAAATATGGGACGGGCATCTGCCAGCAGCATTTCACTTTCTCTGTTTGCACCACTGAAACAGGCATCCAGAAATACAGTTACAGATTTTGCTTTCAGGTCAGCTAAATTTGAATAAATTTCATCCATTTCGTAACCTGTCTGCGAAGCATAATTAGGATCACCATCATAAGGAATTAGATAAGCTTTATTTTGTTTAATATCCGGTGCGCCATGTCCTGCATAATAGAAATAGATCTCCGTTTTTCCTTCTTTCACTCGTTTATCTAACCAGCCGCCTTCGGAAAACACTTTATCAAACTCTGCCTTTGTAGCGTGTTGATTTAATCGAAGATATATATTCTCTCGTAATAAACCAAACTTTTTAATAAGATATTCTCTGAATATATCAGCATCATTTACTGCATGTGATACTGATGTTGTATTACGATAGTTTTCTATGCCAAACACAATAGCAATAGAATTGCTATTTGTATCCACTGTTTTATTAACAAAATCTACATCACTAAAAGAATCTTCTATAATTAGCTCATCTCTAATTATAACAAAATCCTTATAAGCAATATTGTTATTAATATCTGTTGCTTTCAGTAATATCGTGTTTTTTCCTATTTTTAATTTAACACGTTTCTTAAATTTACCATTATGAATTGCTAACAATTCTTCATTTAACTTTAAATTTAATATTCCTAAATTATCTGTTACTTTTCCTTCTATCGTTAAAAACAATTCTTCAGTTCGATAAAAATTATTTTTAAGAACTGGATAATCTATAACAATTGTTGGTTTTTCACTGTCAGAAATTCCTTTTGTTTTAGATCGAACTTTAACATATTCATCGTATTCTGATAAATCTAATATTGCATCATCACCAAATCTTTTTATACCATAAAAATATATTTTTTTATTCTTTCTTGGACAGTAAATTATAAAATTTCGTAAATAATAAGGATTTTCCTCCTTTGTTATATAATTCTCTTTACCAATGTTGAAATTTTTTATTCTTACCGGCTCAAGGTTTTCTAAAGTTATATCATCGATTATTATGCTTTCTTTTCTATTATTTTTAATCTGCATTTCTATAATAAATTCATCAGGAGTTACTATAATGTTTTTGCATATTAAGTAAATTTGTGTAGAAGTATTTGAAAAAATATATTTATCGACTATTATTTTCTTCTCTTGACTATATAGATTTAGATTCAAAAAGAAATTAAAAATTAAACTAATAAAAAATAACATTCTTAATGATTTCATTTTTCCTCCATTTTTTACAACTAACTTAGTTACATATATTTTTCATACTAGTTTTTATAAAAATAAATTTAATTCATTATCACTAACTAAAGGTATATTAACCTGTGCGATAGTATTATTATAAATGTGGTTAATCTTGTTTTTAATTGTTTTTGTAAAAATAGCCCAATAATCAGGTGATATAAAAAAATTCTCAATATAACTAATAATTATATTTGAGAGTATTATTTTTTGTTTCAGAGTTGGTTGATTGATTATTTGTTCATCAATAAAACTGAAAGCATTTTTATTATTTTTGTAATAACTAATTAGAATATATGTTTTCCCTTTTTGAGGAAATACAGAAAGAAATACAGGTAGCAATTTCTTTCTCTTGTTACAATAATCATTAATAAGATTTCCTTTCATATCAAATTCAATATATAGAATTGATGATGCAGTAATTGGTGTCTCATTATCAAATTCAATAACCTTGGTTATTATTTTATAGAATTTTTTTTTATCTAAATTAATGTTTATAGCGGTACGTAAAATTTCTAATTCTTTTACTGTTGTTGATGCACTTTCCATATTTGATTTATATAAATTGGTTGTTTTCGAAAAAAAAATATCTGAATAAGGTGGATTTAATTTCAAATATCTCTGAATACCTTCTTCATCTTGATTTCTAATAATATTATATAATTTTTCATTTTGATTAAAATCTACCCTTTTTGCATGATAAAACCAAGCTAATGACCTATAAGCAAATAGAAATTCTTGCTCTTTATTATGTTTTTCATAATCTTTTGTTTCAATTTGTTTAAAAATCGCATTATCGTGAAATTTGCAAAAACCAGTAAAAATAGAAGCTTTAGCTTTTCCGATTTCTTTCAAGTTAACTTCAAATTTATCAGAAAAATTAAAAGAATTGAAAGATAGGACTTTTCCATTAACAGAGATTTCTTTTAAGTATCTATTTTCTTGTATAGAATGTGCCTTTATTATCTTTGAATCACAATTATTGTCTTTATGGAAACACTCTTTGAACAGACAGTCTTTTCTTAAAAGATTTAGACCAAGTTTTATTTTTTGGAAATGTTCCATTCTATGACTCTTCCATCTTTACTGCCTTTCCCTATCTTGTTTGATCATAAATAATTCCTTGTACATTTTCAATAACGAAACTGGTTTTCTGTAATTTTAGAGTCAAGGAATAAATAACTGTTGAAGAGGTTCAAGGTTCTGGGTTCAAGGTTTTGTTCTAATCTCCTTCTCCGTTTGGGAGAAGGTGGGCAACTCTGCTGCTCGGATGAGGGAATTCTCTCAGAGGTTTCTTATGTTCCCTCTATTTGAGCGAAGCGTTAAAGAGAGGGACAGCAGGGTGAGTTAGAAAACAATTAATTAACTTTGAAAAAGTTTATAAGCAAGATTCTCTCCGGTAAACTTTTTCAAAGTTGCACTTGAGAGATAACCGGTAAAAAAGGTTCTGGGTTCTTATTTATCAATTCTCGACTCACACTTCAGTCTTCATTTTATTATGCCCGGACAGGTCGTTGCGAGTCAAGTCTTGATATAAACTTTTTTGTAACTCGACTTTTTGTTACCCTCATTCTTTCCGAAGCTTCCCAAAACGTATTTCTCCCTACTGAGATTCGGAAAGTTCTCGCCCAAATTATTCAAAATCATTCAACCTTCCGAATCTTCTTTCATCAGAAAACTTGAGTGAAAGCTTCGGAAGGTGTTTCAATGTAATTCGACCTGCCAGGTCGAGAGAGCGACCAAGCTGGTCGCTTTACGAATCTCAAACTCCCCTTCCTCATAGGAGAAGTCTCGTAAACTTTTTCAAAGTTGACATACTAACTGCAATTTAAACTATTGATACGATTCTGGAGGATCGATGAAAAAAATAATGTTACTATTAATGGTATTTATCACAATGAATTTGATGGCAAATCTGGATTTTGGTAAAGACTTGTTTGATGATGAATTGTATGAAGAGGCTATCAACGAATTCGAGAAAATTATTGCCGAATCTCCCACTTCCAATGAAGCGCAGGAAGCAATATTTTTTATTGGAGAAAGCTATCGTGAGAGAAAACAATTTGCCCGTGCAGAAAATTCTTATAGAAAGCTTATCGAAGGATACCCCTGCAATATTTTCCGTGAGAAAGTGCTGCACTACTTAGTATTGGTTCAATATGAACAAGAAAAATACAAAGAAGCAATAAAAACCTGCGAACAAATGTTGAATAAATATCCGTTATCAAAATTCACAAAGAGTTCATTGTCTCTTTACCTGCAAAGCATTTACAATATCGGAGAATACAATCGGGTTATAGTAAAAGGTAGGAAGATAGTCAAAAATTACGGGGATTACAATAATATTCCGGATATCCAGTTGATCATTGCCAAAGCTTTCTTTGCAGCCAATATTCCTGAAGAGGGCAGAAAAACATTGAATAAGATTATTTCCGAATATCCAGATCACGATGCACGCTGGAAAGCAATTGAACTGGAAATCGAACTCCTGGAAAAATCAAATGGAATTACAGAAGCTGCGGAAAAGCTTGCACAGAAAATTTCGCAGGATGTTCCACGTCATTTCGAAGAGTCATTGCGCTTGAAGCTGGCAGAATATTATCGTGAACTCAACAAAAATGATCTTGCTTATCTTGAACTAGATAAACTGATAAATAAATTTGATAGCTCAGAAGATTTAGATAAATATATAATTTTCTATTCATCCTGCCAATTGAAATTGAACAAATTCAATGAGATCATCGATGATCATTCCAACTTCAGGAAGGTTTTTCGTGAAAGCCCCCTGAAAGCTGAATATCTATTGAATCTGGCTCGAGCGCATTTCATGCTGAATGATACAGACAGGGCAGTGAGTATCATAAAAGATGCTTTAGCTGCCACAACCGAAGATAAAATTCTTTTTGAATGCGATTTGCTGAAAGCAGATATCCTGTTAAAAAAAGGACAACTAACCAGTGCAATTGAATCTTACAAAAAGCTCTTGTATTCTCCATTTGCCAGAAGGGATGAATTGCTTTTCATGCTGGGGGACATCTATTTTGAAAACTTCTTTCAATATATTACTGCTCTTAAATTTTATCAGAGGGTCATCACTGATTATTCCACACCGGATTATTACAATAAAGCATATTATAAAATTGCCTTGTGTTATGAAAATATGAATATGTACAATGAAGCGATTTCCGAACTGGAACAGATCAACCCGGATGAGATTGCTGATGTAGAGTTTCGCAATAAGATCGAACATAAAAAAAGATATTTGAAAGAATTCAAACAACAGGATTATAAAACCGCATTCAATAAATTGGTGGGATCATTAGCTGAATTTTTTGAAAATGAAGATAAGAACCTGTTGCAGGAAGATCTGATAGATATTATGAGCTCAGATTTAAAAGAATACGAGAAAGCTACTGGACTGATCAACCTTAAAAATAATCTGAAGGGTTATTATCAAAGGGCAAAGCTTTTTTTAATAAATGCAGAAAAAAAGAAAGCAGAGACAAAATATAACCAGGTAGAAGAGTACATGCAAAAAGCTAACTTGGCGATTTCCAAACTTGATAAAAATAAACATGAAGAATGGATAACCGAAGTGAACTTAAAAAAGGAACTTATCGCAAGTGAGAAAACAACTTCGGAAACTATCGTGAAATTGGAAGAATTCGTGAAAAAATATCCAGGATCTTTTGCTTCTAATGAATTTGCTCTGGAAATTGGAAATTACTATCAAGCTAAGAATAACATGGAAAAAGCTGCGGAATATTTTGAGAAACTAATAAATTACAGTGAAATTAATGATGATGATTTTTATAAAGCTAAGCTTGACTTGGCAGAATATTATTATGATCAAAATGATGATTTAAATGCCTTAAAGAATTATCGCACTGCTAAATCCAGAATAGATCTGCGGCAGCCATCGATCAGTTTTCATTATGCAGTGATTCTAAATGAAACCGGAAATACGGAAGAAGCAAAAAACCACCTTGCTTTCCTTATAAATAATGCAGGATATTTTGATGGATTTGATACAGCTGTGAATTATTTTTGTAAATTGCTGAGAAAATCTGGGGAATATATTATTGCTATTCAATACCAGCTTCTGCTTCCCGAAGATAAGAGAACAGACAGTTTCTATCTGACTTTGGCAGATGATTACCTGCAGATCGATGATAAAGAAAAAGCCAAAGAAGCACTGATGCACATAATCGAGAAAAGCTATGATACTCTGTTTAATTTGGGAATGCTGCAATTTGAAACCGGAGAATATGAAATAGCAAAATATACATTTGGAGAGCTTTCCAAAAAAAATAAAAAGAATTTAATAAATTATGAAATGCTGGGAAAGATAGCATTTATTCAAGAAGAATTCCTGGAAGCTGCAGTATACTATAAGAAAATAATCGATAAACTGGGAGATAATTTTTCTAATTATAATGGTATTGCTCAAATCGCCAAAGAAAATATTATATCTTTGTACAGAATAGCAAACAGATCCAAAGCGGAAACTATAACTTCCAAATTCAAAAAATTATTCACAGCAGAAGAAATAAATGAGATCGAATTGAACAGGGCAATTTATCATATCAAATTGAATAAGAAAAAAGCAGAAAGTATTTTTTCGAAACTCGTAAAAGGTAAAAATGTAACGAATGACGCAAGAATAAAAGCCTATTTCTGGCGTGGTGTGGTTAGATTGGAATTAAAGAAACTGGAAGAAGCAAAATCTGATTTTACCACTGTAGCTAATTCAATTGACAGAGAAATGAGCAACCAGGCGCATCTTAAACTGGGAACCATCAACTTCTCCCAGGAAAAATACCAGGATGCCCTTATACATTATTACAAGGTTATCGAAAACGATCAGGATGGAGAGCTTGCTTTCGATGCAGCACGTAATTTTGCTTTTGTTTGCAAAACCATCGAGGAATGGCAAAAAGCGGTAGCTGCTTACCAGATCATCCTGGAACGCTGGGGTGATCAGGAATTGGAAGCCAATACTATATTTGATATTGCGTTCTGTCATTTTCGGGATAAGAAATATGCCAATGCAGCGGAAATGTTTGCCCGATCAATTCTTCTTCTAAACGATGCTGAAACACAGGCGGAAGCACAATACTGGATCGGAGAATCGTACTTTGGAATGGATCAATATGAAATTGCTGTGTCCGAATTTTTGAAGGTGGGTTATAATTATCCCGATTTCACTCATTGGGCAGCTTCGGCAGAATTAAAAGCAGGAGAGTCATATCAGGATATGAAAAAAATCGAAAAAGCACGTCGTATCTACGAACGTATTATTGATAAATATGGCAGGTACAGTCAGTGGGGAACTGAAGCTGCAAAGAGATTGGAGAATTTGTAAAACCTTATTAAAAAAGTGATAAATGGGAGAATTTGATGAAAAAAACTATTGTAATGTCTTTAGTAATTTTAATACTTATTATTTCAAAAGGATTTGCTGAACTAAATACGAATTTAGAGAAAGAAATCATGACTTATGAATCTCCCGATGTAGAGATCATTGCTAAATCAAGGAAAATGTTAACAGATAACATAGCTTCAAATAATTTAAATAAAGTCGAAGAAATTTATGATTATCTTTTAGAGAAATATCAAGATGAATCGAAGATAGTAGCCTTGTGGACTGTAGAAAAAACTGGAATTCTTTTTTGTATAAGAGATTATAATAAAATTAAAGATATTATCCTCTCTTATAATGAAAGTATGTACGAAAAAACTTTAATCAATCCTGAACAAGATATTTTATATTCACAAATTATTGATTATCTTGGTTCAAATTATAATGAAATTATTGTTGAAATTTCTACAATCAATTTGCCAGTAGAAGAGAGACTTTTCTTAAAATTATTATTGAATGATTTTTATATTGGATATCAAGAGGAATATACTCAAGCTGAATTGAATTATGAGTGTACAGTTTTTTTAGTTCAATATCCTGATTCTGAATACTCAGATTTTATAAAAAAATATCTTAGATATATTATTAAACCAGGAAATTGGGGATATGGTTATGAGCTTTTTGGAGGTAGTTCAATTTTCAAAGGAGATATAAGTAGATATTTTTCATCTGGTCCAATTATTGGAATGGATTTTGAAATTTCATATAAAAATATTAATAACAATATATTGATGTATTTAGCTTATAATGATGTTAAAAGAGATTTTGAATATAAGGAAATTTGGGCAAAAGGAGATCATCTACATTATGCATTATTCACAAATTCCATTGGTTATCAGGGAGTTGAAACTTCAAAATTTAAATTTATTCCTTTTGTTACTGTTGGTGGAGCAGAAATAGCTTATTCAAAAGATGGTCAAGAGAAACCAAAAGTAAAGTTCTCATTTGCATATGGTTCTGGTTTCAGTATTGATTATAAATTATCGAGCAGTGTTAGAATGAATTACTATTATACTAAGAATGGATCATATTTTATTAGACTTAAATGTGGTTTTGTGAAAAACAACTTTGATCGTCTCGACGATAGATTTTCAGGGAATACATATTATTTTAATATTGGTATAGGTGGTTATATAAGACCATTAAAACGTTATTTTTGATATTTCGGTTGTACAGATATTCTTGTCTGTGTAAAAAATCAAATAATATTTGAAATTATGAAACCTGTGAAATTTTAGTTAATATAATATTCTAATATTCATTATTATAACTAATATCTTATACTTGACAAAAGAATTAGCCAAAAAACTATCTACCAGATTTTAAAGTTAAATGCATAATTGGGTAATGAAAAATGTGCTCAAAAATTGAAATTTAGGATTTGATCTGAGGAGAATTGACTATGGATATCAAGCTATTAAATGAGCGTCATAATAAACTTGGAAAACAGATAAATGATAATGATCTTGTAATATTATTTGCTAATTCCATGCCTAAATATCCACGCTCTTTTCTGCAGGATAATAATTTCTTTTATTTCACGGGATTACAGATTCCCGATGCCATTCTTCTCATTCAAAAGATCAAAGGGAAACCTGTTCTACATCTCTTCGTCGAACGTGGAATTCCCGAAATGGAAGTATGGGAAGGTAAAAAAATGATCCGGGAAGAAACAACAAAAATTTCCGGTATCAAAACTGTTTCCTTTCTCGATGAATTTGAACGGAAAATAAATTTCTATCTTTCGATTTCAAAAAAATGTTATGTAAATACAGGAACAGGAGATATAGCATCCCCACTTTCCAAACGTCAGGAATTTACAAAAAAGATCACTGAACAATTTCCTCACATCCAGATTGAGGATACTACAGGTATCATCACACCATTAAGAACAGTGAAAGATAAATGGGAAATAAAACAGATTCAAGCAGCAATCGATGCTACGGGATCTGGTATCCAGAAGATATACAAAGAAGCAAAAGCCGGTATGATGGAATACGAACTGGAAGCGATGTTGCGTTACGAGATATTAAGAAAGGGTCATAAACACCTGGGTTTCCGACCGATCATTGCCTCCGGTGTAAATGTTGCTACACTGCATTATGAGCATAATAATAGCAAGATAGGAAAAAACGATCTTATCCTGCTGGATGTGGGAGCAGCCTGCGATAATTATAGTGCAGATATTACGCGTACATTTCCGGTTGCAGGAAAATTCACCAAACGCCAGAAAGCTGTTTATAAAGAGGTGTTGAATATCAATAAAAAAATAATTAAGATGATCAAACCGGGTGTAGGATTAACCACATTGAATCAAAAAACCGTAGAACTTATCCAGGAAGCTCTTTTGCGGTTGAAGCTGATAAAGAAAAAAGAAGATCACAAAAAATATTATATGCATAGTGTATCCCATCATCTTGGTATGGATACACATGATGTAGGAGCCCGGGATTCAATTCTTAAAGAAGGGAATGTGATCACGGTAGAACCAGGTATTTACATTACAGAGGAAAAGATTGGTGTACGTATCGAGGACGATATACTGGTTACTAAGAACGGTTGTAAAAATCTATCACAAAGAATTCCCAAAGAAATCGAAGGATTGGAGAAATAATAAATGAAGAAAGCAATTTATCCGGGAACCTTTGATCCCATCACAAATGGGCACATTGATGTTTTGAAGAAAGCCAGCAAATTGTTTGATAAAATAATTTTAGCAGTTGCGGATATCACTGGTAAGGAAACGATTTTCACCCTGGAAGAGCGAACTGAATTGTGCAAGAAATCACTTTCCGAATTTCCACGAGTAGAAGTAATAAATTTTAGTGGTCTGGCTGCTGATTTAGCTATAGAAGTTAATGCCTGTGCAATGATCAGGGGATTACGTGCTGTTTCCGATTTTGAGTATGAGCTTTCATTGGACCTGATGAATAAAAAGCTGCAACCTGGTATTAATACGATCTTCTTTGTACCCGACAACCAATACCTTTACCTCAGTTCTACCATGATAAAACAGGTTGTAGAACTTGGCGGTGACGTTAAAGATTTAATCCCACCTTGTGTGGAAGAAGCATTAAAAAATAAGTATAATAAATAATATAACGAGATAATAGTTAATAGGAGAAAATTATGAATAAAAAGAAACTGAATATTAAACTCGATGAAAAAGTGGGAGAAGGCATTTATACCAATTTCTTCATGATTTCCAATTCACCATCAGAGTTTATCATCGACTTCGGCAGGATAGTGCCAGGTCTTCCAAGCGCTAAAATTTATAGTAGAATTCTTACCACACCCCAACATGCTAAGCAGTTCCTTAACCTTCTGCATAAAAATATTGAAAATTTTGAAAATCAGCATGGAGAAATTAATCTGCCCGGTCAACCTGAGGATAATGATATCGGCTTTAAGAGTACACGACAAAATTCTTGACGGTTGAAAGCTCAAATAACCTTTTGGATTTTCTAAAAAATTATAGTGAATTGAATAAATAAGGAGTCTTACTAATGAGGAACAAAAAAATACGAGGATTGATCATATTAGTGGTTCTGCTTGTAACAGCATATTATTTTTTACCACTGATTGTATCCAATCTGCCTTCTTTCTGGACGAGTAAACGTTTGAAGCTCGGTCTGGATTTGCAAGGAGGTTCTCAGATCCAACTGGAAGTAGATTTTACAGATCTGGAACTATCTGAAAAAGAAAAAGAAGATGCTGTGAAAACAGCACTTCAAATTATTCGTAATCGTATCGATCAGTTTGGGGTTTCTGAACCAACACTACAACGGGTTGGAAATACGAATCGAATAATCATCCAGCTTCCCGGATTAAAAGATCCTTCCAGAGCCAAAGATCTTATTGGCAAAACAGCTCTTCTGGAATTCAAGTTGCTGGCTAATTCCGAACAGATCCAGGAAACCTATGAAAAACTGGATAAATACCTGGCAGAGAATATTGAGAAGTATGAATACCTGGAAGAATTTTCTGATATATATGAAGAGGAAGAGACTTTAGATATCTTGGGTTCTGAAGAAGATATAGATGAAACAGAAGAAATTACTAACAGAGTATTTTCAAATCTTACTACTTCTGACGATGGATATCCGTTGATAATTGAATATGAAAACATTCCTGAATTCAAACAGCTTCTAAAAGATAAAGATTTTCAGAAACAAATTCCTGCCGGAATACAGATTGCCCTTGGTAAACAAGATAAGAATGATCCCTATAATGTACGTCCTGTTTATGTTTTAAAACAACGAGCTGAAATTACAGGGCAATATTTGGAAAAAGCAATGACAAAAATAGGTCAGGGTTATTCACCCAAAGATCAGGGACCATATATTTACCTGCAATTTAATAAATCCGGATCGAAGAAATTTAAAAACATCACCGGTCAGAATATCGATAAGAAACTGGCTATTCTTCTTGATGATATAGTTTTCATTGCACCAACCATCGAGAGTCGTATCCCGAATGGTGAAGCTCGGATTACCGGTTCTTTCACTATCGAAGAATGTCACGATCTGGTGATCGTGCTGAATGCCGGTAGTCTGCCCGCTCCGGCAAATATCATCGAAGAAAGAACGGTGGGACCAACCTTAGGTTCAGATAGTATTCAAGCTGGTATCCTGGCAGCAATTATCGGTATGGCAGCTATTTTTCTATTCATGATGATATATTATGGAGTCTCTGGCATTTTTGCCGATATTGCTGTGATCGTTAACATGGGATTCATCATTGCTATTATGACGATGCTGGAAGGAACATTGACAATGCCCGGTATCGCCGGTATGATCCTTACCATCGGTATGGCAGTGGATGCAAATGTAATAATTTTTGAGCGTATCAGAGAAAATCTGAGACTTGGAAAAACAGTACGAACCGCTGTGGATGGTGGATTCAGTAGGGCATTGGTGACTATTCTGGATGCAAATATTACAACCCTGATTACAGCATTGGTTTTATATCAATTTGGAACCGGTCCTATTAAAGGATTTGCTGTTACTCTTTCCATTGGTATTATCGGTTCGATGTTCGCTTCTATCATATTAGTAAAGGCTATTTTTGATGGTTTCATCAATAATATAGCCCGCAATAAACTTAGTATCTAGGGGGATTGGATGAGATTTTTTGGCGAAACAAAAATAGATTTCATAAACAAACGCAGGATTGCATTTATAATTTCTGCTCTTTTTATTCTAACAGGTATTGTGTCACTCATAATTAATGGCGGTCCAAAATACAGCATCGATTTTACAGGAGGTGTATCATTGGAATTGGATCTGTCGCCGGTAACCGAAAATGCAGAAATTATTGATATACAGGAAATTAGAGATGTATTAGCCCAGAATGATATTGATGGTACCGAAATCCAGGAGATTAAAGATTCGGAAGGAAGAACTCTAATCCTGATTAAAACAAAAGCTGTGGGTGATGCAAAGGACAAAGTAAGCACTCAAATAGTGAACATTATTAAGAAGAATTTCCCTGATAACATCAATCCCGAAACTTTGATAAGGCTTCAGGAAGAAGTAGGACCCAAGATTGGTGAAGAACTGAAAGGAAAAGCTATCCTTGCAATTTTTTGGGCACTTCTGGGGATAATTATTTATATCTGGTGGCGTTTTGAATTTGCTTTTGGAGTGGCTGCTGTAATTGCACTTTTCCATGATGTAATGATTACGGTTGGTATATTTTCTATCACCGGTAAAGAGATAAGCCTGCCAATTGTGGCTGCTTTGCTTACAATTGTGGGTTATTCCCTTAACGATACAATCGTGGTTTTTGACCGCATCAGAGAGGATTTGAAGATCTATCGTAAAGAGTCATACGGTGGTGTGATAAACCACAGTATTAACGAAACACTTAGTAGAACAATCATAACTTCACTCACTACATTCGTAGTTGTCCTGAGTTTATATATGTTTGGGGGATCGGTTATTCACGATTTTGCTTTTGCCATTCTCATTGGTGTGGTGGTAGGAACTTATTCTTCCATCTTTGTAGCCAGTCCGCTAATGGCGGAACATTTTAATAGAAGACAGAAGAAACTAGGCAGTAAAGGTACAAGAAAAAAATAAACAAGAATTCATTTTATTTTCAGGCTGTTCATTTACATGAGCAGCCTTTTTTATTATTATAGATTATTAATTATCTTTACAATTATCATTAATTCATAAATTTCAGAATCATAGTGTTTTGAATGCGTGATTTTATTAATTATTTATTAATATTTGTGTTATTTATAAGTGCTAAATACGCTAACTGGGGTTTATTTTTAGAATAGCATTAAAGGATTTTTCAAATTCAGTTAGCTTTAGGTGCAGAATATATCATGAATGCACTTATAATGTAAAGTATTTATACTGGAAATGATCATGAAATTTTTGTATTTTTTAATTATTCTTTTAATATCAATAAACTTATTTTCACAAGCGAACATCGATAGTCTGGAAACCCAATTAGAAATCGTTAGCGGCAAGGAGAGAATAGAAGTTTTAAATGAATTGGTAAAAGCATATGATACAGTTTCATATATAAAATCTTTAGATTATGCAAAGCAAGCTCTTGAGTTAACAAAAAAAATTAAAAGCAAAGAAGATGTTGCTGCTTCCTCAGATAGGATTGGTAGGATATATTATTATTTAGACAATTATGATAAATCGATAGAGTATTTTATTAATTCATTAAAGATTCGAGAAAAAATTGGTGAAAAAATAGGAATTTCTCAATCATATAACAATATAGGAGTTGTTTATCTGAATATCAAAAATTACGATAAAGCATTAGAATATTTTCTGAATTCTTTGAAAATAAGTGAAGAGATTTCAGATACAGAAATTATAGCAAAAAATTTCATCAATATCGGTATTGTTTATATGCAATTGAATAATTACGACACAGCATTGGAGTATTATCAGAAAGCATTAATAATATACAAAGAAATTGATGACAAAAAAATTATTGCCGGTTGTTTGAACAATATTGGAATAAATTATTGGTATTTAAATAATTTTAATAAGTCCTTGGAATATTATCTTGAAGCATTAAAAATAAAAGAAGAAATAGGAGATAAATGGGGTGTTTCCAATACTTCACTAAATATTGGGATGATCTATGTTAAACTTCTAAATTTTGATAAAGCATCCCTGTATCTTGAAAATGGTTTAAAATTAGCTGAAAAAATGGAATCAAGACACCTACTGAAAGATAGCTATATCAATTTTTCAGAATTATATACAGCAAAAGAAGACTATAAGAAAGCCCTTGAATATTATAAACTTTACACTGAAGAAAAAGACAGCATCTTCACCGAAGAGAGCAGCGAAAAGATAGCAGAAATGCAGACTAAATACGAAACAGAAAAGAAGGAAAAGGAAAACGAGATTCTAAAGAAAGATAACAAAATCCAGAAACTGGAGATCAACAAACAGCAAAATCTTCGCAACTCATTTATCGTCATTTCTATCCTTATCCTGTTCCTCGCTTTTGTTATCTATGCTCGTTATCGTTCTAAACAGAAAGCGAACTTGATCTTGAATGATAAAAATATCCAAATAGAAAATGCAAATATCGATCTGAACCAAAAGAACAAACAAATAACCAAACAGAAGAATCAGCTTTCTAAAACCCTTAAAGAACTTCATGAAACACAAAAGATGTTAACAGATACAGCTCATCGTGCTGGAATGGCAGAGATCGCAACTGGAATTCTGCATAATGTGGGAAATGTTCTCAACAGTGTGAAGGTATCTTCGCAACTTCTAAAAGAAAAAATTAAATCCTCAAAAGTGAATAACCTGCAAAAAGTTTTATCCTTAATGGAAGAACACACAGATAATATTGGAGAATTCATCACTGTCGATGAGAAAGGAAAGATGCTTCCCGAATACCTGATAAAAGTGGGAGCAACACTAAAAGAAGAACAGGACAATTCCCTGAAAGAACTTTCCACTCTTCATGATGGGATCAATCACATTGAGGAAATAATCGCAGTACAGCAGAGTTATGCCGGAGTTTCGGGATTGGTAGAAAAAGTAGCACTTTCCGCTATGATGGATGATGTTCTGAAAATGCACTCTGAGATATTCCGCAAATATAAGATAAATATCATAAAAAAATATTCCAAAACGAACCCCATCCTGATAGAAAAAGGTAAACTTATCCAGGTTTTTGTGAACCTGTTGAAAAATGCAAAAGAATCGTTGGAAATGAAAGATGAGAAGAATAGAATTATAACCATAAATATATTAGAAGATAAGCAGCACCAAACCGTAGAGATAACAGATAATGGAACAGGAATTCCCAAAGAGAATCTTACAAAGATTTTCTCCTACGGGTTTTCTACAAAAAAAGATGGAAAAGGTTTTGGGCTTCACACCAGTGCTTTAGATATGGTTGAACTTAAAGGCAAGATATTAGCCGATAGCGAGGGAGAGGGTATGGGAGCAAAGTTTACGGTGATTGTGACAAAGAAGAAATGATGGAAAAAATAATAAAAGAAGTTCTTTTGGAAAAATCAAAAGCGTTACAACAAGTGAAATACATTATTAATTGTGCAATTTACATGAGAAGTGTTACCAAAAGAATCTACAAACTTGTAAAAAAGTAGAAATTCTAAAGAAAAAGTTATGCGACTATTATACTTTTGCCTAATATTTTTGATTTTACCAGTTGTTGTTAGTAGTCAACAATATAGTTTCAAGACGTATTCTGTAGAAGATGGCTTGGCACAATCGCAAGTATTTGCTATTTGTCAGGATAGTCAGGGTTATATGTGGTTTGGAACAAATGGAGGAGGTGTTATTAAATATGATGGGAATACATTTATTACTTATACTACAAAAGATGGCCTATGCGATAATGTCGTCACTTTCATTTTTGAAGATAGTAAACACAATCTCTGGTTTGGAACTAATATCGGTATAAATAAATATGATGGGAAAACATTCACGAATTATGCTGCAAAAGAAGGTACAAATAAAACAATCTGGTCTATTTTTGAGGATAAAGAAGGTAATTTATGGTTTGGTACTGATGATGGTGTAAGTAAATATAATGGAGAGACTTTTACGAATTTTACTATAAATGGGGATATTAGCAATAATACAGTCTGGTCGATTTCTGCGGATAAAGAACGCAATCTCTGGTTTGGCACTAATATTGGTATAAGTAAATATGATGGGAAAACATTCACGAATTTTACAACGAAAGATAACTTAAAGAGCGATATTATCTATTATGTTCTTGAGGATAGTAAAGGCAATATGTGGTTTGGAACTGATGGAGGTGGTATATATAAATATGACGGGAAAACTTTTATTAATTTTACCATGGAAAATGGCTTAAAGAGTGATATTATCTATTCTATTTTTGAGGATAGTAAAGGCGATTTATGGTTTGGAACTGATGGAGGTGGCGCAAGTAAATATGATGGAAAAACTTTTGTGAATTATACAATAGAAAATGGCTTAAATAATAACACAATCTGGTCAATCTTTGAGGATAAAGAAGGTAATTTATGGTTTGGAACTAATGGTGGCGGTGTTTGCAAATATAGTGGAGAAACTTTTATTGGTTATACCACCGAAGAAGGCTTGAGTAATAATATCATATATTCAATTTGTGAGGATAGTGAAGGCAATTTATGGTTTGGAACTTATGAATATGGTGTTTACAAATATAATGAAAAAACTTTTATTAATTATACCACCGAAGAAGGCTTGATTAGTAATAATATCTATTCAATTGTTAATGACAGGGAAGGCAATCTGTGGATTGCTACTTCTTGGGGAATAAGTAAGTATGATGGGAAATCTTTTACTAATATTAATGCAAATGATGGCTTAATTAATAATGATGTCCGTTATATTTTTGAGGATAATGATAGCAATTTATGGTTTGCTACTCATGGTGGTGTAAGTAAATATGATGGGAAATCTTTTACTAATTTTACTACAAAAAATGGATTATGTCATGACTATGTCTCATGTATTTTGCAAGACACTGAAGGTAATATGTGGTTTACCACTGATGGTGGAGGTGTTAGTAAATATGATGGAAAGACTTTTACTAATTTTACTACAAAAAATGGTTTAAGCAGTGATTTTGTTTTGTGTATTTCGGAAGATATAGATGGTGATTTGTGGTTTGGAACTTATGGCGGGGGAGTTTCGAAATATAATTGTCCTAAAAATGGAAAAGTTGGAACATTTGAGACTTTTACATCAGAGGAAGGCTTATGTGATAATGCTGTCCTTTTAATGATCTTTGATAATGTGGGAAATTTATGGATTGGTACAAATAAGGGTCTTGATAAATTTGATGTTCTTGAGTATAATAAAACAGGTAAAAAAATATTCGAGCACTACGGGAAGGAAGAAGGCTTTATCGGTATTGAATGTAATCAAAAAGCGGTTTACCAAGATAGCAAAGGAAATCTCTGGTTTGGCACAATAAAGGGAGTGTTTAAATACAATTCTAAGGAAGATAAACCAAATACAGAAGAGCCTTTTACATATATCACTAATTTGCGTCTATTTTTTAAAAATATTGATTGGACTATCTATACTGATGATATCAATAAAATATCAGGCTTACCCATAGGGTTGAGATTACCATACAAACAAAATCACTTAACTTTTGATTTCATTGGTATTAGTTTAACTATTCCTTCAAAAGTAAGGTTTCAATATATATTAGAAGGAATTGATAAGGATTGGTCACCAGCTATAAAGGAAAATCATGTTACTTATTCAAATTTACCTCCTGGAGAATATACATTTAAATTAAAAGCTTGTAATAATGATGGTGTTTGGAATAAAGAGCCCACAGCTTATAATTTTATAATAATACCTCCTTTCTGGCAAACATGGTGGTTTAGATTTACTATGTTAATTCTCGCGGGGATGATAATCTATGGAATTTTTCTCTTGAAAACTGCTCAACTAAGGCTTAGAACAAAAATACTGGAACAAAAGGTAAATGAACGAACAGCTCAACTCAGAGAAACACAAAAGATGTTAACGGATACTGCTCATCGTGCCGGAATGGCAGAGATCGCAACTGGCATTCTACATAATGTGGGAAATGTTCTCAATAGCGTGAAGGTATCTTCGCAACTTCTCAAAGAAAAAATTAAATCCTCAAAAGTAAATAACCTTCAAAAAGTTCTATCCTTAATGGAGGAGCACACTGATAATATCGGAAAATTTATCACTTCCGATGAAAAGGGAAAGATGCTTCCCGAATACCTGATAAAAGTGGGAATAACATTAAAGGAAGAACAGGACAATTCTCTGAAAGAACTTTCCACTCTTCATGATGGGATCAATCACATTGAGGAAATAATCGCAGTACAGCAGAGTTATGCCGGAGTTTCGGGATTGGTAGAAAAAGTAGCACTTTCCGCTATGATGGATGATGTTCTGAAAATGCACTCTGAGATATTCCGCAAATATAAGATAAATATCATAAAAAAATATTCCAAAACGAACCCCATCCTGATAGAAAAAGGTAAACTTATCCAGGTGTTTGTAAATTTATTGAAAAATGCAAAAGAATCGTTGGAAGCAAAAGATGAAAAGAATAGAATTATAACCATAAATATATTAGAAGATAAGCAGCAGCAAACCGTAGAGATAACAGATAATGGAACAGGAATTTCCAAAGAGAATCTTACAAAAATGTTTTCTTATGGATTTTCCACAAAGAAAGAAGGCAAAGGATTCGGGCTTCACACAAGTGCTTTGGCAATGACAGAACTGAAAGGAAAATTGATCGCACAAAGTGATGGCAAAGGGAAAGGTGCTAAATTTATTGTGAAAGTAACAATAAATACAACTTGAGATGATTATGAAAAAAATATCCGTTTTCCTTTTATTAATGCTATCTTTAAACTTATTTTCACAAGCGAGTATCGATAGTCTGGAAACCCAATTAAAAATCGTTAGCAACAGGGAAAAGGTGGAAATTCTGAATGAGTTAGCAAAGGAATACAAAAGCTTCTTACCTGAAAAAACATTGGAATATAGTAAACAAGCATTAGAACTATCACAAAAAATTGATTATACGAAAGGAGAAGCTGATGCATTAGCGAATATCGCAACAGCACATTACATCTATAGTGATTACCACAAATCAATAGAAATCTTCTTGGAAGCATTGCAAATATATGAGGAGATCGAAGATAAAAAGAACATTGCTCAAATGTTAAATAACATCGGTTTGACTTATAATATACTTAGCAAATATGAAATATCATTAGACTATCATCTGAAATCACTGAAGATAAGAGAAGAAATTGGAGATAAAGAAGGAATTGCTGCATCTTACAATAATATCGGAAATATTAATTGGGAAACAATGAATCATGATAGTGCTTTGGAATATTATGAAAAATCATTAAAGATTTATGAAGAAATCAATAATAAAGATGGTATTGCTATTATAAGTAATAACATGGGGAATATTTTTTATGTATTAAAGAAATTTGATAAAAGTTCAAAATGCTTTATTAAAGCATTAATAATCTATGAAGAATTAAATAAAAAATATGGTGTAGCTGCTTCTTCAAATAACATTGCCTTTGTTTTTAGAGAATCACAGAATTATAATAAAGCTCTGGAATATTATTTCAAATCATTAAAAACTTCCGAAGAAATGCAAGAAAAAGCTGGCATTGCTAATACATTGAATAATATCGGAGAATTATATTTTCTATTGGAAAATTATGATGAAGCTTTTTCTTATTTTCAGAAAAGTTTGAAATTGGCTGAGGAAATCGAAGCTAAATCTTTAATAAAAAACAGTTACCAATCTCTTTCTAATTTGTATTCAATAAAAGAAAATTACAAAAAATCTCTTGAATATTATAAACTTTACACTGAAGAAAAAGACAGCATCTTCACCGAAGAGAGCAGCGAAAAGATAGCAGAAATGCAGACTAAATACGAAACAGAAAAGAAGGAAAAGGAAAACGAGATTCTAAAGAAAGATAACAAAATCCAGAAACTGGAGATCAACAAACAGCAGAATCTCCGCAACTCATTTATCGTCATTTCTATTCTTATTCTGTTCCTTGCTTTTGTTATCTATGCTCGTTATCGTTCTAAAAAGAAAGCGAACTTGATTTTGAATGATAAAAATATCCAAATAGAAAATGCAAATACTGAACTGCACCAAAAGAACAAACAAATAATCAAACAGAAGAATCAGCTTTCTAAAACCCTTAAAGAACTTCAAGAAACACAAAAGATGTTAACAGATACAGCTCATCGTGCCGGAATGGCAGAGATCGCAACTGGCATTCTGCATAATGTGGGAAATGTTCTCAACAGCGTGAAGGTATCTTCGCAAATTCTCAAAGAAAAAATTAAATCCTCGAAGGTGAATAACCTGCAAAAAGTTCTAACCTTAATGGAAGAACACACAGATAATATCGGAGAATTCATTACTGTCGATGAGAAAGGAAAGATGCTTCCCGAATACCTGATAAAAGTGGGAATAACATTAAAGGAAGAACAGGACAATTCTCTGAAAGAACTTTCCACTCTTCATGATGGGATCAATCACATTGAGGAAATAATCG
>CBDUTJ010000042.1:0-23621 GCA_965370415.1 uncultured bacterium | reverse complement strand
AAAAACGCTGGTAATCATATAATTACCTGGAATGGTAATAATGACAGCAACCAAAGTGTAGCCAGCGGTATTTATTTCTATAAAATGAAAGTAGATGGTAAATTAAGCAGCACCAAGAAAATGATACTTATGAAGTAAATATACTTTCAAATAATTGAACGCCCGGAAGTTACCGGGCGTTTTTTTTATACAAATTTGTCTTTTGGGTATTCTACTTCTTCCAGATATAATCCTTGAGGTGGGGCAGTCTCTATCAACTTATTGTTTTGATCCTTTGCTGCCATCAAATTCCTAATGATCTCTGGTTCCAGTTCAAAGTGTGAAATATTTATTAAAGTTCCCACAATTCTACGAACCATATTATGTAGGAACCTGTTTGCAGAAATTGTAAAAATATATTCATTTCCGATATCTATAAAATTAAACTGAGTTATTTCACAAAAACAATTATTCAAATCCGGGTTATGTTTAGAGAAAGAAGTGAAATCGTGTTTTCCCATGAAGAATGGCAGGCAATTCCGGATAATTTTTTTCCTGATATTTTTTTTTGGTAGGAAGCTATTATAATATCTGTTAAAAGGCGTTCTCTGCTTCGTGATCAAGTATTTGTATGTTCTACTTATAGCGTCGTAACGGGCATTGAAATCCTCGATCACTGTAAGTACTTCTTGTATTGAAACATCTGCTGGTAATTTTGCCTGAAGAGCAAACTTTATCTGCTCGGTAGTCATATCCTGATTAAAATCGAAGTGAGCATACTGTCGCAGGGCATGTACACCGGCATCGGTGCGACCGGCACAGGTAATTTTTACACTCTTTTTGGCGATCTCCGATAAAGCATTTTCGATTGCCTGTTGTACGGTTCTGTCTTCTTTTTGAGTCTGCCAACCGCAAAAAGCGTTTCCATCATAAGATATTCGTAAAAGATATCTTTTCATTAGCTCCTCATTATTTCACAATTAATACCATAAAATATATCAACAGAAGCAATAACATATAGAGGTTTGGCAATATGGCAAATCTTCTTCTTATATTTGAATTTTCCAATTTTTTCAAAGCTTCCATCTCCACACGCTTTATTTCATCCATGCTTTGAGATACTGCCTGGTGTATTACATTCAATATATTTTTATGTTTTTTTTTTACAGTTTCAAATTGCTCAATAAGAATTGGAATAAAATAGATCGTAGCAACCAGGAAAAAGCGAAGTTTGTTCAGATATTTATTTTTGCTTAATGTTGCTGAGTCTGTTAGGAATGCTTCTATTGAAGTGGTAGAAACCAGGTAGACCGAAAGAAGAAGGATATGGGTTATCTTTACAGCCACATAACTGTGTTGATTAAATGGGATGTTGAATATTATGCCGAAAATAAAGAAGGAAATATAAAATGGCAGTAATATTAGAATAGTTTTTAGCCAGCGAAAATAAATATGGGGAGAAATGATAACATAGAGAAGAGTGAAAATGAAGATTATGAGTAAAATATAAAAATCAACCGAAGCAGAAATTACTATCCCGATGAAAATAATGAATGTTTTTAAAAAAGTATTTTGCTGTTCAAAAAAAGTTTCGTTTACTGTAATTCCCATTTATTACGGTTTAACAGGTTCCCTTTTCTCTTCGTTGTTTTCACTTTTTTGTGGTTCTTCGGATTTTTCTAATTCTTCTTGTTCTTTCTGTTCTTCTTGTTCTTTCAGGACTTCTTCTTGCTCTTTTTCTTTTTCAAGTTGTAATTTTAAAGCAGGAAGCTGATTAATTTTAATGAAAAAAGTTCCATTGTAAAATTTATAGATCGAATTTTTAAAGTCATTACTTTCGATAGTAAGTAAAGAATCCAGGAATGGTCTTGCAGACAAACTATCTGCTAAAAGGAAATAATGAATATAACCCAAACTATACATTGCT
Source organism: uncultured bacterium (assembly GCA_965370415.1). Taxonomy (GTDB): domain Bacteria; phylum Cloacimonadota; class Cloacimonadia; order Cloacimonadales; family TCS61; genus JACNIV01. The sequence goes on along the minus strand of CBDUTJ010000042.1, from coordinate 21,715 downwards.
TTTTTTGAAAATTCATGTTCATCGTTTTGAGCTATTGGAAGCAGAAGTTCCACACTTGTGGAAGGCTCATTTTCAAAGTGCTCAATAGCACGCTGGTAATCTTCCAATTCTTTGATATGGAGCGGAGTAGTTAATTCTACTTCTTTGCCTTCCAATAGTGAACTTGCAGCAAAAGAATATTTATTACCGGGATAATTCACTTGCAAATCGTTAAAGATGTTTTGCACTTTAGTGGAATCATTTAACAGGGTTTTAAATATCCAGAGTTTAACGAACTTTGCATAAGGAATGAATTCGCTATCATATTGTTTCAAGTTCCTAATTTGGTTCTCTATTTTCAGATTCATAGTATCATATTCGGATTGCAGTTGAACTAGCGTAACAACCGATTCCTGTTTTTCTTCTGTGGTCTTTACAGTGTCCGGTTGGGTTTTAATTTCCTTGATTTGCAAAGAATCACTGAGGGTTTTCAGGGTGTCGGTACTAAGCTTCAATTGCAAAGAATCGCTTGTGGTTTTCAGGGAATCGATGCGAAATTCCAAAATTATTACAGCAGCTTCCAGAGAATCAAGTTGCTTTATCAGATCGGTCTTTTGAGTAATAACAATATCATAGACCATGAGGGCAGAATCCGGCATATTAAGCGTTTCGATGTAAAATTCTGCTAGTTTGAATTGTTGGTTCACCAATTGCTCGGCATCGATATTTGCACTGGGATTGTGAAACTGAATGATCTGGCTGGCTACTGCACTTTTGGTAAGTGCCCGCTCTATTAGCTCCGATTTGTTGTATTCGGTTTTTACCTTGTTATAGTTATCAATAGCTCCCTGGTAGTCGAGCAGAATGTTGAAATATATTTCTCCCAGGTAGAAAAAAGCATCTGCAGCTAACTTTGAACGTTTATTATCTTCAACTACTGCTTGCAGAATAACTATGGCATCATCGGTATTTCCCAGTTCAGCCAATCCCCGGGCTTGTAGTATTCTTATCTTAGCTATCTCGCTTTCACGATATTCTTTTTTCAGAAGGTTATTAGCATAATCCACAGAATTCTGAAAATCTTCTATAAGCAGGTAGTTCAAAGCTATATAGTATCTGGCATCGTATTTTACATTTCTTGAAACCTTGGATTTCAGCAGCAAAATAAAAATATCATTGGAATTCTTGTAGTTACCAGCATCATGCTGTGATTTTCCTTTCAGGAAAAAGGCTGTTTCATATTCTTTTGCTTTGGGATATTTTTCTATTAGTTTCTGCAGGTAGAAATCTGTTTGTACGTAGTCTTCTTCTTCAAGGTGATAATTTGCCAGAAGCTGTAATGCCTGTGGATGATATTCTTTGTATTCATCGAGTAAAAGGAAATCATGGAGTAATTCATATGCTTCTTCTTTCTGCCTGAAATCATATTTTGACCTGGCAATGTAGATCATAGCTTCCGGCACGAATTCACTTTCCAGATAAAATTCAATCAGTTCTTCGAAGTTCTTTATTGCCTGAGTGTAATTTCTTCCAATATAATAAAGACACTTTGCCATCAGGAATAAAGCGTCATCAGCATATTTGCTGTCTTTATAATCTGTTAATACTACACCGCATTTCTTAATGACCTTATTGTATTTCTGAATTGCATTTGCCGTGGGAGTACCATCATCTTTCAATTTTAAATTATTTGCTTCTTCAAAATACTTCTCTGCATTGAAAAACGTATTATAATAAACACATCCAGTTATCACCAATAGAATTATAAATAACGGTAAAACTAGTTTTCGTAGCAATGCATCTCCAATTAAAAGCTATAAATTTTTAACGATATCAATTGGAATTAAAATATGGAAATCGATTAACTTTTTCATTTTCAAGATATACATTTTAATAAGTTTGTAATTCTCCGATTTCTTCTTCCACAGCATGCAGGATATCTCTATTTTTTACAGTTTCCATCATATTATTATGATCATCAAAAAGCGGTCTATCCACGTCCAGATGTTCAACAACTTTTCTCACAGCTTTATGAGCTGCTCGGGTTCCTTTCCCTGGTTTGAAATCTCTGAAATCGAGTGCTTGTGCAGCAGCAATGAATTCTATTCCAAGAATACCATAAGCATTATCAAGGATCTGTCGTGTTTTGAGGGAGGTGTTCATTCCCATACTTACAAAATCCTCTTGATCGGCAGCTGCAGGAATTGACTGACAGGAAGCAGGAGTTGAAAGAATCCTCTGTTCAACAATCATCATATCTGCCGTATATTGGCTGAGCATAAGACCGGAGAACATACCGGCACCTTTTGTTAAAAAGGCAGGCAAGCCAACACTCAAAGCAGGGTTTAACAGGCGGTTTAAGCGTCTTTCGGAGATAACGCAAACCATTGTGATACAAGCTCCCAGCATATCCAGCGGAACACTGATAGGAGAACCCTGGAAATTCGCTCCTGTAAGAACGATCCCATCATCAGGAAGAAACACAGGATTATCACCAACACCGTTAAGTTCTATTTCGATCTGACTTCTTGTCCATCTTAATTGGTCGAGAGCTGCACCTATAACCTGTGGTGTGGATCGCATACTGTAGGCATCCTGAACTTTTACTTTCATTCCTTTAAGAAGGTCAGAATCAGCGAACATTTTTTTAATATTTTTTGCGCATGTAACAGCACCTTGAAAACCTCGGAGTTTATGAAGTCTTTCATCATAAGGTTTCAGGTTGGCCATCAGGGCTTCGAGGGTCATTACAGCAGCAATTTCCGCTTGTTTGAAAAATCTTTCTGTCTCATAGATTATCAATGCAGCAATACCGGTAAGTAAGTTGCTGCCATTAATACAGGCAAGACCGTCCCTTGCTTTAAGCCCGGGTATTTTAATACCGGCTTTTTCCAAAGCAACTTTTCCCGGAAGGCGTTCACCTTTGTAAAATGCTTCACCTTCACCCATCATGAGAAGAGCGATCTGGCTCATTGAGGAAAGATCTCCACAAGCTCCTACACTGCCTTTTTCACAAACAACCGGTGTTACGCCTTTATTCAGCATTTCCACAAATGTCTGGGTGATAATCGGACGACATCCTGAATTGCCGTTGGCATGTACATTGATCCTGGAAAGCATAGCTGCACGTACATGCTCGATCGGACAAGGTTTTCCAATACCAGCTGAGTGATTATAGATCAGGTATTTCTGGAATTGTTTGATCTGCTCGTCATTTAGAACGACTTCTGAGAACTCTCCAATTCCAGTATTTACTCCATACATTATCTCGCCTTCGACGATCTTTTTCTCGATGAATATTCTGCACTTTTGAATTCTTTGTAGTGCGTCCGGATGAAGTTCCACCTTTTCAGCACGATGGGCTACATTATACACATTTTCAATGGTCAGATTTTTTCCAGTAATAATCACAGCCATCCTAAATTCTCCTCATCTATTTTAAAAATTATATCTTATTGAGATCATTGGATCCAAGTTACTATTAAATTCAATCCCAGCCTGCAGTCTTTTCAGCCTGGAATTAATACGCAGGGAATTTATAGCACTTATAAGGTGATTGACCAAAATGGCTCCTACGAAGGTTTTGGCATAATCATTGTATTGAATGATCCTTTTTCGCAGTATTGCATATTCGTGTTGTTTGTTATCATTATCCCATTGCCAGAAATATTCATCGGAATAAGCATTTGCATTTATATATGCGGTTTGAGCTTCTGGATCTTCCGGGTAAAGATTCTTTGCTAATTCTACAATATAAGCATTATATCCACCGGTTTCATAGCCTGAACTGTCGTATCTTTTCAAATGAAAGAAGTACTCGTTGGAATAATCCGTATTCGGATCTATATGTGCAAATTTAACAGCATAATTAAAAGAAGCTTTATCCTTCAGATCTGCCTCTTCTAAAAAATAATAGCGAGAAGACCAGAACAACAATTCAGAAGTTAGAAAAATATAACCCGAACTATTTTTTTGGGATAACTCACCCCAACCCGGGATCAACAAAGATTTGAAAAAATATTTCCTGCTTGTATTTTCTCCAGCAAAAAGCGTGGAGAAAATAATCAGGAATATTAGGATAATCACAACTTTTGTTTTAGAAACGGTATTCATAATTTATTTCCATTCCTCTTTTTGTATAATCGGGTTTGAAGCTTAATTTCCCAAGGTATTTCCCGCTTCTATTCAATTTCTTCACCGAGACAGCAGAATCGATCATGCTTACTATCCTATTCAAAATTGCAGCTGCCGTGGCAAATTTTGTATAGATCTCGAAATCTTGTTTATTACGTCGCAACTCTCTGTAATTATACCAGTTTTTGGTATTTTCCCAATTCCAGCTCAGATCCTCCGGAATCAGATGATTTTCCAGGTATTCCTCATAACCAAGCGGATCGTTATTATAGATCAGGAAATGATTTCGCGCATCTCGAATAATAGATTCGTTATAATTATCACTGCTTATATAATCTTGAATCATCTGGTAATATAAGTCTTCCTGGTCTTTGGGAACATCTGCCACCGAATAGGCAAATTGTTTATAAGAATCTACTGCCCATTTGGTTTCAGCTTTCAATCGAAAATATGAGAATAAGATTGCCGCTTCGGAAGTTAAAAAAATTGCACCTTTTTTATAGTCCCGAACATATATTTCGCCCAATCCCGGAACAACAGCAGAATAAAACATAGCTTTGCGCACCGAATATTCTTTACCGGCAAGACTAACCGCCAGGATGATTAATAACAGTGCAAGAACGAATCTTCTCATGAACTAGAACCTTTTTGTAAGAAATAGTGCCGGAGAAAGTTCGTTAGATACAACTACCGGTGCCAGATGTATTTGTAATTTGGATATATTAGTTATGTATTCCAGATTATATCTGCGGGTTATTCGAACTGCATCAAACGCACTTAAGATGTGGTTAAAGACCAGTCCGAATGAGATGATTTCTGCTGATTTGTAATAATTCCTGGCTTCTTTTCTCATTTCGATATATTCTGCACGCATTCCGGAATAAAGCCCATTTTTCCCCTCGTAGAGTGATTGGTTCTCAATATAAAGTGAGTCCATAGGGTTAGCTGGAGCTCCCATTCCAATCCAATCATCCAAACCATTAGCATCATCTTCGAAATTCCAGTTAATAACATTTGTCCAATTTCCTTCATCATTTGTAGCATAAATATTAAACCAGTCGTACCAACCAAAAATATGTTTATTGTATTTACCAATATCTTCATAGAAGTGCTGGGTGTTTGTATCATCGAGTCTGAAGTGATTTTCGTAAGATGGATTATTATTCTCTATCAGGAAGTCGTCCACTGCAAAGTCATGACGTTCACGTCCATAGCGATAAATAGGATCGCCATCCTTGTAATACGGTTGATTTGTATCCGGATTTATATAAGGACAATCTCCCAAATATCCCACATCATTTATTGGCTCCTGATTTGCCCATTTTTCATATTCGTCTTCCTTATCTAATCCCTGGTTATAATAGTGGAAATATCCCACCCAGAGTCCGATTTCGATGATGGGAAAAATATAGGTTGTAATGCTTCTGCGGTTGGCATAGAATTGTCCGGCACCAGGAAACAGGGAAGATAAAATCATCGCTTTAGATACGGATTTTTTTTCATAATTTACCTGGATAATGTCATTTCTGATTTCTTGAGCTGACACCGAAATAAAAATACCGATCAGCACAAAAGGCAAGATTATTTTACGTAACATATTATATCTCCTTAATTTATAATTGCAATTGGAACTTTTTTCACTTCACCTTCGGACCGCACGATACCAAAATAAACTCCCGTGGCGATCTTTCTTGTATTCCAGAGAATATCTCTGTCGTCACCGGTTCCTTTTTCCACTTTTCTCTTGAATACGATATTTCCTGCAATGTCAAAAATTTTAATATCAATACCGTCTTTTGCATTGACCACTTTAATTCTTACTTCTCCTTTTTTGGCAGGATTTGGAAAAGCATATGCAGTCATCTTGTCTGTTGAAGAAACCTGGGGAGATATCTCGCCAATATATAATGAGTAATTTTGATTTCTATAACCATTCCAGATTATTGGATTTTCAACTACATTTTCTATATATGAAGCAAAGAGATTATTCTCTGCATCCGAATAAAGATAATACAGTTTTTCTGATTGTTCATTCCAGTAAAACTGGTCGATAACATCTGTTTTTCGCCAGGAGAAAGAATGCTGAATGCTTAACCTCGCATCTTTATTCACAGCAATATATCCGTTATCGGCTTCTTCAAAGAGAAGAATGATTTCTTCTCCGAATTTTATTATTCTTGGATAGCTTTCTGGTTTGATTATTCTTTCATCCAGATAAGCCGGGAAGCCAGGTGCCAGGGTGCCATCTAATGTGATGGCAAATACTCTGTTCTCTGCACCGAAAACAAGATAAACCTGCCCATCATCCAGAAAATTACCCAAAGCAAGTTGCGAAGGTTTTGCTGATGTATAAGGATATAGGCTGAATATCTTCTCTGCATTTCCTTCTTTAATTCTATAGATATTCCCATTGTTGTCTTGAACAAATGTAGCATTATAAACTGTGTTTACAGCATCTTTATAACAAACGGGAGTGTAGTTAGTATCGTAATTATCAATTTGAACTTCATAATATGGAACACCGCTTAGCATTATATCTGGAATGAAATGAATGCGATCGGTAGTAGCAGTAATTAGATTTTTCCCATCAAAAGCGCATTTAGCTTCTGGAATTTCAACCTTATGTGTCTGTTCAGGTAGAAATATATATAATGAATCAGCTATAGGAACTATGAAAGAAGGTTCTAACCATGATTCATCCTGACCAATAAAAAGAGGTGCATCTGTTATTATTTCTGTGAAAGCTGTATTATCAACGGAGCTTGTGGTTATTTGCGAAAGGATATTATCGCAGATTATATTGTATTCATCTTCTCCATCCAGATTGCGATCAACAGGAAAGATCGGTTGGGTGGGTGTTTTATCGAAGGGTAATGCAATGCCGAAGTTATCTGCCCAATACTCATCAATAAGAGAGAAGAAGTTAATCTCGTTTTCTTTAAGTACAGGGAATGCAGGAAAGCCTAATGAAGTTCCCACATGACCAATGGCTTTAAGAGAATCAAATTGTGCGATTTTATCTGTTCCATCAAAAAGATGAGAACCGAATTTAAACGACATAATTCGTTCTACACCCGGTTCAATGGAATAGCTGCTGATATCGTATAGCGAGAATATGGATGGAGCACCCGTATTAGTTATTAACGCCGGTGCTGAAACAGCCGAGAGTTCCTCGTTGAAAATAGTACCGATGAATTCCTCATCACCGTTTATGTTAATTATTGTCTCGTCGTCCCAGCCGGTAAAATAACCTTCTTCATCTATTACAGGCATAAACTTAAAGAAAGGCTCATATTGAGTACCTTCCCAGAACATTGAATACATATTACCAATATCATCGATGTTATCAGCTTCAATTATTTTTACTGCTCTATGGGAGTGATGAATGTTTATGGTATTATTTTCAAAGTTGTCATTTTCTGCCAGGATCGCTTCATCAATATGCCATATTAGTAAACCACCGCCAATGTCATAATTAAATTCACCTGTTGGCTCTGCCATTGGCCAGCCGGGCAGGAAATAATCATATTCATAAGTAGGATCATTACCAGGAAGATGATAAGGATAAGTGGGATATAGAATTACTCTCCCATCAACAGATGCCCATACTGAGATTCCACTGTCTCCATCAGGATCTACCTGCCTGTTCTCGATGAGTATATATTCCGTATCACTTAATAGTACTTTAATAAAGCATGGAATCTCTGTGGTTGCCTGGGGTGGATCGAATAAATGTTCGGCAGGTAATAGCTCTATAGTTTCATTGAATTCTAATTCTGAAATATCTTTAAAAATTCCTCTCGTTCTAAATATATCTTCCCATGCAAGCATACGAGACCAGGCACCGGGCAGGATTGGCATGCTACCTTCGAAGTAATAAAGATTATCATTTTCATCGTAAACTACCAGTAAACCGGCATTACCACCACTATCCATTATATCGAAAACTCCAACCTGAGGAGTGAAATTCCTGGTGTTGTACAGATCTACAAACCCCAGGGAGTGTCCGAATTCATGAGCAAAAACCGCATTTACAACACCATAGTTCGAATAAATGGTAATAGAACCATCCTGTTCATCTTGAATGTCTTGTGTTATCATCTCAGGGACATTGCAGGCATGATTTATTACGATATCATCATCAACAATAACTTCTTTACCAGTTCCTACCCGAATAAAGAAAGAAGGAATATCGGCAGGTGTATCACCAAAGATATCATGCTGCCAATCTGCACCGGCATGAATGAACATGAAATGATCATACTGACTAAAAACTATATTTTCGTCAGCATCAGCAATTGTGAAGGCATCTTGAAAATATTCCTCGAAACGAGATATCATCAAGTCGACATCAGCTCCGGGTGGATTGTAATACGCCATTTCGTGGGGAAGCGTATATGCCAGGAAATCACCTGGCGAGGATATGGGGAAGATATAACTTTCCAAATCATAAGAGCCAAAGCTGGCAGCAAGGTAGTAATAATTCAAAGCCTGCAGTTGAGTTGTGAAAAACTCATGATCGTGTGGAGGAGCTCCCAGGTTGACAGGATAACCTTCCGGATCTTGGATGAACGTTCCATTTCCGGTACTTTGCGGGTCATTATCTTCCTGGAATTCTATGAGAAGTACAAGCAATTTGTTGGAATTCCTGCTAAAATTATCCAACCGCTCAGCCGCTCCCGATAGGTAGTTTTCTATTGGATGAACTTTCTTCTCCGATCGAACCGGAGTTGCTATTTTACTCACAGATATTTTTCTGGCATGTGAAAAATTTGGAACAACAAGTCCCAATACTATCAGGACTGACAGTAAAATGTGTTTCATAGTTTATGTTATTTTTAAAATTCTACTTTTACTGAAAGTGTCTGATTATAATCCTGTAAACCGCCACCGGGTTGGAATGCATAATCAATTCCTACAAGATATTCCTTTTTAAAAGTGTAATGAATTCCGGCGCCAAAAGCGAATCCGGTAACTTCACCTTCTCTATCGGCATAGTAACCGGTACGTAATGATAGAAGATCAAGATAAACGTATTCTGCACCCAGACACCAGATGATCTCTCTGATCTCAATGGAATTAATAAAATTCTGGATGGAAGCAAAATCGTCGACTTCTTCACCCTCTTCTACACGCTTATTAAAATCATCTGTCCAGGCTGTAAAAATTCGCTTGTAAATGGGGTCGTCATTTGCCAGAAGTTTATTCATATCGGCATTAATGGTAAGTTTATTATACTGAGATTCCAAAGCACGATAAGAAAATCCCATACGCCAATTCATAGGCATTGGATCAGATTGAGATTCATCGATATAAGTCATATTAGGACCTACATTTTGCAAATTAAGACCAAAATCCAATTTTTTCACAAGTATGCTATATTCAGAGAGAGAAGCTTTATTGAATCCTGCTAGAGAAGCGATACCATTATACAGGGACAAAGCTCCATTATATGGTGAAACCAGGATCTGACCAAAATCAACGCTTTTGTGCTTTACACCAAAATCGAATGCATAACTTATACCCTGACCACGTTCATCTGCTTCGGTTTCTCCCTGTCCTTCGGGTGCCAGATCACTAAGGACGAATTTGAATGTAAGCCCGATTCCGGTATTCTGGCTTAATTGATAACTATATGTGGTTGCCAGAGCTACATCATAACTCTGAAAAGTTTCTAAAACATCACCATCTTCATCAGTTCTTTCTTGTTCGCCATAAGTCATGTAGGTAAAGTTAAAACCAATATTTCCAAGATCTTCACTATATTTATTTCCTGCCAGATGGAAATAATACATATCATTAAAAACTTCACCAAACCAGTTTGAGTACATACTGGCAACTTGGCTTCTCCTATTAAAAGCCAATGCACCCGGATTCCAGTAAGAGGCGAATCCGTCGTCTGCCTGAGCAACATAAGCCTGACCCATAGCTCCAGCTCTCGATCCCGGTTCGATCAAAAGAAATATCACAGCAGCTTCTGAAATTGCATTAGCTACTACCGGAATTAAAAGAACTACTATAAGTGTTAGTAAAAGTAATTTGGTTTTCATTGCTTTCCTCCAGTACTAAAATTTTTGGGTAAAGATTAAAAAATCAGGTTGTTACTCTAACAAAATTTTATAAAACCTCCAATTTCCAAATGGTGCCGAAGGCCGGACTCGAACCGGCATGAGCAAAAGCCCGGAGGATTTTGAGTCCACTGCGTCTACCAATTTCACCACTTCGGCATTGGTTGAGTATCAAAAAAATACCCAATTCACGTGTCAAGCGATTTCTAACACATTTAAGATATATAATATATTACAAAAGACCTATTAAAAAAATAAGGAAGCTCCCCTTCCAGAAAGCTTCCTGAGTTATATTGTAATGTATATTTTAGGATACTAATACATTCCCGGCATTCCACCGCCACCCGGTGGCATCGGAGGCATTTTTTCTTCTTCGGGAATATCGGTTATGATACATTCGGTAGTGAGGAAAAGACCGGCGATACTTATAGCATTTTGCAAAGCACTGCGAACTACTTTAGCAGGATCGATGATGCCAGCTTTGATAAGATTTTCATATTTTCCTGTAGCTGCATTATACCCATAATGAATGTCTTTGGAGCCTTTGATTTTCTCTACAACTATAGCACCTTCTTCACCAGCGTTCGCTGCAATGAAATAAGTTGGTTTTAATAGAGCATTTTTAAGAATTTCAGCACCGACTTTTTCTTCACGTAAATCAAGATTAAGATCATCAATAGCTCTTGATGCATAAATAAGAGTTACACCCCCGCCTGTTACTATTCCTTCTTCTACAGCTGCTCTAGTGGCGTGAAGCGCATCATCTACACGAGCTTTCTTTTCTTTCATTTCTGTTTCTGTAGCAGCACCTATTTTGATAACAGCAACACCGCTGGAAAGCTTTGCTAGTCTTTCCTGGAGTTTTTCTTTATCGTAATCGGATGTGGTTTCTTCGATCTGTGCTTTGATCTGTTTGATTCTTGCATCCAGGTCTTCTTTTGTGCCTGCTCCTTCACGGATAGTTGTATTTTCTTTATCGATGATCACTTTTTTAGCTGAGCCAAGATCTTTAATACTTGCAGATTCAAGTTTTCTACCCAGCTCTTCAGAAATTACATTTCCCCCTGTAAGAACAGCAACATCTTCCATCATTGCTTTTCTTCTATCACCAAATCCCGGAGCTTTTACTGCTGCTACGTTCAGGGTGCCGCGTAGTTTATTTACTACCAGTGTAGCCAGAGCTTCACCTTCGATATCTTCGGAGATAATGAGGAATGGTTTTCCTGTTTGGGCTACTTCCTGCAGGATAGGAAGAAGATCTTTCATAACGCTTATTTTTTTATCAAAAAGCAGGATGTACGGATCTTCAAATTCGGTGATCATTTTATCGGCATCCGTAATAAAATAAGGAGAGAGATAACCCCGATCAAATTGCATACCTTCTACTTTCTCCAAGGATGTATCGATAGATTTTGCCTCTTCAACATTGATGATACCCTCTTTTCCAACAGCATCCATAGCTTCAGCAATTCGCTCACCTATTTCCATGTCGTTATTAGCAGAAATTGAAGCTATCTGAGCGATCTCATCATTATTTTTAACTTCTTTACTTAATTCTTTGATCTTTTCAACTACAACTTTTGTTGCTTTTTCAAGTCCACGCTTAAGATACATCGGGTTTACACCAGCTGTAACATGCTTCAATCCTTCTTCAATAATTGCTTGAGTAAGAATGGTTGCAGTGGTTGTTCCATCACCTGCAACATCATGGGTTTTTTCTGCAACTTCTTTTACCAACTGGGCACCCATATTTTCATAAGGATCTTCCAATTCAACATCTTTTGCTACGGTTACACCATCTTTTGTGATGGTTGGTGAACCGAATTTTCTATCCAATACCACGTTTCTTCCTCTCGGTCCTAATGTTACTTTAACTGCGTCCGTCAGCTTGTCTACACCTACTTTAAGGATTGTTCTGGAATCGTGACTGAATTTCATTTGCTTAGCCATAAGCCATTAGCCTCCTGTTTATTTTTTATTATTTAGCAATCACATCTAACGAGTGCTAAAGATATGATAAGCTTTTTTTTGTCAAATAAAAATATTTTTTAATAAATTCGTTGCCTTACTTCTGGCAATTAGAAAAATTACTTACGAAATTAAACTGGTTTTTTTGGGGAGGAAATTATGAAAAAGCATATTTTTATCTTTATACTGATTTTTGCTTCATTATTTTTATATGGTCATCCTAAACCTACACGATTGCCTATGGTAATTTCACATGAAACAATGCGTGCTGATTCTGCACATGGATTTGATGTTCAACATTATGATCTATCAATTGATATTTACGATGCAAATAGTTATATTGAGGGAACAGTAATTGCCACAGTTTTAGCGGAAGAGCAATTAACAGAAATTCAGTATGAACTGGAATCTTTAAATGTTGATGAAATTTTGGTAAATGGAAATCCAGCCAGTTACACTCATACGGCTGGTGTGATAACGATTAATTTGGGAACAATCTCTCCAAACGAAGAATTTATTACAACTGTAAGTTATTCAGGAAATCCTGTTTGGATTGGTCTGGGTATGTATTTCAGTTCCAATTATGTTTTTACGATTTCAGACCCGAATGCTTCACGCTACTGGTGGCCCTGTTATGACCATCCCTGGGATAAAGCTTTGGTAGATTTGACTATTACCTGTCGGGATGATTGGGATGCAGCCTGCAACGGTCTTAGAACTTCAATTGTGAATAATGGAAATGGAACAAAAACCTATTATTGGGAGGGTTCAAACCCGATGGCAACATACCTGGTTTCGATTGTTGCCAGGAATTTCGAGGAATTAAATGATTCATTTCAAGGTGTTCCAATCCAAAATTTTGTACCTCCTTCTTATGTTGTCAATGCCATTGAAGATTTTTCCAATCTGCCTTTTATGATGGAAGTGTTTTCCAATCTTTATGGGTTTTATCCTTTTGAAAAATACGGAAATGCAGTTACCAATTTCCTTACTTATGCTGCCATGGAACATCAAACAATGACAACAATGACAACCGGATGGATAACCGGCAATCATACTTATGAAACAGGAATTGCTCACGAACTGGCACATCAATGGTTTGGCAATTGCCTTACTCCGCTAACCTGGGCGGATGTCTGGTTGTCAGAAGGGTTTGCTACGTACTCAGAAGCCACTTATATGCAAGCCTGGCAGGGTTTTGATGCTATGCTTAACTATCTAGAATCAAATATACAGAACTATTATATAAATTGGGCTGGAAGTACTGCCTACACTATTTATGATCCGCCTAATCCAAATATGTATTTTACGCCGGTTACATACGAAAAAGCTGCTTCAGTTCTTCATATGTTGCGTTTAAGAATGGGTGATGAAACTTTTTTTAATACTCTGCAAACGTATTTTACACAATACTATAATTCAAATGTAATTACTACAGAATTTCAGGAAGTTTGTGAAAATGTTAGCGGGCTTGACCTGGAGCAATTCTTTCAGCAGTGGATTTTCCAACCAGGACTTCCAAGTATGGAATACACCTATTTTATTAATGCAGGAGCTGCCACAACAGAGATTATGACGTATGTGCAAACAACTTCCAACAGCAGCACCGATTTTTATATTCATGTTCCAATTCACATTAATTATGATACATATCATGATTCCATTTTGGTGGAAGGAACTCCTCTTGCTCCATTACAAACCATTTCTCTGATCACTTCACCGGATTATGAGTCCTTTGAATTTGACCCGCATCACTGGGTTCTTTCACGAAGTAATACTTTCCGGGCTTGTGAAATAAACAATGCCTATCCTGCGGATAACAAAGTTATTGTATATTGGAATGAATTCTGGGAAGAGATTGGAGTGGATGGTTATAATCTATACCGCTCCACCACGCCTACGGGTACTTTTGAGCAAATAAATACTACACTTATTACGGATAATTCTTATATAGATGAAAGTGTAACTAACGGAATTACTTATTATTATCGATTAAAGACTGTAAAGGATGCTGTTTTCGAAACACCTTTCTCTGATATCTATGAAGCCACGCCCATTGATTTTCCAATGGATCAGGGAATACTCGTGGTTGATGAAACAAAAGATGGGAATGGTACTGTTGGAAATCCTACTGATCAAATGGTTGATGAATTTTATGAAGCTGTAATTCCCACGGATTTTATATCATACGATTATGTAGAAAACGGAATGCCTTCTTTGGAATTGATGGCAAATTACTCCACTATCATCTGGCATGATGATGATATTGATCTACATTATATCGAGGACAATATCAATAATCTTGGCAGTTATATTCTAAGCGGAGGGAATCTCATCATTTCCGGCTGGAAAACAGCATCTGAAATTCCTGAATACTTTAGAAATGACTTTTTAGAGTGTGGTCTAGTCCAGATAGTTAATGTATGGGAATTAACCGGAGTAAGCTCAGCTTTTTATCCTGAATTGAATATCAATCCGGATAAAGTGAGTCCTGCGTTTAATGGTGCTTTGCCTTATATTTGTATTTTCCCCGAAGCTCAAAACGGAATTTACAATTTTGAGGCTTCTGGTGGAAGCCAGTATATTGGTGAAAATGTAGCAGTTAAAAATGAACCGAATGAAACATTCGTTCTATTGGGGTTTCCACTTTTCTTTTTCTATGAAGACGGTGTAGAAGCTTTCTTTGATCAACTCCTGGATGAAATAGGTGAAACAGATGTGGAAAAAAACATCATGCTGCCCGATGGTTTTTATTCTTTTTTCTATCCCAATCCTTTCAATCCATTAACCACAATTGAATTTAATTTACCGGAAGAAACTGTAGTTTCTCTTAATATTTATAATATCAAGGGGCAAAAAGTACGAACTCTGATCGATGAACACAAACCGGCTGGTAAACATACAGCTGTATGGGATGGAGAAAGCAACAACAGTAAACCAGTTTCCAGTGGAGTGTATTTCTATAATCTGAAAGCAGGGACATACGAAAAAACAGAAAAGATGATATTGTTAAAATAGTAACCTTCCGAATGGTTTAAAAGTAAAACCTGAGTTACATATTCTGGTGTTAGGTTAATCATTGAAAAGCGTATTTGATTTTTTCATTTTTAATAAACCCCTTTTAATCTCCCCTTTTAAAAGGGAGCTAGGTGGTATCAGAAATCAAATACGCCAGAACATTCATGATACTGGTTATATTTGCTCAGTAATTAAATTTATCAGGTTTTTCAGTTGAGTTTCAACTATATCTGATAATTTCGGCTTATTTACTTCTTTCAAACTCTTTGGTTTAATTGCTAAAATATAAGATTCTTTATTCGAATTCTTCAATAATTTCATATATAATTTAATCGGTATTTTATGAAAATGTTTACCAATATCTTCCACATCATCATAAGAAAGAACTTTTATATCTCCGGGATTCCCTTCAAAATCAGCAGTATCCACAAAGATCAGAATTCCCCTTTTATTATCGTTGCAAAGGTTTAGAACAACTTCATCTTTATTATCGAATTCTGTGTAAGCGTTCGGGAAATCGTCTATGATACGTTTTATAAATTCAATGCCAAATCCATCGTCACTTCGATGGGGATTGCCAAGACCTAAAAATGTGATCTCATCTTTTTGATAATTGGATAAATTTGTTTTTAAAAATTCTTCAAATTTCATAATAAAAAGCTCGCTCCAAAATTGGAACGAGCCAAAGAGAGTTATTTTCCAATTTTTTTCACTACATTCACAAGATGGGTTGAACAACTGATGCATGGATCGTATGCACGAGCTATTTTTTCCAATTCGAATCTGATAATATCAGTTTCTTCTCCAGCATCATTCAAATTTTTAGCTGCGATTCCGATATATTTTTCCATGTCATCGAGGTTGTATGCAGTTGGTGTAATAATGTTACAATCGGTGATCTTGCCGTCTTTGAAAGTATAATCGTGAACCAGAAGTCCGCGGGGAGCTTCCACCAGACCCACACCTCTTCCGTCCATTCTGGTTGGTTGTTGTATCTCTGTATCTTCCATTCCCAGAAGTTTATCAACGACTACAGGGATCTTCTCCAGGCAATATATCATCTCGATACATTGAGCTAAATTATTGAAAAATGGATTTCTGATCCATCTATCATTTCTGTATTTTCTATAATATTCACCTGCTTTTCCCTGCAGCCTTTCACCAAGATTGATCAATCTTGCAAGAGCAGTAACGCTGAATGGTTTTCCCTTGTACAAAGAACGCTTTGCAAATGAATGCGGAACAACTCTTTCAATAAGATTTTCTTTGTATTCCATGGCAGGAATGATAGTACCATCAGAAATAATTATCGAATCACCCCAGTAACCGAATTCATTTTTATTATCCGGATTACAACACCCAAATACTGTTTCTTTTTCCAGGTATGTTGGCATTTCCAATTCACCGACAATATCAGTAGCAGCAATTGCAAAATCCAAAAAGCTTTCTGCAGTTTTTTTGATCTCCAGAAGTTCATCTTTAGTTGGGAATTTTCCAAATCCACCAGCAACAGCGTTTTCACCATGAATAAATTTACCATTTAGGATCTGCATTATCCTGTTACCGAATTTTTTCAGATTTAAAGCTTGCACAACCACATCTTTGTATTTATCTACCATTGCGATTACGTTCGGATATCCCAGAAAATCCGGAAGAGCAAGAGCAAAAACATGAAGTGAATGACTCTCTATCATTTCTCCCAGATGCATCAATTTCCTTGTAGAATAAGTTTTATCTGTTTCAGGGATTGCCAGAGCTCTATCGCTTGCACGAACGGAAGCATTTTTGTGTGAGACCGTACAAATTGCACAGATCCTTGGTGTGATAGAATTCATTTCATGGGCTGTTTTGCCGATTGCAAGAGCTTCTATCAAACGCGGACCTTCAAAAATATCTACATTAACTTTAGTAAGTTTATTTCCATCGAATTCAACAGTGATGCCACCATCTCCTTCAACACGAGCTAAATGATTTACTTTTATAGTTTTCATTTTGCAACCTCCATGAGCTCATCGATTTTATTTGCGATATTATTTCCACCAAAGATCCTGAATTTTCGGATTATATCTTCCTTTTTAAATCCTTTTTCTATAAGAAGTTCTAATTCTGCACTATGATTTGCTTCATCGATAATTCCCCAACATCCTACACAACCTGTGTTATGTGTAGGACAGGGAGCTGTACAACCACCTTTTGTAAGAGGACCCAGACATATTATCCCCTTATTGAGAAGGCATTCATTTTCATTGAGTTTACATTCCAGGCAAACAGGAGCATTTGGATAAACCGGCATATATCCATTTAACAACTTAGTGAAAGCCATAAGCATTTGCGGTGTACTTGGGCAGCAACCCGGAATTGTCGCATCCACTTTAACGAATTTACCGATCGGTTGAGGTTCGATTGCTTTTCCAACCGTGAATTTCATATCACCATAAACCCTTTTGAATCTTTCTTCCCATTTTCCGTCACCATAAGCCATTGTTTGAACACATCCGTAACTTGCACAGGAACCAAAAGCTACTAATATTTTTGCTTTCTTGCGAATTTCCAGTAATTCTTCTTTTTGTTTTTCTGTATTTATCGAACCTTCCACTAATGCAATATCAACTTCTGCTTCGTCATCGTTATTGCTCATTGCTTCATAAAATACTTTTATATCGGCAGCTTCAAAAAGGTCTACAAGCTGGTCTTCACAATCGAGTATTGCCAGCTGACAGCCAGCGCAACCCGTAAAACCATAAACGCCAAGTGTTGGTTTGTTATTCATTGTTCCTCCTAAATAAGGTCTATCATATTAAGTACGTCCCAATAAGTAAATACGGGACCATCAATACAAGTGTATACGTAATCTATGATACAATGTCCACACTTGCCAACACCACATTTCATTCTTCGTTCCAAAGACAGGTAGATATCATTTTTGTACATATCGAGCTTTAGAAGCTCTTGAACAACAAACTTATACATTATTGGAGGTCCGCAGACAGCAGCAACAGTATTATCAGGATCGAACTTTCCAATACCGGAAAATAGTTCTGTGACTCTACCCTTTTTTATTTTATCTTCATACCCTTCATTGTTTTCATCAACTATCAATTGCAACTCGATCTGGTCTGATTTCAGCAATTCGAAGAAATCCTCTTTATAAAGCATATCTTCCATATTTCTTGCACCATAAAAATAGATAAGTCTGCCGAATTCTTCTCTATTATCCAGGATATAAAGAAGTAAAGAACGAAGCGGAGCAGCTCCCAGACCACCGGCAACGATGATCACATCTCTACCTTTAAATTTTTCCATATCAAAACCATTACCAAAAGGTCCCTTCAAGCCAATAAGATCACCATCTTTTAATGTGAAAAGTTTATCAGTGAATTTTCCAACTTTCCTGATGGCAAATTCAATGATCCCTTTACGGGTGGGGGAAGATGTCACTGAAAATGGAGCATCACCAGCACCGGGAATGGAAAGAGACATGAATTGTCCGGGTCTATAATCCAGATTTTCATATCTATACTCTTTTGTGGGGACAGTTTGGAAGAATCTTACATCCGGAGTTAAATCTTTTTTACTGATGATCCTCATCATAATAGGAACCTGGGTTTCATGATTATGAGGTTTATCGGAACCATTATTATTTCTATGTCTACAATCATGTTCTTGCATTTACGCCCCCTTCTTTTTCAATCTTTCGGCAACTGTTTTAACATTAATATCCACCGGACAAGTTACAATACATCTACCGCAGCCAACGCAGCTTGGAACACCGAAATGACCTATGAAGGCTTTCAATTTATGGGTATACCATAATTTCAATCTTTCAGATTTTGCAGCCCGGAAATTATGGTCTCCGGCAGTTAATGAAAAATCTTTGAACATACAAGAATCCCAATAACGTTCTCTTGTTCCTGCATCTTGGTTTAAGGTATTTTCTTCAATAATGTTATAGCAGGTACAGGTGGGACAAACCATTGTACACTGACCGCAAGCAAGGCATTTATCACCGAGTTCTTTCCAGAAATCCGCATCATGAGCAAGTTCCATCAGGTCTGTAACGCCTTCCAGGTCCACATCATTCATAAAAGCTTCACTTTTTTCTTTTCTGAATTTTGAAAATCTGTCGGAGACATCTTCAGGAATATCTTCATTGAATATCCCCATATTCTGTCCAACTCGAACGATGTCGTCACCCTTGCTTGTTCCGATCCATACCAGATAATAATCACTCAGATCCGTGAAGAAAATATCATAGCCTTTTTCAACTATATTGGTATTTGTTTTATCACAGAAACAATATTCATCCGGCATACAGGAAGTTCCTACGATTATCATCTTGTTTCTTCTTTGTTTGTAATCAGCATCTATGTAATCGGTAGTATAAAACTCGTCTAATATATTCATAGCACTGATCCCGCAATTGTGAATTCCAAAAACGATCTTTGCAGGAATTTCTTCATCAGGCTTTTCATAACCTTTTGAGCTGAATTTTAAAGTAGAAAATTTTTGGGGTATAAGAAGTTTCTTTTCCGGTAAAATAGTACGTGTGCAGCCATCCGCAAATGCAAAGTCTTTTGAACTTTTAATTCTTTGATACGAATAACTTTCGCCTTTTAATACCGGAGCCCAAACTTCCCCAAATTTAGAAAGAACATCGTATAGTTTGTCTGTGTTCTTTTTCTCAAATTTGAGTACTCTCATACAAGAAACCCTCCGCTTTTTTTGTGACCAGAGATTGAGAATGCGTTTGCAATGTCAATTAAAATGATAAATATTAAATAGTTACTTTTACTTTGATTAATTGTCTATTTCAGAACATAGATATGAGGTAATTATTATAAGTTCTACAAAATAGGAAAATATTTGTCTTTCCGTCAGTTGCCGGACACGGTCTGAGGATGAACTTATATAGGCATTCGACGAAGAATCTCATTATAAGCGGAGATCCTTCGTAAGAAAAGTGGATAGAATTCCTCCAGCCTTCGCCAACTTTGGCTTGGCAAGCAGGATGACAAAAACACTCAATTTTGCAAAACTCATAAAGAAAACAGTAATAAAAAATATTTCTTTGGCTTCTGAACCTATATCTGGAAGCCTTGATTTGCATTGTATAATGCATTTTTTCTGAAAACAAATTTGACATTATTTAATATCGAATTATATTAGAACCAAAAGAAAAATAAACAAAGGTGATGAAATTGAAAAAAGTTATTGTATTCAGTACACCGACTTGTTCCTGGTGCAGGAGATTGAAAAACTATCTAAAAGAAAATGGAATTCGATATATAAACGTTGATGTTTCGCGCGATACTAAAGCCGCACAGGATATGGTACGAAAAACCAGGAAGCAAGGTGTTCCCCAGGTTTGGATAAACAACGTTCCGGTAGTTGGTTTTGATAAACAGAAGATCGATAGACTTCTTGAAATAAAATAATGGAGAAAATAATGTATAAAAAAATATTGTTTATAACTGTTCTAACTCTGATGCTTACTTCCTGTTTTGCAGGTGAAAAAGATCCCGTTAAATTAGAACACCTGAACATGGAAACCTTTAAAGAAAAGATATTTGATTTTGAAGTAAATAAAAAATGGAATTTTAAAGGCGAACTTCCTGCAATCATAGATTTTTACGCAGACTGGTGTGCTCCCTGCCGCAAGGTCGCCCCGATAATGAAAGAACTTTCGGAAGAGTACGAAGGGAAGATAGTTATTTATAAAATAGATACTGCAAAGCAGCGTGAACTTGCAGGTATGTTCGGCATTCGCAGTATTCCCTCTATTTTATTCATTCCCAAAGAAGGACAGCCGCAAATGATCACCGGGGCTCTTCCCAAAGAGGAATTTGTAAGATTGATCAAGGAAGTGCTGAGCGTACAGTAAGATGGGATTCTAATGTTTCGAGCACGCTGCGGAATCGGCACGATTCAGGACAAAAACACCGCTAGACCAAACCGACGACACGCTTGTTAGCCGATGGACGACAAGCTAATTTATAAACGATAAAACTTCTTTAATTACTGTAGCAAGCTCATTCCCATTTTCAAGGTTAAAACTATAGTACAGTTTGTTTTTACCATATTTTCTTTCACCATCAATTTCAATTGAACTAATAACGTCATCAGTATTTATAAATCTCAAAGAACTTTTCTGTCCAAAATGTACTATTCCATTCCTCAATCCTATTATGTATTCTTTGAAAGTCACTTCAATTTTATTGTTCTTTTGATCAACAGCTTTTATCAAGGTATTTTTTATTGAAGTTGGGATTTCTTTATCACTTAATTGTTCTAATTTCCATTCTCTAGGTAGAACTAATAAGCCGAGCAAACAATTTAGATAAAGAGTAACATCATAAAATTTCTCTCCTAGTTTCCCTTCCAAATTGCTGTATTGATTAATAATTTTATTAGTTCTATCAATAAATTCTTTTTCTGTATTACAATTTTTATAAGCAGTCATTTTTATTCTCCTTTTATATAATTCGTCTGTTGATTAATGATTTCTATGCTGACTTCCATGAGTAAAATTTATAAATTAGAAATTAGTA
>CBDUTJ010000041.1:0-23751 GCA_965370415.1 uncultured bacterium | reverse complement strand
TTACCTTTTGCAGAGTTTCGGTTTGATAAATTCCATCCGGATTTTCGATGGCAATAATAATTCCATCTTGTATGTTGAATATCTCTTCAGCCCCATCACTATAGACAAATGCCGGATGATCTTGCGGCATGTATTTATCCAGATCGGTTTCCATTCTGCTATTTTTTTTCATTACCATAAAGAATGCGACTGAGATAATCAACAAAATTAACATTGTTATTTTGGGAAATCTCAGTAACCTATTCAAAAACTTTTCCATACTATTTTCTCCTTTTATTAACCACAGAGCACACAGAGAGCACTTAGATTTTTTTCATAATTCATAACACATAACCTTAGTTAATATTCACTAACTTTTTATTTAAATAATTTTTTTTATTCTGCAACAATTAATCTTCTAATGTCGTCACTAAGCTGGTTGCCTTCTGTTTCCAAGTTGAAGATCATGCCGGACATACTCCACTGCGTAACCAACAATCTCATCGAACCGATAATCATCCTGACCATACTTAATGAGCTTATATCAGAGCGAATCTCATTCTTGTTTTGACCCGATTGTACTACTGTTTCCAAAATCTTGTGAGATTGTTTCATAATTTTATTCATTTTTAATATCAGGTTTTCCTCATTCTGAAAATTCGCTTCAGAGAAAATTACTTTAGCAAAATCCGAATTCTGACTGATTATTTTTAAATGCTCTAATATAAAGCTTTCAATTTTATTTAGAGAGTTTGCCGATTTATTAAGCTTTTCTAAAGCAGGCTGCATTTTAATTTGGAAATAAGTTATAACAGCTTTCAATATCTCCAGTTTATTGCTGAAATGTCGATACAGTGCAGGTTCGGAAATCCCGATCTCTTTTGCTAGATTCTTAGTTGTAAGGTTTTGAATTCCCTTTTCAGCAATTAGTTTTATTGCTGTCTCAACAATTTGCTGTTGCCGTTCTGTGAATTTTTTCATCGTTAAACCTCCTTATATAAGTTAGTAATCACTAACCAATAATTATTATTAGCAATTTTCTGTCAAACAAAAAAATCCTAAATTTCTGAGATGAAAAAGGATAGCTCTCGAATTGTCCTTACATTTATTATTCTTAGCGTTCTTAATGGCTACTATTCATGTGAAATAGCCTGACCAGGACAATTTTCTTCTGCTTCCAATGCACATGCTTGAAATTCCTCCGGAACGGGATCCAGTTTCACTTGAGATTTATCATCCAATTCAAATACTTCCGGACATGTACCCTCACACGCTCCGCAACTAATACATAATTCCTGATCTACTTTAAAATTCATACTTCCTCCAATTAAATTTCGTTTTCAATTTTGCAAAACTTATCTCTAAAACTTCATTTATTAATAATTTACTACGTCTCAGGGATTAAATGGGCAGATCGGTGATCTGCCCCTACATTTATTTCCCTGCCATAATAGCTTCAATATCTTCCTGAACCGTTCCAATAGGTTTGATATTAAAATTCTCTACCAGTACTTTCACTACATTTGGAGAGAGGAATGCCGGCAGAGTTGGTCCCAAGCGGATTCCCTTTACACCAAGGAATAAAAGTGCAAGCAGCACTGCAACAGCTTTTTGTTCATACCAGGCAATATCAAAGGAAATCGGCAGGTCATTGATATCATCGAGTTCAAAAACTTCTTTCAATTTAAGAGCTATTACTGCCAATGAATAACTATCGTTACATTGTCCTGCATCCAGAACTCTGGGGATTCCACCGATGTCGCCAAGATTCAACTTATTATAACGATATTTAGCGCATCCGGCAGTTAAAATAATAATGTCTTTGGGAAGCTGTTCTGCCACTTCAGTATAATAATTTCTTCCTTTCTGCCGACCATCACAACCAGCCATCACGATAAAGCGTTTAATAGCTCCTGATTTCACTGCATCCACTATTTTATCTGCAAGAGCCAGAACCTGGTTATGAGCAAAACCACCGATGATTTCACCTGTTTCAATTTCTGTTGGTGGATCACATTTTTTTGCCAGTTCGATGATTCCTGAAAAATCTTTAGCTTTTCCATCTTCCCTATCCGGTATATGTTTAATTTCCGGATAACCAGCCATTCCGGTTGTGAATATCCTGTCTTTATAAGCGTCTTTCACAGGAATAATGCAATTTGTTGTCATAAGAATAGGACCGTTAAATGTAACAAATTCTGTATTTTGCTTCCACCAGGCATTACCGTAATTTCCCACAAAATGTTCATACTTTTTGAATGCAGGATAGTAGTTTGCCGGCAGCATTTCGCTGTGAGTGTAAACATCCACGCCTGTTCCTTCTGTTTGTTTCAGAAGTTCTTCCATATCCTTAAGATCGTGACCGGAAATAAGAATTGCAGGATTGTTGCGAACACCGAGATTTACTTTTGTGATCTCCGGATTTCCGTAAGTTTCTGTATTTGCTTTATCGAGAAGTGCCATTGTATTTACAGCATATTCTCCACATTTCATTACCATTGCCACCATTTCGTCGACGCTCAGATCTTTGGTTGTAGAAACAAGAGCTTCCATTATAAAAGCATAAATTTTTTCATCCTCAAATCCCAGCATTGCAGCGTGATCTGCATAAGCGGCAAGACCTTTTAAACCGATGATCAGAAGTTCTCGCAGAGAGCGAACATCTTCATGTTTCTGGGAAAGAACTCCCACTTCCGCAGCTTTTTTGTGGAATTCATCCACATCGTCAGAATACCAGACAGCAGAATCGTGAAGTTTACCTTCGATCTTATCACCATATTTTTCTTTCAGTTCATCACGGATTTTTAATCCTTCTTTAATTTGAACGATAAATCGCTCATTGTCGAAATTAGCATTTGTAATTGTAGAAAAAAGCGATTGAGCAATAAATAATCCGGCTCTCTTTTCCGGTTCTCCAAGCTCTTTTGCTTTTTCACCATAAATTGAAATACCTCTTAAAACATAGATCAATAAATCTTGCAGGTTTGCTGTATCAGCTTTTTTGCCGCATACTCCCGCAATTGTACAACCCTGGTTCTTTGCCGTTTCCTGGCATTGAAAACAAAACATACTCATTTTTCTTCTCCTTTTTATATTTTTTGATTTTTAAATTATCTTTCCATTAATAGAGATGGTATAAGTTTTTACCATTTGGAATTTCCTGGTTTTTTCCATTGCTTTTTGAACAATATACTCCACTCCCCCACAACAGGGAACTTCCATCTTAACGATGGTTATTGATTTAATATCCTGATTTTTGAATATCTCAGCTAATTTCTCAATGTAGGAATCAATTCCCGAATCGAGCTTTGGACAAAAATTTATTACGATCATTCCTTTCACAAATCTTTGATGAAAATTGGCATAAGCAAAAGGAACGCAATCTGCAGCGATCAAAAGGTCTGCATTTTTAAAGTATGGAGCATTCGCATTCATAAGATGCAATTGTACAGGCCATTGCTTCAATTCGGATTTTATCTCCATATTATTAACAGGAATAGGGTTTTCTTCTCGTTCTATGGAATGAGCAGCTACTCCCGGACAGGTTCCGGTGGAACAGGATTCTTCTTCGATTTTGGGAATGGGAAGTCCTTTCCTAAGCAAGATGGCAACTGCCTGACCGAAGTATTCTTTCTGGTCGTGATCCTTCAAATGTTTCAGATGTGCTTTTATCGTGTTCGTTCCAGCTTTGATGATGTTTTCCATTACCTTTGCTTCATCGTAGGGTTCAGCTTCTCGTTCAACCGTTGTGATCGCACCTTCCGGGCATTCACCAATGCAAGCACCCAATCCATCACAAAAAAGGTCACTGATCAGTCGTGCTTTGCCATCGATTATCTGCAATGCACCTTCCGGACAGTTGGGAATACATAATCCGCAACCGTTACATTTTTTTTCGTTTATTTCAATTATTTGTCGTTTCATTATTTATCCTCTTCTTGCCACCCCAGTTAGTCAACGGGGCAGGCAGACTTACACTGACGATCACTGACAATTCCAAATTCTTATTTTATCCGTGTTTATCTGTGAGCTAAATTTTTAAACCATTATTGTTTTTGCTGTTGGTTTGGGAAGTTTCATCACAAGCACTCGCACATCTTTATCTGTTTCATTATAGATGCAATGAACAATATCTTTGGGACTTTCGATGATATCGTCTTTTTTTACCTGAACTTTTTCATCCTCAACCATAATAGTGGGATTTCCTTCTAAAACATAGAAAGCAACATCAACCGGAGTAATATGCGGTTTCAAGCTCTCACCGGCTTTCAAATGTAAATGCATGATCAGTGCATGATCTTTGTCATAGAGTTTATAGGCATTAATTCCGTGTGGAGTTTGTGCGACTTCCAAGTCTTTGTAATTTCTAATTTTCATAATTCTTCCTTTTTAGCTCACCCTCGGTCCCTCTCTTCAAAAAGAGGGATGAATTTTTTCCCCTTCTATTTGCAAGAGAAGGGGTTAGGGGATGAGTTGAGATCATTTTTCTTCCTTCTTTTCTATTGAATATCCCGCTTTCTGAATTGCAGTTATCACACTGCTTTCATCATATTCACCATCGATCTGAACCAGTTTATCATACAATGAAATATTTATTCTTTTTATTCCCTGTATAGGTTTAAGAGCATTCTCAATTGTATTAACACAATGCTGACAGGTCATATCCTGAACTTTGTAATTTCCTTTCATATCGATTATCTCCTTATTTTTCTTTATAAGCTTGTTTGATAGATTTTTAGCAATTCCTCGAATCATTAAACCGGAAAGAAGAATTGCCAAGAATGTTTTTAACCACATCGGAAGCATCTTCATTCCACCAGTTATCAGGTTTATATCTTCCCCGGAAATTTTCCATATATGATCGACTATCAATCCAAAAAGAAGAGCAGTAATTATTATGGAAAACAGGTAAATGAATAAAATTCTTTTACCGAGTTTTCCCGAAACAAAAGCCAAAGTAGCAGTATTAGTAGCAGGACCGGCAATTAGAAATATCAAGCCTGCTCCGGGAGTCATTCCTTTGATGATAAGAGCAGCAGCAATAGGAATCGAACCGGTAGCGCAGATATACATTGGAATTGAAATCAGAAGCATAATAGGATAAGCAAGCCAGGGATTACTGAGATAATGTTCAATGAAATCTCCGGGAATGAGAAATCCTATAATGCCACCGGCAATAACTCCGATCAATATCCATTTTCCAGCATCATCGATCAGCTCGATAAATCCATAATGAAAAATATACCTTATCTTTTCGAAAAAGTTGTGTGAATGGAATTCTTCAACATTGCAGATATTACATGAATTTCCTTCAGGAGGTCTTATATTCTCTATATTCTGTTTTTTCTCTAAAATCCCAGTGAGAGAACCGCTCAAGACCCCTGCAAAAAAAGCGGCGATGGGTCTGATAATGGCAAATAAAGGCCCAAGAAGAGAATATGTTGCCAGGATGGAATCTACGCCTGTGGTTGGTGTGGAAGAAAGAAATGATACTGTGGAAGCTTTCCCTGCTCCCTCTTTTCGCAAGTAAGCAGCCACAGGAATTACTCCGCATGAACACAATGGCAAAGGCACTCCAAAAAGTGAAGCTTTGATAATTGAACTTAATTTATTACCCGATAAATGCGTATATATTTTCTCTCTGGGAATTATCAGATTTAAAACACCGGCAATGAAAAAACCAAAAAGAAGATAGGGTGACATCTCCAGAAGTAAAAACCAAACTGACTTTAAAATTCCTATTAATATTTCAATCATAATACAATCCTATTTAGTAAAATCCGATAATTTGATATTTTTGAAAGTCTGATAAATACTTTGCGAAATATTTTTTAAAGCATCACCAAAAATACAATTTTCAAATGTGCATCCTGCTTTATCCAGAGGGCAATCATTCATTATTATTTTAGATTCTACGATCTCATAAATATCAAGAAAGCTGATTTCTTCCGCAGGTTTATTCAGCATAAATCCACCTGTTGGACCGCGAAAAGACTTGATGAGACCATTCTTACTCAATCTCTGGAATATCTTTGCCAGGTGAGCTTCCGAAGCATTCAATTTTTCTGCCAGATACTTTGCATTTACTTTATTGGGACTTTGCTGAGCCACGATTGCCAGACCGTGTAAAGCCAGCGAAGCAGCTTCCGAAATATTGATTAGATGCGACATTCCAACTCCTTTAATTAATTCTGGTACTTAAATACCGAAATAGGGTTTTTGTGTCAAGAAGTTTTTTTTATTTAATAACATATTGGTCATTTCCGTATAAACAGAATTCTACTTAATTGACTTTAAAGATTCCTTCTTTTAAGGGAATGACAAAAAAGAGAAAAGTATGGAATAGTAACATCATTTTCCCCGAAAAGTCGGGGCATTCTTGGGTTCTTTTCCCCTTAGAACTTTGTGATAATAATCGTAAGTCATCGGATTCAGCTCAGATAAATTTTCTGCTTCAGTTACTTTACCCAGGAAGATCGTGTGTGTGCCGGCATCCAGGCTATTAATCACCTTACATTCAACAAATCCCACAGTTTTATCCAACACGATGGGAGCACCATTCTTAGCGATTTTGTAATTACAATCAGCAAATTTATCGATGTCTCTTCCGCTTCTGAATCCAAATCTTCCTATTTCTATCATAGTCCATTTATCGGAAACAATAGATACTGTAAAGACCTTGCTTTCTTTTATGAATTCGTGGGTCAGATTTTGTTTGGCAATGCTGATGGCAACAGTTGCTGGCTGTGGTGTAATCTGAAAAACAGTATTGGAAAGCTGTGCATTTATCTTATTTCCTTTTTTAGAACTTACGATGTATAAGCCATAACAAATTTTAAATAAAGCATCCAAATTCATTTTTACCTACTTCTTCTTTAAAGAGTATCTTGAATTTTTTTCAATTTAACAACATGAGAAACTTCTTCATCGATAATATTCTCAATCGCTTTTTTTGATTTTTCATTGGCAACAAACTTCTTAATAAAATAGAAAAATAGTAAAGTGTCTTTTTCAAATTGGATGGCATTAGAAACAAGATTTTTCATATCCCGTGCATTTGCAGCTAATTGTATAGCCTTTTCAGGTTGGCTGAAAAGATGAGTGTCCACCATTGACTGTATATACAATTTAGCTTCGTCCCAGTTTATATTACTGTTCAGATCAAAATTATCTATTTTCTCACGTAAATTCAGGAAAGTTTGTTCATGCACTTTTTCTTCATCACGAAGCGTTTGTAGAAGTTTTTTTGCATCCTTGTTTAAATCACTTCTCTGTAATGCTCTATCGTAAAAAGCAAAACCTTGTTTTTCTATTTTCACTGCCATTTCAATAATCTCATTCTTTGAGAAAAAAATCATAGTTTCCTCCAATTTTAATTTTTTATGTTATTGATATCAATCTTTGCTATACATCCGAGATAGTTAGAAAGTTTTTTAGCCTTTCTACGTGCAGAACTTCTTCTTCAATAATCTTTTTCAGGATTTTTCTGACAGTTCTGTCCTCGATTTTTTCATAAATAGAATTAAAGAACAAAAGCGTATCTTTCTCAAATTGGATTGCATTCTCGATAAGTTCTTTTTCATCATTAGCAGATGTTGCCAATTTAATTACAGCGTCAGGTTTACTGAAAATGTGAGAATCAGAAATGGTTCTCAAATAATTTGAGACTTCCTGCCAATCACCTGATAGAGTTATTTCCTCTTGATTCAATTCCGTTCTCATCCTTTTAAAAGTCTGTTCGTGAACAATTTCATCATCACGCAATTTTTTAAGGAGTTCCGCAGAATTTGAGCTTAAGTTTTCCCTTTCTAAAGCCTTATTATAAAAGGTATAACCTTTCTTTTCTATCTGAACTGCCAGTTCAATTATTTCATTTATTGAGAACTTTTCCATTAAAACCTCCGGAAGTTTATTTGTTAATTTTCTTTAAGAATTTCATCATCGTATAATTTTTCAAATTTAAGTTTATGTTCTGCTTCTTCTGCTGCCAATCTCCTGAAAAGTTGTTCCAATTCCGTACCCGGAAAGTTATTTGCCATTTCAGTATATAATTTATTGGCTTTTTCTTCTTTCTTCATGGCTATTATCAGGATATCCTGGTAGTTCATATCTTCAGAGGGTCCCACATCTATGATATAATCGCTGATATGCAGATCAGTAACTTCTTTTATTTCAATTTTCTCAAATCCTTTGTTTCGAATGTTTTCTAAAATTATTACGTGACCTTTTTCCATATCCTCAAACTCTTTCAGCATTTCAATTTGAGCCTGGAATTTTACTTTCTCTTGCAATTCCTGGTAGAATTTAATTGCTTCTTTTTCGCCAGCAATGGCAAAATTTATAACTTCATTAAATTTTTCTTTAGTCATAAAAAACTCCTTAATTAAGAAAAAATAATTTAAAAAAGGATGCCGCCTTCACAGCGGCACCCTGATTATTCCTAATCTACAGGACTAAACATATCTTTGCCAACACCGCAAACAGGGCAAACCCAATCTTCTGGAAGATCGTCGAATGCTACATTGTCGTTCTCAGCCGGATCATAAACATATCCGCAGGCATCACATACATATTTTTGCATTTTTCCTCCAATTTTTAATAATTTTCTAACCAAATTTCAAAATGCGCCTGTGGATGATTGCAAACAGGGCATACTTTGGGAGCTTCTTCTGCTTCGTGAATGTATCCACAATTTCTACATTTCCAGTAAACTTTTCCATTTAACTTGAAAACTTTTCCTTCTTCGATATTAGCGAGCAATTTTTTGTACCTTGCTTCGTGTCTTTTCTCAACTTTAGCAATCCCTTCGAACATGGTAGCAATATCATTGAATCCTTCAGCGCGTGCATCTTTTGCCATGGTTGGATACATATCTGTCCATTCGTAATTTTCACCACCTGCAGCTACTTTCAGGTTTTCGATAGTATTACCAATTCCATTCAAAGCTTTGAAATGAAGCTTGGCATGTTCTTTTTCATTTTCAGCAGTTTCCATGAAAAAAGCTGAAATCTGTTCATATCCTTCTTTCTTCGCTACTTTTGCAAAATAGGTATATTTGTTTCTCGCTTGAGATTCACCAGCAAAAGCGTCCCATAAGTTTTTTTCTGTTTTTGTACCTTTTAATTCCATTTGTCCTCCATTTATTTTCGTTTATTTTTATTTACGCATTTTCTTTGTGACAAAACCACCAATCAAAGCAATCATATTTTTTCAGTCTTTCTTCTGCATCTTTTGTTGTATTTGCTGGTGGAATAATTACTCGATCTTTAATCAATTCATTATTGGGCCAACCTGCTGGAATAGCAACTCCATTATTATCAGAAATCTGAAGTGCTTTCACTGCCCTGAGAATTTCATCCATATTTCTTCCGATCTCTTGCGGATAATAAATAGTAAGTCTGGTTTTACCTTTTGGATCAATTACAAATACTGCACGTACAGTATTGGTTCCTTTTCCCGGATGTAGCATTCCCAGTTTCATGGCAACTGAATCATTTCCGGCAATGATAGGGAATTCAATCTCTATAGCCAGTTTTTCTTTTATCCATTCAATCCATTTGATGTGAGAAAAAACCTGGTCGATTGACATTCCGACTAATTCACAATCAAGTTTTTTAAATGCTTCATAACGTTTTTGGAAAGCAACAAATTCTGTTGTACAAACCGGTGTGAAATCTGCTGGATGACTGAACAATACGAACCATTTTCCTTTGAAATCTCCAGGAATGTTCATTGGTCCGTGTGTAGTCTGAACTACAAGTTCAGGAAAATCATCTCCCAATAACGGCATATTTATTTTTTTTTCTTCCATTTCTCCTCCTATTTCTTTTTAAATTTTTTCAATTAAAATTGTGCATCCATTCTGAATTCTCCAACATCCAGCCAAAAACCGGAATTCGTCACAGAATCATATTGAGACTGCAAGAGATCATAATGAAATCGTTCTTCATCGCAAATATTAAGAACAATTTCTTTTGTTCGAGCATCATCAAGCTCTTTATTAAACTCTTCAAAGAAAAGAATTGCCTTTCTTTCAAGTTCCATGCCAATTTTTATTGCTTCAATTTCAGAAGCTCGACCAGCTTTTTCCAATCTTGAAGTTAACTCTTTAATCACAGGGGAAATTGTTTTTGAAGTTTCACTTTTTACTAATTTTTCCCATTCCTCACCTTTGATAATTAAACTAAAGATATTTTTGAAATCGGTGAGATGGCGTAATTCATCATCTGCTAATTTCTGAAACATTTTTTTTCCCAGTTTATTATGAGACATTTCTACTGCCTTCAGAAAAAAATTCCTTCCATCAATTTCTAACTGAATAGCTCCTATTGCTAATTTGATATGTTTTGAGCTACTTTGCACAATAACCTCCCAATTTTTTAAGATATTCCTTAAATGTTGAAATTCATATCAACTTTTCCACAATCCGTGCAGATTGCACCATTCTCTTACTTCGATGATCTCTTCCTTTTTTACTGGGAAGAATCCTTCGGGTTTATCGCTGGGTTTCAATTCTAACCTGCAAACTTTGTCTTTTCTAAGAACTTCAATGAATTTGATATAATGATTTTCCAGCATGGGATGTTCCTGATTTTGACCAACCTTAACTAGAACTCCATCTTCTACTTCTTCCACAAAGGGTACGTGTTTTTCTGTAGAAGCATCTTCTGTTTTAGCTTCCAGTTTTACCATTGGAACTCCACAGCAAACAAGTGCTGGTGCTCCTTCATTCATAACTTCTACCACATTACCACATTTTTCGCAATAATAGATCTCTCTTAATTGTGTCATTTTATCCTCCTTTTTATTGTTTTAGAAAACCATCCCGACCTGTCTGGCGAAGCTTCAGCGAAGACTGAAGATCTTAGACCGTTCGGAAGGTTATTGAGCAGGTGGTGTAAAGGTTCTGGCTGCCAGCTCTTTATCCAGCATCAACATACCCTGCCCTTTTCCACCTATCATTTTTAACTGGTTCAAAATTTTATACATAGAAGCTTCCTCTTCCACCTGTTCATCGATGTACCAGTTCAGGAAGCTTTTTGCAGCGTGATCATTTTCCTTAATTGCTACTTCCATCAGTTCATTTATTAATTTAGTTACATATTGCTCGTGTTTGTAAGCAATTTCAAATATCTCAACAGATGATTTGAATTCTATTTGCGGACGAGCAATAGCTTCCAAGATAACTCTTCCACCTCTTTCATTCACATAATCAAAGAACTTCATTGTGTGAAAACGCTCTTCCTGAGCCTGAACTTTAAAGAAATTGGCAAATCCTTCCAATCCTATCAATTCAAGATAGGCTGCCATTGAAAGATATAAATACTCTGAATAAAGTTCTTTATTAATTTGTTTATTAATTGCATTTTGTAGTTTCTTTGAAATCATTTTTTCCTCCCTGTCCCGACGTAGTTCTACGAAGCCGGACTTTTTATATTCTTCTTAATTCTTCTAAAGCCTTTTCATAATCCGGTTCCTGGACAATCTCTGGAATCAGTTCTCTATATTTTATCACACTGCTTTCATCCAAAATGATAACAGCTCTTGCCATTAAACCAGCCATCGGACTATCAATAATTTTAACACCATATTTTTTTGAAAACTCATCATTTCTCAGTTCACTTAGCGATACAACATTCTCCAATCCTTCTGTAGTACAAAATCTGTTATGAGCAAAAGGCAGATCACGGGAAATGCATAAAACAACTGTGTTATCCAATTTCCCAGCTTCAGCATTGAATTTTCTTACCGACATTGCACAGACAGGTGTATCTAAACTCGGAAAAATATTCAGGATCACTTTCTTACCTTTGTAAGTGGAAAGAGATACATCTGAAAGGTCAGTTTTTGTGAGGGTAAAATCCGGAGCAAGTTCTTCAATTCCTGGAAGATTTCCGATTGTGTTTATTTCGTTTCCTTTTAATTTTATTTTTGCCATATCTAATTCCTTTAAATTTGTTTTATTAATTTATCTCTTTCTTTATTTAATAATTCATCATCAGGAACATATTGAAGTTTGATCTGCTCAAGCATTTCAAAGTCGCATTCTTTTAAAATATTTTCAACTATTCCAATACTCTGCCCTCCCCAACCGTAAGAACCGAAAGCAAGTCCGATCCTGTTTTTGGGAGCGAGTCCTTTCAAATAAGTCAAAAAAGCTGCAACTGTAGGAAGGATGTTATTATTCAAAGTTGGAGAGCCTACGCATATATATTTTGCTGTAAGAATATCTGTCATAATATCCGAGATATGTGTGTGCTGCAGATTAAACATTCTTGTCTTATAATTTATTTCCTCGAATGCTTCCTGAATTTTATGGGCTATTTTCTCAGTTGATTTCCACATTGTATCATAAATAATGATAGCTTTCTCATCCACTTCATTTGCAGACCATTTTTTATATTCTTTGATAATTTCAGGAATTTGGGAACGCCAGATAAGTCCGTGGCTTGGACAGATGATCTCAATATTCAGACCTCCAACAACTTCCAGGGCTTTCTGAACCTGTGTTCCATAAGGAAGAACGATATTAGCGTAGTATTTTTCTGCTTCATGCATCATAATATTGAACGGATATTCATCATCGAATCGCTCCGAAGATGCAATATGCTGGCCGAATGCATCGTTAGAGAAAAGGATTTTTTCTTCGGGGCAATAAGTAACCATATTATCTGGCCAGTGAACCATCGGGGTTTGCACAAAATGCAGGTTTCTTTTTCCCAGATTCAGGACATCTCCTGATTTTACGGTCAAGAGTTCACCATTAATTTTAAAATGTTTGAGAAGACCTTTCACACCTTTTGGAGAAGCAAAGATCTTTGCATTAGGACATAATTTTTTCATATTAGGAAGTGAACCGGTGTGATCCATCTCAATATGATTCTGAATTATGTAATCAATTTTGGAAAGATCGATAATAGCAGAGATCCTATCGAGCAATTCTTCTGCCAGGTAATATTTAACATTATCGATAAGAGTGATTTTTTTATCTATTATCAAATATGAATTATAGGTAGAACCGCGCTGAGTGAGATAACCGTGGAAATTTCGTAAATCCCAGTCAATACCTCCAACCCAGTAGATCCCTTCCTTGATCTTAATTGGTTTCATTGTTCCCTCCGTATTTCAGCTTTTCAGCAATTTAGCTCTTAGCATTTAGCATTTGGCAAATTCCGGTTATTTTCCAATATCATTCTCGATTTTTTTCATAAATACATTGAGCATTTTTCTTATTTCAATCAAATTCTCATTCAGTATTTGATATTTATCTTTTAAATAATGAAGATCATAAGAAAGCAACAAAAGATATTCAACTTCTGAAGCAGAGCCCATTGAAATGTTCAGAAAATTGGATAATTCTTTTTTTGATTTTCTTCCACAGCCTTCAGCAATATTGTTGGGCATAGATACAGAAGCTCTTCTAATTTGATTTGTAATCCCAAACAATTCTTCTTTTGGAAAATCTTTAGTAACATGATAAATTTCTAAAACAAATTTATGTGCCTTTTCCCATACTTTTAATTTCCTAAATTCTCTCATTATCTCCCTCTAATTGCTAATTCGCTAACAAGCTAACTGGCTAACATGCTAACCTGCTATAACTTCTGACATACAGGACAATAATAAGTTGAGCGTCCAGCCTGTTTGATTTTTTTTATTTGATTTCCACATTCACAATATTCCTTTCTATAAACTTTAAGGAAATTCTGAAATTCACCGATTTTATCTTCTACACTTCGATAATCGGAGATTGTTGTACCATTATGTTTTATGGCTTCTTTCAATACTATCTTTGTTTGTTTAATAATGCTTTCCAACTGCTTTTTATTAAGTCTATTACCCGGAACTCTCGGATCTATCTTGCTGCGAAAGAGAATCTCTGCAACATAGATGTTGCCTAATCCAGCAATAACCCGTTGGTCAAGCAGAATATTTTTGATGGGAGCTTTTCTGTTTTTTAGTTTGTTTTTCAAATACCCGGCATCAAATTCATCTGATAATGGTTCTAAACCCAGCTTTTGGAATGCTTCGATTTCTTCATTTTTTTTGAGTATTTGAATTTTCCCAAAAGTCCTAACATCATCAAATATCAATTTTGTATTATCATTTAAAATCAGTTCAGCTCGTGCGTGATCCGATGTCTTTGCCAGATCTGTCTCGAATATCAATTTTCCCGTCATTCGCAGATGGATTACAAGTTTGTAATCATTGGAAGTTTGAATTAGAATGCATTTTCCTCTTCTCGAAATGGAATTAATGTTTCCCAAACTTGTAACAGGATTTTGCCAGATCACTGTTCCCGGTCGGAGTTCAATAATCTCTTTGATCTCCTTACCTAGAACTTTCTGGTTCAGTCCATTAACTATTATTTGCACTTCGGGAAGTTCTGGCATTTTCTTAGTCCTTTGCATTCTCCAGGCAACTCTTACAAATACCTTTCAAATTAACATGATGCTCGACAACTTTGTGACCCTCTATTTCCCTATTTTTCAAACATTCAAAAGATTCTGAAATATCGTAGATTTTTCCGCATTTAATACATTTGAAATGAATGTGCGGGTCAGTGTTATATTCATATCGCTCCTCGTTCTCAAACAGCGAGAGAGCCATCAAGATACCTTTTTCCGTAAGGGTTCTCAAAGTATTATAAACTGTAGTTTTCGAAAGTGTAGGCATTTCATCCACCAGTGCTTGATAGATCATATCTGCTGTGGGATGTGTTTTATAATTCTGCAGATATTCCAATATCTTTACCCGCTGCATGGAAGGAGCAATATCATGCTCTTTTAGAATCTCGATAATACTTTTCATCGTTCCACCCTTGTTACAATTCCTAAATTGTAACGAGTACAAATATGTAATTGTTGTTATTTTTGTCAAGAAGTTTCAAATATATTTTATTTTAATAGCACCATTTTCTTTATCTGTTGAAAATCTCTCGTATTAAGTTTATAGAAATATACTCCACTGGAAACCGGTTTACCGCTGTTGTTTTCTCCATTCCACACAGTTGTATGTTTACCCGCTGGTTTCTGTTCATCAATTAGAGTTCGTACTTTTTGACCTTTGAGATTATGAATATTAAGAGAAACTATAGTTTCTTCCGCTAAGTTAAATTCAATGGTAGTTGTAGGATTAAATGGATTTGGATAATTCTGATACAATTCAGCAGTTTTAGGGAGCACATTATTATTTGCACCTGTTCCAGTATCATAGATTTTAATATCCGTTGCATATAAACCCACGGTGTATTCATTTAACAGATTTTCCTCAAAGTCGTATGTTTTTACGGTAAAGTTCTGTCCCCATTCCCCACCCAGAACAGCCAGGAATTCACCGTTTGCAGCTACCATTGTACCACCGGGAGTAAAGGGATTCGTACTATCATAAATAATCTCCAGATTTATAGCATCATAGGCGTAGAGAGCAGTGCTGTTGCCATCTGCTACATAAACAATATTCCCGGGCGTAATTGTAAAATTGCTGGTAATACCGCCTATATCCAGTACATCTATGATGGTGTTTGTTGCCGGATCAAGAATGCATATCTTTCCAAAAATAGTGCTCCAGTTTCCACCGCAACTTATATGTATATTTCCATTAATAGCTGCTACGAATTGCGGATTTATCTCCGTGGGAACGGTTGCTTCTATAGTAAATGATCCCAGATTTATCACAGAAACGGAACAATTTATATATCCTGTTGCATAATCGCTGTTACCAACATAAAGCATATTATTGAGTATAGCCATTCCTGCTGGATTTCCACCAACTTCAATTGAGTTTTCCACAATTTCAGTATCCAGATTAATTTTATAAACTTTATTTGTAAGTGCACCACTCACAAATGCATAATTCCCATCTATAATAATATCATATGGATTTGAAGAGTTTTCAATATATATATGTGTTAAAGTTTGTCCTGAATCCAGGTTAATCTTCTGTAAGCTATTGTCTCCTGAATTTACTACATAGGCAAAATCTTCTGTTAAAGCTATCCTGTTCGGCATTAAACCCAATGCGCAAAAGGTATTGTTAACTTCACCTGTTTCAAAATCAATTTTAGATAAAGTCTCACTTCCTGAATTTACAACAAAACCTAGCGTCCCCCATAAATTTAATGAGACTAACACAAATAATAAAAACGCACTTCTTTTCATTTCTTTTACCTTCCTATACTTTTTTTTCATATCTTTCTGCCTGCTAAACCCTCTTTAATTCCCCCTTACAAAGGGGGATCAAACGGAATTTTGAGATCAGTAATCTACATTTCATATTTCACTCCCAAGTTCATTTCCCAGTTAAATCCCGGTTGAGGAATGTATTTATAGATTTCGTATAACTCGTTGAATAAATTGTTCATTGCTATTCCCGAAAATATTTCAAATTTATTCCAATAACTTATATACTGCAATCCTGCATCAACCAGCTCATATGCAGGAAGTTGTTTTTCTTCCATTAATTGATCGCGGGTTGTCCATTGTTCACCTGTATGCATATAAGAAACCTTTCCAGATAATTGTTTATATTTCATCTGCATAATCAGATTAAATGTATAATCGGGAATGTACATTATTTTCTTTCCGAAGAATGCAGTTTGAGAGCCATCGGCATTATAAGTGCGGTCTATTGCTTTAGTACGATTATAAATTCCATTCAATTCTATGAATTTGAACGGTCTTAGCACCAGTTCCATTTCATAATTATTTACTTCTGCACCTGAAAGATTATGTGGTTTCCACTTACCATTATGATCCCTATCCCAATAGATCATATTGTCAATATCATCGTGCCGGTAAGATATTTTTAAGAAATTATCATAGAAATCAAAATGGGAGAATAACTGCCAATTCAGGGATTCTTCCGGCTTCAAGTCAGGATTTCCTGCTACCTGAGTATCTCCTTTCCAATATATACTATAAAAAGAAGGAAGAGTAAAACCATTTGATACATTCCCACCACATGTTATTGTTAAAATATTTTCGTAGGCAAATTCTGGAGAGATACGCCAACTGGTGAAATCCTTGAAATCGGTTGTATGATCCCAACGAGCAGATGCTATCAAACCAATGCGATATGGAAACAAGTTCTGCTCGAGTTTTGTATTCCCAAAAGCAGCAAAATTCTCACGAAAAACTTGTGGAATTGAATTTTCTTCGTTTGTAATTTCTTCATATTTGTATTTTTCATAACGGTAGTCTCCACCCCAGTCAAAGTAGAATGTATCATCCTCATATTTTAATTTGCACTTAACTCCCCGATCCTGCTGATGATTTTTACCTAACACATACAGGAAAAGATTATTGTGATACATTGAATCGATGCGCGTATTATCATAAGTTGTTATTTCATCGGAATAGAACATATCTGCCTTTATGAAGTATTCTTTAAATCCTTTTGAAAGAGTGAGAAAATGATAATGTGTCTTTCCTGTTAGCCTGCTGTTCTTGAACCAATCGAGATGATTTGTAAGCCCGGGAAGTTTTTTAAAGAAATCCTGGTAGAGTAGTTTGTAATTTATTCCACAGAATGAATTGGAATAGCCAATATTCAGATTTGCATCATAGATTTTTTTATCGTTATATTCACGAGTTCGCAGGGAATCTGGATTTGGCCAGTAATCGTAAGGTTCGTATTTAAAATCATTGCGGGAAAAGCTTTTAGATAGAAAAGCA
Source organism: uncultured bacterium (assembly GCA_965370415.1). Classification (GTDB taxonomy): domain Bacteria; phylum Cloacimonadota; class Cloacimonadia; order Cloacimonadales; family TCS61; genus JACNIV01. The sequence continues at coordinate 6,097 of CBDUTJ010000041.1, read as the reverse complement.
TATACCTGGAATTTGGAATTTGCTCCCGAAAGTGTTAGGGAAGTTTTATCCAATCCGAAAGAACCGAAACCATGATTTACTGATGCGGAGAGTTTTCCTTCCGACCGTTTTGTATTTATATTGATGATACCACCCATAGAACCTGCACCACCCTGTGAAGAAGCACTTCCTTTTATGATCTCGATACTTTCGATGATCTCAGCAGGAATGGTGGAAATATCGAAAGCAGTTCCGCTTTTATTTAATGGAATGCCATCCAGCATAATAAGAGTATGACGTGCCTTATAACCAGGTACAGAAACGTTTTGCGTCTCACCATGCAGATTCGTTCCCGAGATCAACAGATCTGCTCTGTTACGTAAAATGTCGGCAGCATTTTTGTAATTACTTTGGGAATCTACCTGGATCACAATTTTATCAGGAGTTCTCAGAAGTACTTCATTTGATCTTGCCTTTGTAACCTGCACTCCCGGAATTTGTATTGGTGTAGTTTTCAAAATGAGTTTTGAAGGAATTTTATCTGCAAATAGAATAATATCTGCATAACCTATTTTATGAAGAGTTACTTTGTTATCAACTGAAATATCTTTTAAAATGAACCTGCCGTTTTTCCCTGTTATCACTGCTTTCGTATCAGTAGAAACTATAACATTATCAATTGGTTTTCCCTTTTCATTTAAAACAATCCCCGATATTTCCAATCCAAGAAGAGCAGCGGAAATGAGAATAAATAATATAATTATTTTACTGCGCATCTTTCCCCGGATATATTAAATTTGGTTGTCCGGAAACCGGATTATTGATAATGGTTAATTCCACTTCATACAGATCATGAATGGTCTTTTTATTGATCACATCAGCAGGAGAACCATCTGCAATTACCTGTCCGTGTTTCAGCATCACTATCCTATGACAGTATTCCGAAGCCAGATTGATGTTATGAGACACCAGAATTATCAGCTTGTTCTGCTCACTATTTATTCTGGAGAGAAGCTGCATAATTTCTAATTGATGATTTATATCCAGATTAGCAAAAGCTTCGTCCATCAGTAGGATTTCTGTTTCCTGAGCCAGTGCCCTGGCAATAGAAACACGCCGTCGCTCTCCTCCGCTAAGTTGGGAATACTGCTCATTTTTCAGGCCTGTAAGGTCGAGCTGATGTAAGATATTTGCTACTACTTCTCTATCTTGTTTTGTGTAATTCTGCCAGTAGCCTAGATAGGGAAATCTTCCCATCAGAACGAGTTCTTCTATTGTGTAATCGAACTGCAACTGGAAATCCTGCGGAATAATAGCGATCTGCCTTGCCAGTTCCTGACGGTGCCATTTCTTTATTGTAGTTCCATTGATCTCTACGTCTCCAGCAAATGGTTCCATATAACCGATTATAGCTTTCAGCAATGTGGATTTACCGGCACCATTTGGTCCCAGAAGGGCACAGAATTCTCCTTTCCGAAAATCTATTGAAAGATTTTCTATCACTTTTTTATCCTGATAAGCCAAGCTTAATTTATTGATTTTTATCATATTTTCCTTTTTCTTAAAAAAAAGATTTGTCAATTCATACTATTTTTATATGTTATCTCCCAGGGAGATAAGAAATGCAGATTTCAACGAAAACCGAATACGCTGTAAGAGCACTTTCAGAGTTGGCTTTAAGCTCTTCTGAGAAGCCAATTTCTATCACAGAAATCTGCTCTAAACAGAAGCTTCCACGTAAATATGTTGAGCAGCTTTTCCGCAAATTGAAACAGAACGGACTTGTGATAAGTACTCACGGTGCGCAAGGTGGTTATTCCCTTGGAAGTGATATAAATGAAATCTCATTGAAAGATATCATGGAAGCAGTAGATGAAAGTTATATGAAATCATTCTGCGAGGGTGATCCTGAGAAAATGCAACATTGCATCGGTTTTCCCTGTGGTTTTTACGAACTCTGGGATGAGATAAAAAATCACCTGGAGGAGTATTTCGACTCCATCAAACTCGATCAGATAATAGCTAAATTATAGGAGAAACTGTGAAGAAATATTATTTCGATAACTGTAAAACAAGTCAACCGGCTCCGGAGGTGATCGAAGCAATGATGCCATACTTCGGAGATAAATTTATCTTCCCAGCTAATTTCGTTTTGGGAGGAAGTACAGCAGCTGAGGAACTGGAAGGTTTTAAAAAAATAATCGCTGATTCAATTGGCGCAAATACATCAGAAATGCACTTCACCAGCAGCGGTACAACAGCAAATAATATTGCTATTAAAGGATTTCTTTCTGAGAACGCCAAAAATGGCACCCATATCATTGTTTCTGTGATCGACTATCCCGATCTTCTCACCAATGCAGCTTTCTTTGAAAAAAGTGGTTTCGATGTTACCTACCTTGAAACTGATGAAGACGGTTTTATCAACCTGGTACAATTGGAAAATGCTATTCGCTCCGATACAATAATGTTCATGACAACCTTTGTAAATCATACTGTTGGCTCGATCCAACCCATCAAAAAGATCAGGAAAATACTGGATACAGCCGATCATAAGATAGTAATGCATGTGGATGCCGGGCAGGCATACGGCAAACTTCCCATCAATGTAAATGAACTTGGCATAGATCTGATGAGCATCAGTGCTCATAAAATTCACGGTCCTCAGGGTGTGGGTGCTTTATATCAAAGAAAAGGTGTGATCCTGGGATCTGTGATCCATGGAATTAGCAGGTTAGATAATCACCAGACCGGTGCGGTCAGTATGGCAAATATAGCTGGTTTTGCCAAAGCTGTAGAATTGACTTTCAGAGATTTCGACCAAAATGTTAATCACTTGAGAGAGCTTTCCAACTATCTGCTGCAAAAAATAGAAAAAACAATTCCCTACACATTACTTAACGGTCCTCGTGGTAAAAGCAGAGCACCCCATAACATTAATGTATCATTCGATTATATCGAGGGTGAAGCTATTATGCTGATGATGGATATGGCTGGTATTTCAGTAGCCACCGGAAGTGCCTGTGCTTCTCAAGGACTTAAAGCCAATTATATCCTGATGGCAATGGGAAGAAACCATGAACAGTCTCATAGCTCCATGAAGTTCACTTTGAGTAGATATAATACAAAAGAAGAAATAGATTATGCAGTGGAAAAACTTGCTGAGATCGTGAAAGAATTGCGCTCCAGAAGTCCATTGTATAACAAGGAGTAGAAATGCAATATTCACAAAAAGTATTAGATCATTTCATGAAACCACACAATGTTGGAAAGATCGAGAATCCTGATGCAAGTGCTACTGAAGGCAGTCCCGCCTGCGGTGACCAGATTTCGATCTATTTAATGATTAATGCTAAAACACAAGTGATAGAAGATATTAAGTTCCAGTCATATGGCTGTGCTTCCAATATTGCCACAGGTTCTATTATAACAGATATAGCAATGGGAAAAACGCTGAAAGAAGCTAAGAAAATAGGTTGGAAAGAAGCAGCAGATGCACTCGATGGTCTTCCACCTATTAAGATGCATTGTTCTGTATTGGCAGTAGATACACTTCATAAAGCTATCAAAGATTATGAAGTCAAACATAACCTGGCTAAAGCAGATAAATTCAATAAAGAAACTATTGTAGAAGAATTAAAGAAAGTCATCTATCCGCAAGTTGGTGAAGATATCGTTACATTGAAAATGGTAAAATACGCCGGTTTTGAGAATGGAGTTGCTATCATAGACCTGGAAATCCCGAAATTTGATGAGCATCGTGATAATGTAGTCGAAGAGATCAAAGAACACCTGGAGCATTATAAAGAGATCAAAGAAGTAAAAATTACGATATAGCTTCACCAATTAACTAATTTGTTCCCAAAGTTCTCTTTGGGAACATTTTTTTTTCTCATCCCACTCTATGCAAATCTAAAGAACACTTTATAGCTCGTTCCCAAAGCCCTCTTTGGGAACATTTTTTTTCTCATCCCACTCTATGCAAATCTAAAGAACACTTTATAACTCGTTCTCAAGTGTTTCCTGGGAACGCTGTTGAATAGCTTATTTGCTTCTGGCCATAATAAATAAAAAGAACGGACAACCGATAAAGGCCGTGATAACACCTACCGGTACTTCGATGCTGGCAATATGTTTTGCTGCCAGATCACATAGAATAAGCAGGAAAGCTCCAGCAAACGCAGAAAATATAATTACAAAACGTTTGTTACCACCTGTTATCATGCGGATTATATGAGGAACCACTAAACCAATAAAACCGATGATTCCTGCGTAAGCAACAGTGATGCCGGTAAGCAGTGAACTTATTATGAATATCTTCCTACGCAATTTTTTAACATCAATTCCCAAACTGGTAGCTACCAGATCTCCTGTAGTAAGAATTGTTAGTTTACCGGAGAGCAGAAAAAGATAAGCCATTAACAGCATTGAAATGGTAAAGATAACCAGAAAAAATATCCATTCATCTCGACTGAAAATTCTGCCCAAATTCCCCATCAGTACGTTGATTATATTACCGATTTCCTGTTGGTTCAAGTACATAAGCAGCGAAATGAGAGCCGAAAAGAACATACCTACAATTATACCGGATAACAGCAGTTTTGTTTTATTGAAAAATCCCCCGATATGTGCCAGGAACCAGACAAGGAACATGGTGAGAAAAGCTCCGATGAATCCAAAGACCGGCATTAAAACATGCATCCCAAGTATCACAGCTAGAATACTGCCAAAAGCTGCTCCCGAAGATATTCCCAGAATATATGGCTCAGCAAGGGGATTATTCAGCATTACCTGGAAAGAATGCCCCACTCCTGCCAGAACAAACCCGGTGAGAAATGCCAGCATTAAGCGCGGTAAACGCACGGAATAGATTATGTTCGTAGAAGGATTTCCCAGCTTCAAATAAATAACCAATAGAAAAATCAAAAGTAAAAAAAATAGAATCAGAAACCTGTTAATCCGTCTCATTGAACACCCTCTGTAGAATTTTAAGTCCTTTTACAACTCTGGGAGATGCACGCAGAATCAAATCGGGATTGATCTCTTGGCTGGTGTATATCCTGTTATTCCGGCAGGCAGAAATAACGTCCCAGCCCTTGCGATTCTTGATCTGCTCACTTGTAACTCCGGGATATGTTAGAATGATGATATCAGGATCAGCTTCTATTATTTTTTCCGGATCGACACGGCTGTAATCACGCGGGAGCTGAGAAAAAATATTGTCACCACCTGCTATTTCAACTAATTCCCCCACAAAAGATCTATCACTCACGCTCATCACAGGATCACCATAGATTTCAATATAAACTTTGGGAGAAACATTTGAATCGATTGAATCGGTTAATTGCCGGATGCTGGTTTGCAGGCTGTCTGCAATAAACTCAGCTCGCTTTTTTTGATCTATCCTCTCGCCTATCGTTCGAATAGACTCGATCATTTCCTGAATAGAATGTGGATATATCTTCTCTACTGTGATATCAAGTTTACTTAGTTCGGATGCCAATGCGTCCTGCTCTAACCCGGAAGTAAAAACAATGGTAGGTTCAAGTTCTATTATTCTTTCAAAATCTACTTTGCCAAAATTACCGATATTCTCTATGTTTTTTAGCTCTGTAGGATAATTACATTCGCTGGTTATACCCACTATATTTTGTGAGCCATCCAGCATACAAACGATTTCAGCTACTTCGGGTGATGTGATAATATAACGTTTTTGTGAGTTGTTAAAATCTTTTTTCTGACAGGCAAAAAATGCCATGAATATTAGCAGGAAAGCAATACTTCTTTTTACAGGCATAAAAAAATCCTTTTATTCTTATAGCAGCTTAATGCCGTAAAAATAAAAGGATATTTAAACTTTTATTTCAAAGTAATTTCATCCGAATACCTTAAAACAAAAACTTAAATGGCAGGTTTCCTGGCTTGCAGCCGGCATCGTTTTTTGAACCTTCCCAACCAGTTTATACCTGATAAGTGACCCAAAAGCCGAATAACGCTGCTTACAGTGGCGGAGACCGCTCCCGAATTTAACGGGATTCCCTCTTACTTCTGCACCATTAAGCTACACTCTATTCAAATTTCAAATTTAATATTTTAGAATTACTGTCAAGTTTGATCT
>CBDUTJ010000040.1:0-23860 GCA_965370415.1 uncultured bacterium | reverse complement strand
AAATGAAAGTTATTCCAAATAGCAGAATTATCAGAATTAATCTAAATTTCATTATTTACCTACCATTTAAAACTAATGGAAGTTTGAATATTGAAAAATGTTTCTTTAACTGTATCAGGATTTTCCCAACCTCTATCCTGTAAATTCAGATGTTGAGGATATTCCCAGAGTTCATCATAGTCATAAAAACTATCCATGAAAAGATCGAGTGTTTCATATTGCCTGTTTGCATATTCCACCGCTATATCGAAGATGAAATTTTCCAGGAATGTGAAGCCTGTGCCTGCTGTAAAAGCCGGCATCGTTACTTTGTCTGCAAAAACCAGTCCCGAATGTTCATTCAGGCAGTAATTTGTCTGAAAATTAAAACCTATACGGATGGGGATTTTATTCTTTAAACAGTGTTCTACACCAATGTAAAAATTGTATGCATCATCATATAGTTTGTTTATTTCTGACCATTGAACAAATTCAATATCAAGATTAAAATTAGTGCGCATGATATTGCGTGGTTTATAGTTCAAGCCAGCTCTGAATTTTAGTGGCGCGGAGTATTCGGCATAAGTAAGAGAATCCGTAATAATAATATTCTGTAAAGAATCCAAAGAAGTGAAATAAGTATACACTGCATCTTCCACATTCACACTGTCTTTTGTACCGGTAACATCAAAATCTACTTTGGGAGTGATAGATAATCCAATACTTAAACGAGGATCAATATTAATTACCGTTCCCACCTGCACCTGGAAAGCTTCGAAGTCCCTTTTTAAAGTATTTGTTGTATTTGTTAATAATGTGTCCAGTTTTTCAAATGAATGATCCGACCAAATAATTCTTCTATTAAGATTTGCATCTCCCATCAGTTTAGAAAACCTGATCCCGAAAGTTGCAATTTCCTTATATTTTACTGCTGTGAGAAAACTGAAAGCATCGATGCTTCCCTCGCCTTCAATATAGTTCTTTGCAATAATTGGTGGATAAGAATTCTCATCGGAATTTGCATTATTTCTTACTTCTTCCAAATAATCAGATGTAAAATCTATGTAAGGGTGAAAGATAAAAGACGTTGCAATATCAAAGTTGGAGAGTTTATGTTTATAATACACTCCACCTGCCAATTGTTCGAAAGGATGTACATTGCTTACGTAGGTTGCATCACCGCAATAGGCATCGAATGAATTGTACATGGGTAGCGATCTATCATCAAAGTTGGTTATTATTCCACCGTAAAACTGAACGCCCAGTTTATTTGGCATCAAAGGCAAGTTACCGGGATTAATTATCGTATCCAGCAATCTGTTTCCTCCAGCTACAGAAGCAGATCCCATCGCTATCGAACGCGGATCGAGACTACCTGTATAATTTCCTGTTTTTCTCTCTAAAAGAGAGTAGGAAAACAAACTTCCTGTTAAGATTATCATTATCAGCATTGTTAAAATTTTCTTCATTTATCCTCCAATTAAAACTTCCAGTCCAATTGTAATCTTATTATATTTTCTTTTCTTTCTACTCTTTGGAAATAATATTCCCCTTCTTCGGGAATTTCATTGAATTTTCTATATTCCAGTTCTCTTGTCAGGAATTGTTTATATTTATATTTAAAGGAAAGGAACAGGTTGTTTGCTATCCTGCTGTGTATGTTGAACCAGTATTTAAATCCTCTATCGCTTTGATCGAAGTCGAGTTCTACGTCTTCAAAATCCCAGAAAGATGCACCTTCTGCATACCAGAACGAGAAAGCTCCAACAACTTTTAGATTCTGGTTAAAATTGTGTGTGTAATCCACATAGATCATGTCACCATTGGTGAGAGTGCTGGCTTGTGCCATATCGGGTCCACTGGCCAGGGCAGGATCTGAAAGGATAGAAAGATACGGTGGTTGAAGAACACGGGTATAAACATAACCCAGTTGGATCTTATTGAAATTTGAAAGGTAAAATAATAATTTGATCTCAGATTCATCTGCCTGCGATTTATTTCTATCCTGCTCATTATCATAACGTTTTACCTGATGCTTATGACGCAGGCGGATGCGAAATTGGTGAATGGGCTTAAATTCTAATTTTGCTTCAAAGCGTACTCCCCGCCTGGCATCGGATTTCCTTTCCCAAAGATCGAGATAAGCTCTTGTGATCGTGAGCATTGTATTAAATTGGTAGCGCGTTTCAAAGTAGATACCTTTTTCTGCAGAAGGCTGTACAGAATTTAGATACATGTCGTTAAGAAGAGTATTATTCAGGGCGTATGTAAGTTTTTCATAAACCGTATCATCGAATCTTTGACTTTCAGAGAAACTGCGGTGATAAGGATTATCAAATTCCAGATCATAGTCACGATAAATGGAAAGCAGGTAGAGATTATCAAACTGTGAATAAGCGCTAAGAATAAGTGCTTTGGGATCATCTCCGATCTTTCCAAGACTGCCATCTACTTCCAGTTCCGCATATTCTCCCTGAAATGAAGTGTTATTTAATACAGTGCGCCAATCGAAACCAACAACCCGCCGATAGTTTCTATTTCCAATTTCAGGGGAAATGGTAGAATACATGGAAGAAATTTCGGCATCTGTTATCTTCCACTTATCCGGGGTATAGTCATCATCGGGAACTAACAGGGATTTTAATGTATCGGGAACAACAAAATCACGATCATACGTGGCTTCGTAGCCTGTAACACCCAGATGTGTACCGATCCAGGGAGAGAATTCCAGGTGACCTCCGATAATATTTTCCTGCAGGCAATCTCTACGAGGTGCTATCCTTATAATATTGACATTATCGGGATAAGCGTTAAGGGAGTCTTCTGCGGTTTCCAGTTCATCATCTGAAAAACGGTTTGTCATGGAAATGTAGGAAAGAATATAATCGTCATCGTCAAAGATACCATTACCATTGCTATCATAGATCACAGCATCTTTTTGATCTTGTGATAGAAAGAGAACAGCATTCAAATTCTTACGTTTCCAATCCACAGCAAAGCCACGCAGGGCATATTCCTGGGTGCGGGAAACATCACCTATAATACCTGTGATTCTCTTATTAAATCCAAAGCCTGTTTTTCGGGGACTGTAATAATCTGTATTTTCCATTACCAGCCCTTCCCCAAAAGTAGCCCGGTAATTTCCTGCATATAATTTAACAAAGTTCTTACCATAAAAATCCAGCTCTTTTTCATAACCCACATAGAATTTGCTGTCTTTGAATAGATCTTCGGTGGAATTATTAACAATGCCGCTACTACCTTTAGGTGAGTCATACAAAAATCCAGCTTTCCATTCGTTCTGATATCGTATCCTTAATTTATTGGTAACTGCAGCTCTATCATTCTGCATATTGAAAAAACCCCAGTAAGACTGTCTTTTGATACCAGGTGTTTTAGGGTCATCAGAATTTGGTGAATCGTATCTGATCATTGATTCCCTGTACATATCCATTACGTCATCAGGATAGGGATCATCATTATATTTTATCTGATAATCTATGAATAGATCCTGCGTAAGCGGTTTATCTTCATAGTAAACATAGTGCCTGATGTTCCTGGCTCCATAATAAGAAATTCCGGGAGATTTCCGCAAGTCGCGATAACTTGATATTGAGTCGCCAAAGCTGACCCTGTTCAAAATAGCTGCTACATCTATAGGAGATGCATTGGGCAGATTCATTATATCGGAAAAATTAAGTTTATTGATATTGCGTGGGGTCATCAGGTAATCTTCCCAGACGTCAGACATGCCTTCCTGCAAACCTTCATTACTACCCAGCCTTTCAATAAGGTAATAAATTTCTTCCCTGCGCTGGGCAGTTTCATCCTGATCATCGTAATGTGATACTGTGACCAACGGTTTGATCTTGTTCAAAGTAACCTGATCTATCGATTCTACTTCTCTCAGTTCATATATACTCTTGAAGAAGCTTATGTAATCCCGATGATCAATAATATCTTCTGCTTGTTCAGATGAAATGGGCAATGTTGTAAGTTCCTTCAAAGTAGCAGTGTTAAGGTCTATCTTTGTCGCTAAAAGTACAATGGAAACATTTACAATAAAATATATGAATAACAATTTTTTCATATTCTATTTCCCTTTGTTATCAATTGGGCATATACTAATAAAAGTATATTTCCACGAGTAAATAAAAAAGTGGACTGTATATTGTAAAGTTTTTTCAATCTGAGAAGGATATATAAAAAGAATTTGACAAAGCCCTTGTATTCAGATTCTTTGCCAGAAGAATTTTGGAGGAAAAATGACAGAAAACACCATAGTTGAAAAAAAAGGTAAGTTCTCGTTAATAGAGCTTTTAATGGTTATAATGTTAGTAGGTATAATCTTTACTTTAATCATTCCATTAAGAACTGATAGAGTGAATCAGAAAAAAATGAAAGAAGCTATTTATAATATCCAGGTCATTGCCCGTGCAGATGTAGATTTCAAAAATGATCCTGCAAACGGATATTATATTTTTGAACATTCGGTAGTAAAATTCAATGAAGATGGAACCTACTCCGGAGAGGATCTTTTGAACATAACCGAAGATCTGCAGAAAACCGAAGATTTTTTCTATTTTGATTATTCAGTGACAGATAGTACGGTGGTGGCATCCAGCAATAAGAACTTCGGTAAAGTAGGAGTAAAGTTATATTATTATCTTCCATCCGGTCCCTGGGGTGTGGGCGAAGATAAGATATCAAAAAGCGTATTGGACCCCAACTGGCTGCCGTAATATGCTTGTTTGAATATTATGATAATAGAAAAGGACCTTCAGTCCGCTGAAAAACGGATTGAAGGTTTTTTATTATGTTTTTAACAAATAATCCATGTTGGCATCCGGTTTTTATCCCTCTCTTTTTTTCTTATGCAGAGATACACTACCATTACAGATTTCTTTATCCCAGGTATTTCAGGAAAGAACCGGAGATAATTGCTGACCTGCCTATTCGCTGCATAAGATCTATATCTTCAAAATTACCAGTTCTGATAATAGTTAAAGACAGCCACCTGTTCCCCGTAGAACTCACATCGATTTCTGTTGATATATCTGCCAATGGCAGTCTTTTTTCTCAGGAATTTGATATTAATGAAAAACTCTCGCAAAAATATTTTTCCAAAATCCTGGAAATAGATATCTCACAGGTCAAAGCCGACGAACTATTGAAGATCAATGTAACAATTCATTACCGTATCAACGGAAAGGGAAAAACAGTTATTAATGATAACTATCCCGGTTTAAAGAAGATCCCGTTCGAATGTTACCTTACCGAAAGCAAATTGCCTATTCCAGAAGGATGGCATGCTGGAGAACCGCATTATCACAGCATATATACTTCCGACCAAGTGGAATTTGGTGCAGACATCCCCGCCACTGTGAAAATGGCAAAAACAATTGGACTGTCCTGGCTTTTTGTAACCGATCATTCTTATGATTTGGATGATACTGAAGATTCTTACACGATTAATGATCCCGACATCCCTAAATGGAAAAAAATGCTTGATGATGCGCATAATAATGATGAGAAGAATTTCAGGGTCCTTCCCGGTGAAGAGGTTTCTATAGGGAATTCCCAAGGCAAGAATGTTCATCTATTAGCAATCGATCATCCCCATTTCATCGAAGGTTCCGGGGATAGCGCAGAAAAATGGTTCAGGAATAAACCGCAAAGACACCTGAAAGAAATTGAAGAATTACAAAGCAATGGAAATTTGTTTATTGCTGCTCATCCGAATGATGATATCCCCCTGCTACAAAAACTTACTTTACGTCGTGGGAACTGGTCTTTAAATGATTTTCAAAACAGCGGGATTAGGTTCCTGCAATTAATCAATACTTCCCATTTTCCAGATGTTTTGAAAGCAATTAGCCATTGGAGATCATTACTTTTGCAGGGTAACCGGTTTTATATCCTGGCAGGAAACGATGCTCATGGCAACTTTAATGTGATGCGTCAGATCAAAAATCCATTCTGGAAATTATTTACTTCTCATGATCAGGTTTTCGGCAAGTTTTTCACAGCATTCAAATACAGAAATAATGATCCCATACAAGGAATTAAAAACGGAGAATTAATTGTAAGTAACGGTCCGTTTTTGAGTTTCCAGTTAAAGGTAAAAAGAAAATATTATCAGATCGGTTCAAATATTAATGAGAAGAGCGCTGTATTGGAATATGAAACACGCACTGCCCACGAATTTGGTGAGATAAGAACGTTGAATCTTTATGTTGGAGATACAACTTTAAAGAAAGAAATTAAAATTTCAAATCCGCAAAACAGTTTGAAAATCGAATTACCTGACAAGGGTTATATACGAATGAGTATGAGCACTTCTAAAGGTGGATTTGTTTTAACAAACCCGGTGTGGATGGAGTAAGTTCAATAGTTTGAACTTTGCGAAACTTGACACAAGTCTAAAAGATATTATATTAAGTTGTGACTTAACATTTTTCAACTTAACTCAAGTTTCAGTTTCATACGCTCGTTACGAAAGTCCTCTTTCGTAACGATAATATATTACTTTATCAATATCATTTTTTGGGTAATAGTTTTCTTCTCAGTAACAAGCTGATAGAAATAAACACCAGAACCTACCGGTTTCCCATTATCATCTCTGCCATTCCAGATCATTTCGCTGCGACCGGGACTCATATAGCAATCCATCAGGGTTTTTACCTTCTGCCCTTTGATGTTGTAGATTTCCAGTTTTACATTTCCTTCTTCAGGAAGATTGAATACTATATTTGTTTCAGGATTAAAGGGATTAGGATAGTTTGAAAGAGTTATCCCTGGTTTAGGAAGTTCATCTTCTGTAGAGCTTGGAACATAAGTATATTCAAATAACCCGATGTTACCCATTTCTATAGTAATAAGATAATTAGTTCCTGCGTATTCCATTAATTCAACATTGTAAATATGGTTCAAACCATTGAAAATGGCTATAGGTTCTGAGGTATTGGGATTGTTTTCATAGACAAAAATGATATGCTCATATCGTACAAATATCAAATTACCTCGAATAAAAATTCTTGATCCAAGTTCAGGTGTAAAATACAGTTCAGGTTGTAATGGATTATCTAAATTGTAAATCTGAGCTAATATCCCTTCATTAAACATAATAAGTTTATCGTCTTGAATAGACAGATAACTATAAAGTGAGAAGTCATTAATCGTGCTTGCTAGGTAAGGGTCATTATCTTCTAAGCCAGATAGAACCATCAGATCATAAGGGTATTCTCCAACAGTGATGTAAGCAGTGGAATTTATTACTACCTGCCATATTGGAGTTGAGGGTAGATCAAACTCAAAAAGCTCTACAGGTTCACCCTGTTCTGAGATATCAAATTTCCAAAACTTGTTTGTCTGATGGTTCCACAGATAAAAAGAAAATGGGTCATTTTCATCAATGGACCAATAAGTATAAATAAATCCATAATTATCAAGCGAAAGAGTATTTATTAGTTCCGGGTTTTCAAGATCAGTTATATCATAAACCTCTAAAGTAAATTCTTCATAATCCAATAAAATCATCCAACCACCTGTTTTGTGTACCCTATGAATAAAATATTTATCATTGAACCAATCTCCCTGATCAATTGGATCAAAAGGATCCTCAATATCAAAAAGTTGATAACCTTCGAGAATATTTCCAACAATAATTTTATTTTGATACATAAGACCTGATAAAAATCTTAAGTTATCATAATAGCTGTCAATATACTCAATAGTATTATTTTCAATCAAATAATGCTGAATACCATCATTTACAGTGCCAACATACATGCTGTTATAATAATAATCGCAAGTCAGTCCAAAGCTCGCAAAAAGAATATTATTCTCTAATAAATCAACAAGTGTTGGATTCAAGATATTTGATATATTGATTAATCTTATATAATCTGAAGTAAATAGTACTACATTAACATCTTCAATCAAATATTGTCGAGTTCCACTCATTCCATTCATAAATATATTAGCAGGTAAAGTATAACGGGAAATATACTGCCAATTAGTAACATCACTGATATCCCAGAATGTAATATTCTTGCTGTTTATTGCTGCTAATAATGTATCATTTATCACTTTGAATTGATCATAATAAGAACCATCATCATTGTATGCAGAAACATCTGTTGTACCAATTAACTCAAAGTTGCCATGTGGAATATAATGCTTAGTGTACAATGTGTATCCATCCTGGCATACTAACAGGCTATCATTTACTTTATTGTGCCAAGTATCTTCAACTGCCTGACCCAGATATAGCATTTCGGGAAGGCTATAAGATTTGTAGAAAATATTCCAATAACTACTCGTTTCTACTATTAAATTGTTATCTAAAATCTTTAACCTAATATATCCTTCATAATTATCATATTCAATTTGATCAATAATCTCAGGATTTGATGCATCACTTATGTCAATTTTGTATACTTTGCCATGATAACCTTCAACAGCATATCCCCTGGTTGAAATATAACAATTCTGTTCATACACAACCATACTTGAAGGATCAGGAATAGTTACAACCGAGAGTTTTGTTAGACTACCATCTCCATTTATCTCATAAATCTCTAATCCATTTAGGTTAAGAAAAAAGAGATGATTATCAATTATCTGAATACCTTCAGGTGATCTAAATCCCTGTGCATAAGCTATTTCTCCTATTTTGTCTATTTGGAATTCTTGTGCTGAAAGATATGAGAAAATTATTACAATCAATAATATGTAAATTGTTTTATTCATTTTTGCTCCTTCAAACTTGATACAAGTTTGAAAAATCTTGTGTTAAGTTAAACATGAACAACTTAGATACAAAAACAACTCAGAAATACAATGTTAGAAAGAATAAAAGATAAATCTGTTGTCAAATGTTTTCTTAAATAAATATTAATGATAGATTTCTACTTGTATGAGGAATGATAGAATCGGTTTTTATTTTTCTTCCCAAGCTCCAGCTTAAAAATTAATAAAAATTCTAAAACCTGAACGACCTTTGCAGCATTATCTGGTGCGTATTTATCTCATCAAATGGTAGAATATTATAACTATAAGAAATCCTTAATCTTAACGGCAGATCATAGCGCAATGTAAAGGCATGATAAATACCCATATTGATATCGGTGATCGTCTCTTCCGGTTTTTCGAAACGGGTTTCATAATCGACGAATAATTTTCGGGTGACATATTTTCCCATACTCACAGAGAGATTGTTTAGAAATACTTCCGAAGTTAATCTAATGACATCGTTGCTTTCTTCCGTATAATAATATTCCGATTTATTTTCTGAAGAATAACTGGCGAAAAGATTCTGGATAAGGTCTGTCTGCAAATGAAAATAATCGAGTCGGAATGCTTGCCTTAGCCAGTTCTCCACCGGAGATATCAGGGGATCGAGTACAGCGCTTTCCAATCCCAGCCCGGCAATTTGTATCACTTCATCCTGCAGCAGCGTTCTTTTCTGGGCAGGAGAAATTTCATTCATTGTTCTATTGTATCGCAGTTTTGCCAGGATATCGGTGGTTCGGTCGTTGGGATTATCACTTTTCAGATCGAAGCGCAAAGTACCCAGCGAACTTATCCCGCTTTTATCATTGTACAATTCCAGTGTAATTAAAGTTCCATCGGATGTTTTTTTATAGAAAGTGCCAGTGATATTTGCTCCCTCACCAAATTGACTTAAAAGCACTTGCATATAGTCCAGAGTAAGGTTCGTTCCGAACATATCGACCGATCCTTCTTCGGCAATGAATAAAGCTTCTGGAAGAATGAACTGTCCGTTCTCATATTTCAAATGTAGATACCCACCAGGTCTTAATTTCACATCTATAGGAAAGGTAACATATCGAATATTTTCGTTAAAATGCAGCATCAGATCAAGTGTGAAAGGCATGGGAGCATGTTCGGATTTCATCTTTACTTCTATTACTTTATTGAAAAGCTGCAGAAGATTTTCTGTTCCAGGCGGAAAGATAACCTGTCCGTTACAAAGATGTAGATCACCAATTATATGGATATCATCAAAAGGTCCGCTTACAAGCAGATCATCTGAATTTCTTCCTGTGATAATTGTTTTTGTAACAGAATTACTGGGCATGAAACCTGGCATATGAAAAAGAATACCATTTTCATTAGTTTTAAAAAGAAAGTGACCCAGGTTTAAATTTCCCAGTTTAAAATCACTATCATCATTCCCGATCTCATTCGTTACATATAGCTTTCCTTCACCCATTCTGAACTGGAACTTTTTCATTTGAAGAATATCATCTATAATTGAAAGTTCAATTTTTATTTTATCAAGTTTTTCCAACTGGTTTTTAATAGATAATGAACCTTTAGAAACTTTAATATTACCCGAAGTTATTGATAGTCCATTTTCTTTCATACCGATCCGGAAATCGAAATTACTTCGGGAAAAACCACTCTCGATAATTTGCGTCTGGTGTGAAAGAAGCTTTAAAAAATCTCCATTAAATTGTAGCGAAACACAATTAGTATCCGGGTAAGTATTACTATTTATAATGTTGTAGCCAATTGCACCTGAACCATTTAATTCAATTTCTCCAGTTCGTTTGATAAAAAATCTGTTAATTTTAAGAAGAGAATCTTCCTGGACAATAGATACATGAATAGAATCTGCTTTGAATCTGTTAACTTTCAAATCTTCAGCAGAAAAATCAAGACTTAAAGTGTTTTCATTTTCCTGTTTTAAAAAATCTATTCCACATTTTATTTTCCCTTCAACGTCATTGTAAGGAAGTATCTGTTTCAAATCAAGTAGGTCTGTTCTTCCGGATGCATGAATCACCAGTTTTGGTTTAAGGTAAATTTCACTGGCAAGATCGATGATCTTTAATTCGCCAGTAGTAACTTCACTATTTTCAACTTTGATACTTGAATTATTACCTGTAAAATGGAATTGCGCACTGAATTCCTGCATCTGTCCCATTCTGAATTTATCGATATTGAAATTGCCGGAAACATAGCCATCACCACTATTATCGTAATTAATATCGAAACTGGTATAGCCGCCGATGTTGCTGTATGTATAGTAATTTGTAAAATACTTAGCAAAATCACGTAGCTTTATTTTGTTGCCAGAAATTTCTACACCATACTCCAGAGAAGGTTTAACTCTTACCCAGGAATCTATATTTATTTTATTATTTATTCTAAACTGTTTCGTTTGAATGCTGTCTAATGTGCCTTCGGCTAACAGGTTAATCTCAAATGGCTCATAATTGTATTTGGCGTTATGCGTTCTGATGTTCAAGAATGTTTTCTTGTTTGCAAGATCAATAACAATATTAGATTTTAAACGACCGTCCAGTTTGCTAAAATTCTGATCATACGCCCTGATATTTGAAGCTAATACGATACTGAATTCATTTGCTTCTAAATCGAGGTTCCCAGAAAGCAGAGGAAGAGAAGTGCTATTTAATACCGAGTTCAGATCAAAGCGTTTTAATTGTAAACTGGCACTCAAATCTTTGTCTTTGATATTTCCATTGCAGGTTAATGAAACATCTCCTTTTCGCTCCAGGTGCAGGTTAACATCACTATCTTCCATAATGGCGGTCAAAGAAAGATCGTCTAAAGTGATTTGCGGATTTCGTACAGATAAGTTTTTCAAATGCAATAAAGCAGTCAGTTTCTTTTTGAAATTGATTTCTGATTCAAGATCTCCGTTTATTTCCAGATCATTGAATGACCATTGTAAATTCTTTGAGTGTAAGCCGAAATTCAAGCCTTCATCAAAATCATAAACACCCGAACCGGTGATCAGGTTATTTTCCCAATAAGCCTGATCGAGAGTGAGTGTTGCAGTTTTTTCTTTAAATTCAGTAGAAAATTGGATATCCTTAATTTCCTGCGAAAAAGCTGCAATTCTGGAAGAAGTGAATTGCCCATGAACTCGAGGGGAACCAAGCTTTCCATTTATTTTAATCTCGGCAGAAACTTTTCCATCAAGCAGACTTAAATATTTTGAGAGCAGCACATCTTGCAAATTCAGATCTACGGATAACGAGCGATTTTCATTTGAAATATCAATAATGGCAGCAGAACCGGTTATTTTGTTATTATCTACATTAAATTCATGCCAATTGATATTGGCACTTTTATTGTTTCCTGCAAAAGTTATTAAGTCTGCACGTGCATTTCTTCCGAAAGCAGTTACCCGGAATTCTTTCAGGTTTGCAGAATAATTTAACTGCTTTTCATTTAATTCCGCATTCACATTTAATTTTCCTGAGAGAGAGTTAACAAATGGAAGTTGCAGACTATCCGGGAAAAAATCAACTATATCCAAAGAAGCCTTCTCTACATTTCCTTTGTTTAGAACTGCAGAAGCACTCAGGTTAGAGTTATTGCTATCGACAGCAGAAAATTTAATATTTGATTTTAGCGGATTATCGATGGAAAGAGAAATATCACTCCAACTATGTTTGAATCCAACAGATCCTGAAACAAACTCAATTTCAACCCTGCCATTATAAATATCCAGAGCTCGGAAAAATTCTGCAATATCCGGAATGGTGATCTTTTTATTCTCTTTTTTTTCAGCCGAAGGAATTATCTTAATATGGAATACAGGTTCATATATTTTTATATGTTCAATAGCTCTCAGGTTCTTGAAATTGGATAATAATAATTTTGGCAGATTATACTCGATATATATCTGATCGATCATCAAATCATAATTATCGGGTGAAGATATGGATAATTGCGATACTTTCAACTGTTTATCGTTAAAGGAAAAATGACCAATGTTCACCTTGGCGTTCATAGTTTGCGAAATGTATTCTGAGAATTTGCTCTGCACGATTTCGTCAACTTTTGCCAATCGTACCAAAACAAAAAAAGCAATGTTAATAACAAATACAACTGTAACGATGATTAAAAGCCACTTTTTCTTTCTCACAGAAAAACGACCTCGCTATTTCAATTCTCTCAAAACACCGTTTTCCAGTACAAAAATTTTATTCATTTTCCGGGCAATTTCCAGGTTATGGGTAACAACAACAAACGTATGGTTCTTTGTCTTATTCAGCTTAACTAAAAGGTCTATCAATTCATCACTATGTTTTGCATCCAGGTTTCCTGTAGGTTCATCGGCAAAGATGATCTCAGGTGAATTTATCAAAGCTCTGGCAACTGCAACCCTCTGCTGTTCCCCACCGCTCAACTGGTTTGGATAATGATCTCTACGCTCATAGATAGCCAGTGCTTTTAACAACTTCTGTGCTTCTTCCAGACTCTTCTTGAAATTCCTGGAAGCAAGGAACATGGGCATTGCTACATTCTCTTCAGCAGTGAAATCTTCCAGCAGATAATGGAATTGAAAAACAAAACCGATTGTTTTATTTCGAAAATCACTAATATTACGATCTTTCATTTCTATTTTATTATTTGAATAATAAATCGTTCCATTGTCCGGCTTATCAAGCATTCCCATAAGATGAAGTAAAGTGCTTTTTCCGCTACCCGATTCACCCGTAATAGCTATCATGTCTCCAGTTTCTACTTCCAGGTTCACATCTTTTAATACTTCCAATCTGCCTGTTGCTTCCTGATAACTTTTACTTAAATTTTCTACTTTTAATAAACTCACTCAACAACTCCTACTTATGAATTTCTCAATATATCTGTTATCTCTAATTTTGCTATATTTTTCAGCGGGATAACTGAAGCGAAAAATACGATGAACAACGATACAAAGAAAATAATAACCCAACTGATAAGACTGAATTCCACATTGATCTTATCCAGGAAATATACATCGCCTTTGAGCATGAAAAAAGTCTGCCAGCTTAAGAATTCGGCAATTAGAACACCCAGTATCTGCCCCAAACTTACAGCCATCACTGCAATTATAAGAGTTTTCCCAATAAAGATTTTCTGTAATATTTTGTTTGTTGCACCAAAGGCTTTTAAGATACCCAATTCCTTACGCTTTTCTATGATGGAAGTGGAAACAGAAGTCACCACATTGAATGATGCAACCAGGATCAGGAAACTGAGAATCAGGAATATCACCCATTTTTCCACTTTGAGCAATGTAAAAAGATTACCGTTAAAATCTATCCAGGAATTGAACTGGTAACGATGTTCGAATTCCTGTTCCCAACGATATGCCAGGTAGTCTGCCCGTTCTATCTGCTCCGGTTTCAATTTTATTTCCAGCATAGTATATTCATCCTGCAAAGAATTGAATTCCGCCAATGTTTCTATATTCAGGAAAACATACTTACTGTCATATTCATACATTCCGGAACGATACAATCCCACCACCTCGAATTCCTGCTGTTTTGGTTTCATGCCCAGAGGAGTTATTTTGGAGTTCATAGAACTCACAAGTTTAAATGAATCCCCGATGTTTAGTCCCAGTTCATTGGCAATACGATAACCCAGTACTGCATCATCCGGTTTTTCCAATTTGTAGTTGCCTTCAAAAACAAATTTTTTGTATGAAGTAGGCTGTTTATCCTGCTCCCAATCTATACCTCGAATAATGGCACCTTTTACCTTGCCCTCATTGGAAGCCATAGCTTGCGTTATAATAACAGCAGCGGAATTATCCACTTCGGGATGAGAAGATAAGAAACCGGATATTTCCGTTACATTTTTTTCCTGCAAGTTTCCATTTGTACTATTAAAAACATAAATATGCGAATTAACACCAAGAATAGTTTTTTTCAATACGGTTTCATAACCCTCAAAAATGGAAAGCGCAACGGTGAGCGTGGCAACGGAAACAATGATGCCAACCACCATGAAGATGGAATCAAATCTAAGCCATTCCTTTTTTGGCGAAGATATGTATTTTTTTAAAAAATATAATATTATCTTATTCATTTTGGTTTATGTTTAATTTACAAGAATTTCTGTCAATATTTGTCTCTTTCCTATCAAGTTAAAATAATGCTTGCCAATGAGTTGTCATTTTTCGAATCTTGAACTGTATTTCATAGGAGGCAAACTATGAACATTTCATTCAAAGTTTTATTTGTTGTTTTTCTTACTTTCTGCGTCAGTATAATATCAGCAACCATAATCAATGTACCAGGTGACCAACCAACTATACAGGAAGGGATTAATGTTGCTGTAGATGGTGACACTGTGCTTGTTGCAGATGGGATTTATACGGGGAACTTAAATAAGAATCTAACCTGGAACGGAATTGAAAAACATATAATTGTAAAATCTGAAAATGGCTATGAGAATTGTGTTATTGATTGCGAAAATGATGGAAGAGCGTTTAATTTTAACCAGACTTATCAGGATACAACCGATATTATTGATGGTTTCACAATTATGAATGGATTAATATATTTTTACGAACATAATGGTGGTGCTATTTATTGTCATTCGGTATCTCCCAAAGTTCAGAATAATAAATTATTTGATAATGCAGCTTCTGACGGTGCCGGAGGAGGGATATATATTAAATTCGGTTCACCTATTATGAGAGATAATGTGATAATTTCAAATAGTGCTGAATGTGGTGGCGGTATATATTGTTCCTCATCTTCTGCTATTATTGAGAATAATTTAATAGATGGTAATACTGCATCAGTGCTCATCTGGCTTGATTCTTCATTGGGTGGAGGATTATGTATCAGTGGTGGTTCGCCATTAGTTAAAGATAATATAATTCAAAATAATATTGCTTTTAATAATGATCTT
Source organism: uncultured bacterium (assembly GCA_965370415.1). GTDB lineage: Bacteria > Cloacimonadota > Cloacimonadia > Cloacimonadales > TCS61 > JACNIV01. Next base: position 8,185 of record CBDUTJ010000040.1, on the reverse strand, counting down.
GAAGGTTATGCTTTGGGAGGAGGAATTTATGTATTCAGATCTGAAACGCTGATAAAGAATAATTTAATAACGGAAAACTTGGTTGTTATATTTGGAGGTTACGGGGATGGCAGTGGAATTGCAAATATATCATATCTGAGTGATACTCTTTATTGTACAATTGAATGTAATACAATAGCAAATAATCTTGGTTCGGGATTATTTTCATTAAATGCAACTATTTCAAATAATATTATTTACGCCAATTCAAATTCAGGTATTTATTATTATCCTCAATCAAATAATGGAATTATCTGTAATAATAATGTTTATGGAAATGAACCGAATTTTAACAATTGTCCTCTTGGAATTGGCAATACATCTTGGGGTTTTAATATTAATGGAACAGCTTGTGATAGTTGTTTTAATATCAGCGAAGATCCTCTCTTTGTTTCAAATCAGAATGGGAATTATTTTCTTTCGCAAATCGTAGCAGGACAAAATGAGCAAAGCCCATGTGTAAATGCTGGTAGTGGTGATGTAACAGAGTTCGAGCTTGAAAATTACACAACTCGGACAGATTCTATTGCAGACATTGCAATTGTAGATATTGGTTATCACTATCCAGATGGGATTATCGTTACAAATATAGAGGATGTTGAATTCCAGCCAAAATTATATCAATTTTTTAACTATCCAAACCCATTCAATCCGCAGACAACAATCAGTTTTCAGCTTTCAGAGAACGATGAAGTAAATCTTTCAATTTACAACATCAAAGGACAAAAAATTAAAACAATTGTAAATCAAAAATTGGAACAAGGTTTGCATCAAATTACCTGGGATGGTAAAAATGATAACAATCAATATGTTGCTTCAGGAGTTTACTTCTACAAACTGAAAGTGAATAATAAAAATATCGCAATTAAAAAGTGTTTGTTGTTGAAATAAACGATATATTTTAAAAAAGGGGGAATCATGAAAAAAATGATAATTTTATTTTTGATAATTTTTCTCTATTCTTCTTATTTATTTACGCAAAACCGGGAAGAGATAATAGAAGATTTCGAAAGTGGTTCAATAACATTGTATTCTTATCCGGATGAAGATCTGGAGCCTTTTGCCTGGGAATTGGATACTATCAATACAGCTTCACCCGAATCGCAATACTCACTTAAATTGTACGGCAATACCTGGAAGATCGAAGATATTTCTCCGATTGAAATAAATCCCGGTGATGTCTGGCAGGTTTCTTCTTATATAGAAAATATGGGAGAGATCCACAGCTTTGGTTTGATGGATAATGAAAATGTGATGCGTTATTCTCTGGATGGAACCCAAGAGTTGAACATAGAAGAATGGATTACAGTCAATCAGGGAGCGTTTCCATACCAGGAATGGAACAACTTTATGCTTCCTGTTGCAGATGATTGGTTTGCCTGGTTCGATTATTACCCGGTGATCACCAGTATAGTTTTCATAAATGATAACGATGCAGGTTCCGGTATAGTTTATTTTGATGATGTGATAAATATTACAGAAGACCTGCCGGTTCCTCCGGAAGTAGAGATAAGCTACAATATTGGACGAATTTATCGCACACAGAACGGAGACCGCAGCGTTGATGTACAGTTTTTCAGTGAAGTAACCGATCCCGACAGTGATGAACATCTTTATTTCTGGAATTTTGGTGACGACTCCACCAGCACAGTTCAAGACCCTTTTCATACTTTCCTGGTAGAAGATGATCACGATTATACTGTTCTGTTACAGGTGGTTGATGATACAGATCTTTGGGGGCAGGATGTTTGTCAGATCGAAGTGGATGAAGGTGCTACTTCCTTTCCGCTAACTATGAATTTCGTTGGTGATATTATGCTGGCACGCGGGTATGAACAAAGTATCATTCCCAATCTGGGTGTAGAAGCTATCTTTGAACCTACACTTCCAATATTAGGTGATGCAGCGGATATCACTGTAGCGAACTTAGAATGTCCTTTAACCACGCATACAACCCACCATCCTACAAAAGCAATTTACTTCAAAGGTTCACCGGAAAACGTTGCAGGACTTGTTTTTGCAGGGATAGACATTGTTACTCTTGCGAATAATCATATTATCGATTATATGCTGGAAGGAATGCAAGAAACACAAGCTGTTCTAGATAGTTTTGGAGTGCTTTATTCAGGTGCGGGAGTAAATTCCTATGAAGCATATTTACCCCTCTATTATTCTAAGTCCGGTGTGAATATTGCCTTTCTTGCTTCATGTGATAGAACAGGGCAATACAACAACTGTCAACCGTATTTGAATGCAGGTTATAATAAACCCGGATTTGCCTATATGACGCCATATTATGTTCTACAGCAGATACAAGCTGTGGAAGATTATGCAGACGTTATTGTGGTAGAAGCTCACTCGGGAAGTGAATATTCCACAGCACCGGGTGCAAACTACGATTTTGTAGATGTTTTTGCAGGTTGGGATGAAAAGGATTTTGCCGAAGATGAGGATTATACACCGCGCATTGATATTCCCCATATGTGGGATATTGAGATCAGGCATCATTTTATAGATTCCGGAGCAGACCTGGTGATCTGTCATCATCCGCATGTGATACAGGGACTTGAGATCTATAATGGAAAACTTATTGTCCATTCACTCGGGAATTTTGCTTTTGATCTGAATTATTTCGAGACCTTCCCATCTATGATCCTGAATACAAAGATAGATCAGGATGGATTTTGTGAATATTCCATTAAGCCGGTATACATCGACGATTATATTCCAAGACCGGCAGAAGGAGAACTTGGTATTTACATGCTGGATTACATAGCAATGAAGTCAAAAGAACAAAATACATATCTTCATGTAGATCGGAATGAAGTGTCTGCAATAGTTATAATAGACACCCTAACCATGTTGGTGAACAACGAGCAGTATCAGCAGCAATTGGATTTTGAAGAGATAGATGATCATTGGGTCTCAGAGATACTACATCTTCCACATCTTGGATATATCTCTGAAATCAACGCTATCTTCCCGGGAGAGGGTTATGAATTCAGAGTGGGAAGAGAAATCGTCTGGTTTGGTAATTTCGAAGATGAAGGCGCATCCACATGGAACGTGAACAGCGACGATGAATGGTTAGATAACACGGTTTCCTACGAAGGAGAATATTCTCTACGTCATCGAAGATTTCCTGATTCCGGTGATAATATAATCACAAATCTTGAGAAAAGGATAAGAAGATATTCAGATGGAAATTATTCTCTTCAAGGATATATAAAAACGCAAAATGGAGCAGGAGTTACAATTCAGGCAAGATATTACCAAAATCGAACTGGCGCTACTCTTCTGGATATCGAAGACGTGGGTATACCAGTATCAGGAGATATGGACTGGACTTATTTCCAAAAGGAATTAACTCTACCGGAAGGGACAAATTACTTCGATATATGTTCCAATAGCGATTGTCCTGCAAACGGTGAAGCATTTTCCTGGTTCGATAACGTTGGCTTGATAGAATGGACAGAATGGGAAACGATTGATTATTTTCCAGTTGCAGTGATCAATCCTAATGATTATTATTACCTGCAAGTACGAACAAGTGATCTTCTTGAATCCGGCACTGTAACCTTTACCGAAACAAACTACGGCAACTATCAGGTTAAATATGATAACAATACTTCATCAATTCCGCTTGCAGCCAGTTTGAAAGGTAACTACCCTAACCCCTTTAACCCTGAAACAACAATTTCTTTTTCAACCACAGAGCTCACGGAGAACACGGAGATAATAATTTATAATATCAAAGGACAGAAGGTGAAGACACTTGTTAACGAAGTACTTCCGGCAGGAAAGCATTCTGTTGTGTGGGATGGAAAAAATACAAATAATAAAGCTGTGGCTACTGGTATTTATTTTTACAATTTGAAAGTTGGGAATAAATCTTTAGCAACGAGGAAGTGCTTGTTATTGAAATGATATAATTTAAAAGGGAGATATCATGAAATATTTTATAAGTACATTATTACTTGTTATTTACAGCCTTTCTTTTGCCCAGATCCAATGGCATGAGAACGGAGTTCCTGTGCAGCAGGGAGAAAATATAGTTTGGAATCAAACTTCTGTATCTTGTGATGATGAAACTATTGTATCGATCTGGACGGACACCCGGAATGGAATCCGCGGAGTTTATGCGCAAAAAATCGATATAAATGGGAATTCTATGTGGGGAGATAATGGTATCGAAATTTACAATCCCGAAAGAATGCAATCTCGTCCAATTGCAATTTCATCTACCAATAATTCTGTAATTACTTGCTGGCAGGACTATAATGATCCTGAAAATATTTATTCATCCCAGATCCGCATTCAAAAAATTGATGCAAATGGTAATATTCTTTGGGGTGAAGCAGGGATTTTGCTGGAAAATAGCGGAGCTAATGATGGAGCACCCCAAATAGTAGGTCATAGCGATGGCGGAGTATATGTTCTTTGGAATGAAACACCACAATCTGATATCAAAGGAATACGGCTATTAGCTGATGGTTCTATTGCTGTAGGCTGGGAAGATGGAATAGAGATTCTACCAGCTCTATACAAATACAAAACACATTCGGATCACTTGGATGGAGTTATTTTATCTGCTGCATTAGACGATGATATTTACATTCAGAGAGTTGACGAAAACGGGAATAAACTTTGGGGATATAATGGAACACTTCTCTATAATGGAAATGATTGTATACTCGAAATTGATATTTGTTCTTCAATTGCTGATGAGTACTATTTTTCCTGGAGAACCTGGGTGCAGAATGGTTTGGATGAATTAATAATGCAAAAAGCAGATTCAACCGGAAATCCCCTTTGGAATTCTCCGACCATTATTTCCGAAGAAAATTATATTCCAATATTGTATGCAGTTTGTCCTTCAGATTCACAACCAATAGTAACCTGGATAATTGGAGAAACAATATTTGCTCAAAAGATCAATTCTGATGGTGATTTATTATGGGGAGAAGAAGGAATTATAGTATTTGATGCCAGTTTTTATTTAAATCGAAATTCTTTTATTTTAAAAGAAGATATCGATGATGGCTGCATCTTAAGTTGGGAGGATAATGATTATGATTATGACATTAAAATTCTTGTTCAACGAATAAATTCAAATGGTGATCTTCTTTTTGGAGAAGATGGATTGATTTTATATGAAACTCATAACTATAATTCATATACGTCGTTAGTAATAACTACTCAAAATTATTATTTTTGTTGGTTGGGTAATTCGGACAATTCTCAATCATTAATACAACAAATTATAGATGGAGACGGGAATATATATCTGGAAGAAAACGGAGAGGAAATGTTCACTGGTCTTTCAGGTTCGGTTGATGATATACAATTGTTATCAAATGAAGATAATCCAATTATTTTATGGTCTGATGGTCGAAGCTTTAATAAGGATAGAATATATCTTCAAATCTTAAATAGTGACGGCTCTAATGTATTTGCAGAAGATGGAATTCCGATAACTACATTTTCCCAGTCAGACCAAAACGATTTGGATGCTGTTTTCGTTGAAAACTCAGGAACTATTGCTGCTGTATGGTCTGAGAACAAAGTAGGGTATAATCAGATATATGCTCAGGGTGTCGATACATCAGGTAATTATCTATGGTCAGATAGTACAGGTTTGAAAGTAGGCGGATTTTCATATCATCAAGATTATCCAGGAATCTCCTCAATTAATAATTCAGGAACATACGAATATTATATAGGTTGGGAAGATTTCACAGATTATATGAACTCTCAAATTAAAGGCCAGAAAATAATTAATGGTAATCTGCTATGGGGTGAAGATGGTAAAGTGATTGCTGATAGAGAATATAATGATGAACTAACTGATATAGTAGAGAATTACTATATTTGGCAAAGTGGTACATATCAAAACGAAAATATATTCTGCTTAATGGTGGATGAAAATGGTGATCCTGCTCCGGGATGGCCTGAAAATGGATTGGAAATATGTATTGCTGAAGGAATACAGCGAAAGTCTAGGGGCATAATTGTCCCGCAGGGATTATTAATACTCTGGGAAGATCTTCGTGCAGGTTCACCAAGCTGGATGGATATTTACGGTCAGATCGTAACTCCTGATGGAAATATTCTCTGGCAGGAAAACGGTTTACCTCTGGTTGCCCAGGAAAATGATCAGGGTAATTTCAAATTTATCTATGATGATGGATTGTATATTATTTGGCAGGATTTCCGATCAGGTAGTAATTACGAGATTTATGCTCAAAAATTTGATGAAGATGGAAACGAACTCTGGCAGGTGGGAGGTGTTCTGGTTGCAGGAGTTGATGAAATTGGTTATGAAAATCCTGATTTAGTAAAAGTTGGTAACACAATTTTTATTGTATGGGAAGAAAGAATTGATTATGAAGATAGAAATATTAAAGCACAACTTTTAGGTGAGGATGGTGAACTGCTCTGGCAATCACAAGGTATAATACTTTGTGATGAGTTCATGGATCAAAAATATCCAAGTGTTGTATCAAATGGAGAGGATGATGTTTACATAGCCTGGCAAGATGGCAGATCAACAATATTTGGAGATGAAGTATTAATGTCAATCCCCGGAGTTTATGCTCAAAAGGTAAGTCTGGAACCATCTTTTGCAAATGATGAAATTATAAAACCGATCGATGTTCTTTGTAATTACCCCAACCCCTTCAATCCTGAAACTACCATTTCTTTCTTCACCGCAGAGGACGCAGAGAACGCTGAGCTTGTGATTTATAATATTAAAGGGCAGAAAGTGAAAATTATTTCCCCGAGCTTGTGTCATCCTGAGTTTATCGAAGGACGAGGGCAAAATAAATACAGTGTTACCTGGAACGGAACTGATGAAAATAATAAGCCTGTTGGGTCAGGAGTTTATTTTTATAATTTGAAAATTGGGAATAAATCTTTAGCAACTAAGAAATGCTTGTTATTGAAATAACTAGCTCCCCTTTGTAAGGGGAGATTAAGAGGGGTTGAAAACAAGAAATCTGGAAGTGCCTACTGTTAAAATAAAATCCTGCAATTTTTTTAAAACGGACAAAATCAAATTTCAAATATATTTTTACGATCATTAAGAAAATATCTTGCCTTATAAATGCTGGTACAAATATTGCATAATTAATTTAATTAATCTTAAAAAGGATAGGAAAAAATATGAGATTGTTAAACTTCATTTTGCTGATTCTGATATGCACATTCCCGATTTTTATACATTCAATCGAAATAAGTGGAGATGAATTTTCACTGAATTTTCAGGGAGATTTCGAATTTAAGAAATTGAATATAAAGACAATTGGAAATTCCGATTATTGTCAATTACAAATCGAGGATTGCAGGAATACGGGTCGTATTGGCGAAGCTGAGTTACCAGTTTATACAGAACTGGTCAGCCTTCCTCCTACCGGGAACTTTTCCATAACAGGCTTGAAATATGAATATGAAGTGATCGACATCGATAAGAACATAATTCCCTTCGGCATGCAGGAAGAGAATACTGAATTTTACGAAAAGAATTCCTGGTTTCCTTCTGAGATAGTTTCTGTGGGTAAACCTGTCATCATGCGGGGAAACAGGTTTGTTCAGATAACTATTGCTGCAGTACAATACAATCCTGCTTCAGATCAGATCAGGATACTTAAAGATATAGATTTCAATTTTGAGATAGATTACGAAAAAACCGAAAATCCCTTAACAAAAAATGTAGCTTCACGTTCTTTTGCCAACATTGTGGAAAAGAACGTTTACGGAGCAGAAGCATTAAGAAGCACCGATGGCGGACAATATCTTATCATTGCTCCAAATGGCACTGAAGCAATGTTGGAACCGCTTCTACGCTGGAAGGAACAGCTGGGTTTCAAAACCAAGTTGGCTACAATTTCCGAAACCGGATCCTCCGCCGATGCTATTAAAGCTTATATTCAGAATGCTTACGATAACTGGGAAACTCCCCCCGAATATGTCATCCTGGCAGGTGATGTAAGCGGAGCATACCAGGTCCCCACTTTTTATGTTCAGGGTTATTGGACTCCCTGGGATGTAAGCGATCATAATTATACTTTACTGGATGGTGACGACTACTTTCCTGATATTTTGATTGGGCGGTTGTCATATCAAGATCAGATGCAACTGAATA
>CBDUTJ010000039.1:0-23889 GCA_965370415.1 uncultured bacterium | reverse complement strand
TCAGTTGAGAACATTTTACTTGACGATGTAATTCAAAAAATCAATTTCTTGTTGCAGGAGTTTTAATGAAAAAGTTGATATTATTGTTAACTATTTTGTTTTTCAGTCAATTATATACAATTGAATACCAGATAAATCTGACCTGGGATGAGTTTGAAGGTGAATGTAACGGATTCATGAGTGGTTCTATCGGAAAAGAACATGCTTTTGTAAGCGGCGGTGGAGCACAGGAAGTTTTAGATGGTAAGCTGATCTCCGTGGGTGAAGGTATGTCTATGGATTCCAAGCAGGTCTTTAAGGTGAAATCAAATGAAGGGTATTTCACTTTCTGGATAAAAGATAAATTTGCTGATGATGATATGAACAACGACCCTATGCTTATAGCCCGTTCCAAACCCATGATTTCCATTTACAAAGGAAAAAACCTGATAGAACTGATCAAAATTCCCGATGGAGCAGGATTGGCCTGTAAAGTATTTACATTAGATGCCTCCACCGGTAAAGTTGATCGTGAAATAAAATTCTATCCCAAATCCCGAATCATTGTGGGAAGAGTGGTAAATGCAGTTACGGGTGAACCTCTTGCTGATGCCGGTATCAGCATTGAAGATTATATGCATGATACTCGTATCGATAAAACCGATGAAACAGGAATTTTTATTTTTGATGTCGAGATAGGACAATACACATTGAATGTAACAAAAGAAGGTTTTATAGGTATGATTATTACTACCAGGATGGGAGCAGACGAAACACCACGAGAAGTTATTTGCGCTTTATCTCCCGAGATCAAGGAATTCCGCATTGTTCTTACCTGGGGTAGCAGGCCGCGTGACCTGGATGCACATCTCAGTGGACCAAATCCTGATGGCGGAGATTTCCATATCTGGTATCGGAATAAGATACTGATAGCCGGAAAAGACTTCCTGGATAGAGATGATACAGATAAATACGGTCCCGAAACGATAACAATTTATAAACCTGCAACAGGTGATTATTATTATTCCGTATATGATTATTCCAATAAAAAGAAGAAAAAAAGCAAATATCTTTCCCGCAGTAATGCTTTGGTGCAAGTATATGGGCAAAATAAATTACTTGCCAGTTTTGATGTACCTCAGAATATTCGTGGTAATTGTTGGCATGTATTTAAAATTAATGAAATACACGAAATTATTCAAATTAATGAAATTGATTTCGTGAAAAATGAAAGAGATATTCGATAAAAAAAGGAGGAAGTATGAGAACATTTAAGATCATTGTATTGTTATTGATCGTTGCATTTGTTATCACCGCCTGCGGTGGAAAAGGTGGTCCAAAAGGTGTAAAAAAACTTTACTATCCGGATTGGTGGCAAAAGCAGGATAACGCAGAGTACGTTCAAACTTATGGAATGGCAACCAAAGTTTCTCAGAATTCATCTTACGATGCTGCTTATGCAAATGCCATGCTGCAAGCTGCACAGTATGTGGAAACTTATGTGAAAGGTATGGTTAAGAATTACGAAGAAGAAGCTGGAGTTAATGATCCACAAGTTCTGGCACTTACCAGCAAAGTGGTTAAAGCTGTTGCCAATGCCAAATTTACTAATGTGATGGTAACAAAACAGGAAACTATCGTAAACGAAGAGAATCGTTATCAGACTTTTGTACGCGTAAGCGTTCCCAAAGAAGCTGTTAATAAAAACCTGATGAATAAGATTAAAAACGAAGAAGCTCTTTACAACCAGTTCAAAGCTTCACAAGCATTTGATGAACTGGATAAAGAAGTAGAAAAATACGACGAATAAAAAAAGAGCTTAAGATCACTTTTACGCCCGATGATAATCGGGCGTTTTTTTTATTCCAATTCCAGTTTCTCCCGTTTCAGTATCTCATAAAATTCAGGAGCATTATTTTTCGATACATTCCCCTTGGGAACAGTTGTTATTCTTAGTTTATTAAAATACCCGTAAAGCTTGTATTCTATAATATCTCCATCATTCACATTCGCACTTGCCTTAGCAATTTTATCGTTTATTTTCACCAGGTTCTTATCACAGGCTTTTTTGGCGATACTGCGGGTTTTCACCAGGCATAATTTATTTAATAGTTGATCTACTCTCATTTTTTAAATTCTTCCTGCTTTTCTTATGTTCCCTCTATTCGATTGAAGAGAGGGACAGTAGGGTGAGTTCCTTATTTCATTTTCAGTTCTTTAAAATATTCCGATTGCCTTATCCCGGAATAACTAAAAAGAGCATAACCAGCAAAATCCATTTTCCCGGTAAGCATGATCTTTTCATTGATCTCATAAGCCGGATATTTCTTAGATTCACTCCAGCTTCTTAAACCCACCACAATTTTATCGTTTATATCCAGGTTGGAAATGTATGTAAGTTGTTTTTCCAATGAAGAAGTAGAAGTAGTATAAGCCATCAGGTAAACTTTATCTACAAATCCAAACTCCAGCCACTCAGCCCAGTTCTGGGAATAATATTCCTGTGCATTATAAGGATCGGCGAGTACCGCTGCTGTAACCTGCAGATGTTCCGAAATAGCTTTGATCTTATCATAAACTTTCTGCACAAAATTGCTTACCTGCTTTTCTTTCCAGTTCTGCCAGTTTTTTGCATCCTGAAGTTTGATATCTTGCCTATATTTTTCCACTGCCAGTTTATTATAACCGTAATCCTGTCCCGGATAACGGATATAATCCATGTGAATTCCATCGATATCGTAATTTGCCACAATATCCATCAGCACATTAAAAGTGTAATTTTGAACTGCAGGAATTCCCGGATCGAAGAACGCACCTTCCAAGAGTTCATAGTTCATTGGTGTTTGGGAATAATCGGTTGTTACCCAATCGGGATTGGAAAAATAAACGTGAGTGGAATCGAAGACCGTAAGATCGTGACCGGTGATCACAAAAACCGTAAACCAGGCGTGTACTTCCATATCGGCAGCCCTTCCTTTTTTTATAAAATAATCGAGTGGATCAAAAAGTGAATCTTCCAGGGCGTGATACCTCTTTTCTGGATTAGGATAGAAATTATTATACCTGTTTGGAAAATAGCCAGTATCACCGCGATAGCGAACCTGCAAAAGTATCTGGTTTACGTTATGCTTTAATAACTCTGTAAAGACCGTATCTGCTTTTCCCTGTGTTGTGATCTCCCACAACGGTACCCACACAGCCCTGATGTTACCAAACAAAGAAGTAGAAAAAACAATCAAGAAAAGAAGTGTAACAATTGCAATTTGTTTATGCATTTATGGTTCCTTTTTCTTTTTTCCCGGTAAACCGTTTCTTTTTATTTCCTTAACTTTTGCCATCAATCTTCCGTCGGAAAGAATAAGTTCCAGCTCTTCATTAACGGTTATTTTTTTTATCGAGTTCAATATTTTTTTCTCTTTACGGATAAAACTATAACCTCGTTTCAATGCTTCCTGAGGTGAAAGCTCACGTAGTTCGTTAATAACAATTGCCAGTTGATTCTTTTTATCTTTCAATATTTGCTTTAGGTTATGTTCCATTTTTAGAACAGCCTCTTTGTAGCGTTGCCTCAGATTATTCAGGATAGTTTGAGGATGAAATTGCTGAAGCGATAATTCTAATTCCTGGATCTCCATTTTCCTTGAAAAGAAATGCTGCTGCGTGGCATATTGCAGCGAACTTATCAGTCCGGTTACCTGGTTAATAAGTTCTACTCTATCGGGAACAGCCAGTTCTGCAGCAGCCGAAGGTGTGGGAGCTCTCAGGTCGGCAACGAAATCGGAAATTGTAAAATCGATCTCGTGTCCTACAGCAGAAATCACAGGAATTCTGGAAGCAAAAATAGCACGTGCCAGGTTTTCATCATTGAAACAGAAAAGATCTTCCTGCGAACCACCTCCCCGCCCGATGATAAGCACATCAACTGGATGATGAGAATTAAAATATTCGATCCCTGAAATTATTTGCAGGGGTGCAATGTCTCCTTGAACTGTGGCGGGATAGAGATATATTTTTACAGGGAACCTGCGGGAAATCACATTACGGATATCCTGGATAGCTGCACCTGTAGAAGAAGTAACAACTCCGATAGTTTCGGGAAAAGCAGGAATAGGTTTTTTGAATTTTTCATCGAATAATCCTTCATCAGATAGTTTCTGTTTCAGTTCATCGAATTTTCGTTGTAGCTCACCCACACCGGATAAAACCATGCGTGAAACGTTCAACTGGTAACTGCCGCCTTTTTCAAAAACAGATATCTTTCCACCACAAACTACTTTATCGCCGTCTTTCGGATTGAATACTACATATTTGTTGTACGTTTTAAAGAATACGCATCGCAAAGAACTTTTTTCATCTTTCAGAGAAAAATATATATGACCGGAACTGTGTTTTGTAAAGTTGGCTATCTCTCCTTCCACAAAAAGATTGGGTATGTTCGATTCGATCACATTCTTGATGTGTTTATTAACTTCCGAAACTGTAAAAATATTATCCTGAGCAGGCATTTAGATTCCCTTTCCAATACGAAGTTTCATTTTTCAACTCCTGCTAATCCTCTTTGACAAAGAGGATCATAAGATGCCGTTGAACGATTTATTTTTCCACTCTTCCCTCTCTTGAGATTAAGAGAAGTGTTGGGGGTGAGTTTGAATTCAATTTTCATTCTTCACTTTTTTCTGTCCCTAAATTTCTTCTGATCTGGATCTTATCCATGAACCCTCCGATTATATTTCCTGAAAGAAATTGGTACAGTTGTTTTTTGTCAAGGATTCGCTTTCCGAAGGGAAAACTTGACGGTTAATTTATTATTTCTGAAATTTACATAGTAAATATTATTCATAATAAGGAGCTACATAATGAAAAAAATGATATTTCTGTTTATATTTATATTAATGGCAGTTTCTGCTTTTGCCCAGATACCGGAACTAACGTTCTGGAATAATATCAGGAACAGTTCTTACACAATTAATGATGAACTTCATATCAGGTGTGAAACTATCGAACTTCCCGGAATTGAAACCGAGTTGTTCTATTCCACCGGAACAGGTTGGGAATCTGTAGAGATGCTGAATTTTATGGGTTTAACATATGAGGGAATTATTCCCGGTCTTCCGGGCGAAACTCAATTCTGTAGGTTTAGAACAGATACCGATACACTGGTAGGAATGATGCCAGCTTACATTCCGGATGACGTTTTTCCCCCTGCAGTGGAAGAACTAAGCTATGTTGCGGCAGATACCACTGGAGATGTTCTTGATCCAGCTTGTCCCAATCTTGATATTACGGGAAACTATTTTGGTTATTCCGACAGCAGGTTTTACGGAGGGCTCACAAACGATTCAGGAGATTTCCCTTTAGATTGTGGCGGTATGTTCCCAGACACATATTATTTCTACATAACTGTTATTCTAAATCCGGAAACCGTGCTCATAGATTCGGTAGTGTATGCCATGATCTACGCAGATATTTCGTTCTTATTAAGTCCCGGTCTATACAGAATTACCGGAACAGAATTCAGTTTGGGAACATTTGAAATGATCGGTAATATTGAAACTCAGGTGATCGATACGACCTTGGTAATGGCTTGCGATATCGAAACACTTACCAGCGATGAATTTTTTGGCGATTGGCCAAATATGACAAATTCCATTGGATTAGAAATGATTACCGCTAAATATGTGCTTCCTCTGGATTTTCTGATAATGGATTTCTCAAAACCTTCTCTGCAGAATATCGATCAATATATCATCGAACCATTTACAAATATATTACCTGAAATTTCTGATCTTGATTATAATATTTCGGGAGGATTTACAACCTTCACCTGCACATATTTTGATGAGAACGGTCATTTTCCCATAATTGCCGAAGTTGAAATTGAAGGCTCAATTTATCCCATATTTCCAATCTTGTTCGATTATTCCATACCCGTAGATTTTATTACGGAAATCCCCCTGACAAATTGGGTGGAAGCTACTTTCCATTTCAGTGATAACGGTTATGAATTCGTGGAAGAAACGATAATAAATACTACAGGAATTGAAAATGATCAATTATCGGTGAGTGATTTTCAGTTGAGAAACTACCCCAACCCTTTCAATCCCAGTACAACTATCTTTTTTAATCTCACCGCAGAGGACACGGAGGACGCAGAGATTTTAATTTATAATCTCAAAGGACAGAAAGTAAAAGATCTCTCCCCGAGCTTGTGTCATCCTGAGCCTGTCGAAGGACGAGGGGGAAAAAGATATATGGTTACTTGGGACGGCACTGATGAAAACAACCAACCTGTAAGTTCTGGGATTTATTTCTATCAATTGAATGCTGGAGAGTTTTCACAAACCAGGAAAATGATATTGTTGAAATAAAGGTACAATAATGAAGATAAAAAATTTCTTATCTTTAATCTTTATTCTTTTTCTTTTCACCTTTCTCTCTGCCCTCGACTACACCATCCCTCCTAATACTTATTCCATCCAATCCGGTGATGTTGATAATGACGGTGATAACGATATTGTGGTGGGTCATATTAATAATGATACCTACTTAAGTATTATAAAAAATAATGGAAATGGTGAATTTGAGATAGCTGAACAATTGACTAGTAGTGAAACTAGGGCTTTTTATTTATTTTCAACATTAGATGAAAACTTATATACTGATTTTATTATCCAAAATGAATATGCTGATTTAATAGTTTTTTACGATTCTGAATTTAGTAATCCTTATTTCTATGATATTCAAGCTCAACTTGGTTTAAAAACCATTACATGTGGTGATTTCGATGGTGATGGTGATTACGACCTTGTCTTCTCATCTTGGGGTGCAGGGCAAGATAATCTCTGGGGAGTAATGTATAATCTTGGTAACCGGGAATTTTCTGAACCGGAGTGGTTTGAATGTCCAAGTCAGGCAGTGAATGCAGGATTCTATGAGCTTGAATGCCGTGATCTGGATGATAATGGCTTTGATGATATCATAGTTTATACAAATCCTGAAACTCATATCTATTACAGTGATGGTAATTTCTTTGAGCTTGATTCACTTAATTGCTATGCTCCAAATGGTGGCTTGGTTTCGGAAGATTATGATAATGATTCTGACTATGATATTATAATAACTCACTGGCCCGGTGGTACTCAGTCACATTTTTTAATATATGAGAACTTAGGTGATCAACAATATAATCTTCACGATGTAACTTACGACAATCTTTGGGGACAACCCATTTCTGTTGATATAAACGGTGATGGATTAGATGATATTGTAAATGTGGGCAATATTTATGGAATTGGTATTTTTTACAATATTGGAAACATGCAATTTGACGAGGTCGTGTATGAACCAGTTGTAAGTTATGGAGAAAATTATTTTCGCTCATCATTTTCTGATTTTGATGACAACGGAACACAAGATGTAGCGATAATACGTTACGGTATCGAGGAGAATAATCTAACCATACTTTATAATGACGGAGAGGGTAATTTTCTTGAAGAACCGGTTTCTGCAGAAAATCATCAAATACAAATTACCAAATACCATTTAACTAACTACCCCAATCCTTTCAATCCATCTACGACAATTTCATTTAATCTCACCGCTGGGCTTCGTGAAACTACGCCCGAGCAGGCGGAGATGATAATCTATAATCTCAAAGGTCAACAAATTAGAAAATATTCAATATTCAATAATCAATTTTCAATTGTTTGGGATGGCACTGATGAAAACAACCAACTAGAAAGTTCAGGGATTTATTTCTATAAGTTAAAAGCAGGTGATTTTTCACAAACTAGGAAAATGATTTTATTGAAATAATAATTCAAATGATAAAGAATAAAAGAGAAGGAAATAAAAGATGAAAAAAAGTTACTTAGCAATACTAATTCTTATCTGTATATTAGCAGTTAACACCCTTTCTGCTCGATACAAGAATATTCCTGTAACCCGTGATTTGAACCCTGATAGGAAATACATTTCTTACAAAGAATATTTGGAACAACATCCATTCCGTCCAACAGAATATTCCGAAATTAATAGAGTAAGTTCCAACCAGAGAGATGAAGGTGTTCTTATTATTGTGGAGCCAGATATATATCTTGAAATTACAGATGCCATCGCTACTTATCAAAACGATCTTGCCAATGAAGGTTATAATTCGTTCCTTGTAGGATTCTCCGGCACAATTGTTTTTGATATGAAAATTATAATGATGCTCTATTTTCAGGAAGATAATGTAAGAAATGTAATTCTTATCGGAGATCTTCCGGTTGCCTGGTTTGAAATGTTCGAAGATTTTAACAATAACGGGATCTGGGATCCTGATGAAAATTGGGTAGAATTTCCCATAGAACATTATTTCTCTGATATCGACGGTGCTTGGGAAGATACCGATAATAATGGTATTTACGACTACCACGAGGGTGATAAACATCCCGAAATTGGAATCGGACGCATAATAGCAAGTAACATGAGCTTTCTGGGTTCTTCTGAAGCTGAACTTGTAAACAGTTATTTTCAAAGAAACCATCTTTACCGAAATGGATTCCTGCAAAACCCGGATATTGCACTTGCTTATATCGATGATGACTGGGCATACTGGGGACCAGAATACCAGGAAGCCATGCAGTTCGTTTATCCGGAAACAGAATTAGTTAATGATATAAACCAGACAACAGCAGAAGACTATCGAACAAATAGACTCACCGCCGATTATGAATTTATTCAGGTTCATGTTCATTCCGGACCGGACGCACACTATTTTTATGAAAATAATGGCAACAACTATAATACAGTTACCAATTATCAGATTTCATATCTTAATCCGACTTCATATTTCTATAATCTTTTTGCCTGTTCAAATTCCCGTTTTACGGAAAACAATAACATGGGAGGAATGTATCTTCTGGGAAATGATTACTGCCTAGGAACGATAGGTTCCACCAAAACCGGAAGCATGCTCTGGTTCGAAGATTTTTATGAGCCGCTCTCGTTGGATGAAAATCTGGGTGAAGCCCTGCGACAGTGGTGGGAAGTGAGCGTGGATGTGGGAGATGACTGGATGTGGCAACGTGCCTGGTTCTATGGAATGGCTATCCAGGGAGACCCTTCCCTGAAACTTACTTATGAAGATAATGTAGTTTTTGTGCCCGATGATTATCCCACGATACAAGAAGCTATCGATGCTGTGGAAAATGGAGATATTGTTTTGGTTGATCCCGGAACTTATATTGAAAATATAAACTACAATGGGAAAAATATCACAGTTGCTTCATTATATTATACCACGCAGGATACTTCCTACATTTCTCAAACGATCATCGACGGAAATCAGAATGGGAGTGTTGTTACTTTTGAAAGCGGAGAAGATTCGACTACTGTTTTGTGTGGGTTTACAATTCAAAATGGTATGGGTATCATGATTGAAGAAGGTGGAGGAATTCAATGTTGGGGCAATTCAAATCCCAATTTGCATAATCTTATGATTAAAGAGAATTTTGCTTATAATGGTGGTGGTATTTATTGCTATAATTCCAGTCCAATAATTCACAATTTGACCATTAAGAATAATGGAGTTCCTACATCAACTGGTGAAGGTGGTGGAATTTTTTTAAATAATTCAAATTCCGTTATCACAAATGTAAGAATAGATGATAACTTTTCTTATCATCGTGGAGGCGGTATAGGGTGTATTGGATCAAATCCAATTTTGAAGAATGTTGTCATAAGTGAAAATATTGCTGCTTTTATGGGTGGAGGAATTTTTTTAAACACAACAACTATAACACTTTCAAATGTTGTAATTAACCATAATGAAGCTTCAGGAGGTTTATCTCCGGATGGTGGTGGTATATATAGTATGAATTCCGTTTCAGTTCTAACAAATGTGACTATTGCAGAAAATACAACTTGGGGCGAATATGGTGGAATTTATTGTAAAGATAATTCAAACTTCACGTTATTGAACTGCATTTTATGGAATGATTCTTCAGCAGAAATATACTTAGAGAACAGCTCAATTGACATTGTATATTCTGATATCCAAGGTGGTTGGGAAGGAGGAGGTAACATAGATGTCGACCCATTATTCATAAACCCTGATGAAGGAGATTTCCACCTGCAAGATACCAGTCCCTGCATTGGAGCAGGAATAGATGAGATAGAAATTGCCGGGACCTGGTATTATGTGCCTTTATTTGATATCGAGGGAAATCCACGTCCCGATCCTGCAGGTTCGATGCCGGATATGGGAGCTTATGAAAATACGCTTGGAGAACCGCAGGTTGGCATCACTCTGAACCAATTACCCAGTACCGATCACCAACTAACTAACTATCCCAACCCGTTCAATCCCAGCACAACTATCTCTTTTGGATTAAACACCGAAAACACCAGTCTTCGCCAAGGCTACCCCGGGCAGGCTGAAAACACCGAACTGATAATCTATAATATCAAAGGTCAACAAATCAGGAAATATTCAATATTCAATAATCAATCTTCAATTATCTGGGATGGTACTGATGAAAATAACCAGCTTGTAAGTTCAGGAATTTATTTTTATAAATTAAAAGTTGGGAATAAGGAAATTACAACTAAAAAATGTTTGTTATTGAAATAAAAAGCTCCCCTTCGTACGTGTCAGGCGTAGCTTCGATTTATCTGAGCGAAGACTGAAGGGGAGATTAAGAGGGGTTTTCTTAACCTTCGGAACGGTCTGGTTGAGTGAAAGTCATTTATAAAGGCAAAACATGTTTATAGATTATGCAAAGATCAAGGTAAAATCCGGCAATGGCGGTAATGGTTGTGTGAGTTTTCGTCGTGAAAAGTTTGTAGCTAAAGGTGGACCCGACGGTGGTGATGGAGGTAGGGGGGGAGATATTATTGCCGTAGGTAATGAAAACATTAACACGCTAATTGCTTATCGTTTTCATAAGCTTTTTAAAGCCACACGCGGACAACATGGACAGGGCAGCAATAAAACCGGAGCCAATGGTGATAAAAAATATATCGAGTTTCCACTGGGAACAGAGATCTACGATATTACCGAAAGTAAATACGAGAAGATCGGGGAAATTCTGAAACACAAACAGGAGATCATCCTGGCAAAAGGTGGCAACGGAGGTCGCGGTAATGCCCGTTTTAAAAGCGCCACCAACAAAGCTCCCCGTTATGCGAAACCTGGTGGGAATGGTGAACAACTTGAATTAGAACTCGTTCTCAAACTGATGGCAGATGTGGGATTGGTTGGTTTTCCAAATGCGGGGAAATCCACTTTACTCAGCAGAGTTTCCGATGCCCATCCCAAAATAGCAGATTACAGATTTACCACGCTGGCACCTACTCTCGGTGTAGTAGGTGTGAGTGATTATGAATCTTTCGTGATGGCAGATATTCCGGGTATTATAGAAGGTGCACACGATGGTAAAGGTCTGGGAGATCAGTTCCTGCGGCATATTCAAAGAACCAAAACACTGCTTTTTCTCATTGATGTAAATTCCAATGAACCGTTCAATGATTATCAGACCCTGAAAAAAGAACTACATTTATACGATCCGTATCTAGACAAAAAACCACACCTGATTGTTCTGAGTAAAATGGATACTATTCCACAAGAAGATAAAAAAGACCTGTTGGAAATTCTTAAAAATGAATTTGAATCGAAACTGCAAGAAAACATTTTTTCCATTTCATCTGTTTCCGGTGAAAACCTGGCACAAATGAAACGCCAACTTTTTGAAATGATCAAAAAGTTTGATGAGGAAATTAAATAAAATCCCGGAGGATAGTTGAACCCAAAGATATTCATAACCAGAATTTTGCCGCAACTGGCATTAGATACAATTAAAGAAGTATTTGAGTTACGAATAAATTCTGAAGATAGAGTACTAACAAAGACTGAGATCATCGAGGGAGTAAAATGGTGTGATATTCTTCTTTGCTTGCTCACAGACACCATCGACAAAGATATTATCACGGTAAATCCCAATCTGAAAGGAATTGTGAACTATGCAGTAGGTTACAATAATATATCTGTGAAAACAGCTACACTCCTTAAAATCCCTGTTACGAATACTCCAGGTGTTCTCACGGAAACCACTGCCGATCTTGCCTGGTCTTTGATTTGTGCCGTTGCCCGGCGCACGGTTGAAGCCGATAAATTCGTACGTGCCGGTAAGTTCAAAGGTTGGGGACCGATGCTTTGCCTGGGTGGTGAGATTAATGGAAAAACGCTGGGTATAATAGGAGCAGGCAGAATAGGTTCAGCAGTGACAAAACGTGCTTTAGGCTTCAATATGAAAGTGATTTACACAAATAAGAATACAACTATCGAAAAAGGTATTAAAGCTGAAAAAGTAGAACTCATCGAGCTTCTCAAGAGGTCAGATTTTGTTAGCCTGCATGTGCCGCTGGTTCCATCTACCAAACATCTTATCGGTGAATATGAATTGAAAATGATGAAAAAAACAGCCTATCTTATTAACACATCACGTGGTCCTGTAGTTAATGAAAAAGCCCTGGTAAAAGCATTACAAGAAGATCAGATCGCTGGAGCGGGATTAGATGTTTATGAGAACGAACCGAAACTTACAGAAGGTCTTACAGAGTGTAAAAATGCAGTCCTGTTACCACATGTTGGTAGCGGTACCATCGAAACACGTACAAATATGGGTATGATCGCTGCTGAAAATGCTATTGCTATTATCAAGGGCTATAAAGCTCCGCAAGTTGTAAACCCGGAGATATATGGATAAAATTGAAAGAATAAAAACCTGGATACAATTACTATCCACACCTAATTTTGGAAATGTAGCAGCTATAAAATTGACCGGCATTTTGGGAGAACCATCAGGGTTTATCGGTAAAAGAGACACTTTGGCAGATATTGAATTCATTTCCGAAGATGTTAAAGAATACCTTTACAAGCCGGATGAACCAGCCGACTGGAACAGGGTCGTGAAATTGATTAATAAGTATGAAATAAAATTTCTCACAGTACTGGATGATGAATATCCAACCCTCCTGAGAAATATTTTCGATCCACCTGCTTTTCTCTTCTATCGCGGGAGTTTGAGAAAAGAAGATTTTCGGCGGACTCTTGCCATCGTGGGAACACGCAGAGCCAGCAATTATGGAAAAATGATGACAAACGAAATTGGTGGACAACTGGCAAGAGCCGGTTTCACCATCGTAAGCGGGTTAGCTTACGGTATAGATGCCCTGTCGCATATTGCTGCTCTTAATAATGGCGGTAGAACTATTGCTGTAATGGGCACAGGGGTAGATCAGTTTTATCCACCTGAGAATAGGGAGTTAGCAGAAGACATCATTCAGAATGGGATCATCGTGTCCGAGTATATTCCCGGCAGTAAAGCCGAAAAATGGAACTTTCCCACCCGCAACCGGATCATCAGCGGTCTCAGTTTGGGTAGCTTTATCATAGAAGGTTCACGACAAAGTGGAGCTCTTTTAACTGCAAAATTTGCCATGGATCAGAATCGAGATGTATTTGCCCTACCGGGAGATATAAATCGTAAACAAGCTGAAGGACCGAACTATCTCATCAAACTGGGTGCAAAGATCGTATCTTCCGCAAAAGACATCCTGGAAGAATACGATTTAATATTAGATGAACAAACAAGAATATTTCCTGAATTGAATGCAAAAGAAGAGAATATTTACCAGATAGTGATCGAGAATAAGCCTGAAATACATTTTGATACATTGATAATGAAAACAGGCTTTTCGGTGGGAGAGCTTTCCACAATACTGCTTTCTCTGGAACTGAAAAACGTGATAAAAAAAGTTCCGGGTAATAAGATCGTGCCGTTGTATTGACGAACTCACCTTGCTATTCCTCTCTTCTCATTCCAATCGAAAAGAGGGATCATTAGAAGCGATGGAGAAAATGCAAGAAGATATTAGAGATGTTTGTCGAAGATTCAGGAAGAACCAAACAAAGGCTGAGAAGGCTTTTTGGAAAATTGTAGCTTTGGTGACCTTTGTAAGATTCACTCTTACAAACAAGAAAGAATATGTCGTTTCGCTTCGTAAAGCCAACATTATATCTTTGCGTTACTTTTATATCTTCCTCGCAAAAGCGGGGATCTCAGATTCTTCTTGTTGATAAGTTGAACTTATCGACACAATTGCGTTTGCAAGTTTAACTTGCGAACGAGTAAATTTGAGAGAAGGGGTTGGGGGGATGAGTGATATTTTTGTATTGACTAAAAACGAGCAAAAAAGTTGAAATCATTCTGTCTGATTTAATTCAAATAGGAGATTAAGTTGATGATAGACTACCAGAAATATTTTGATGAGATTTATGACAGATTGCAGGACGGAACTGAAAGAAGTCTTTATAAACCATTAGGTAATTTCCTAGAAGAATTTATCAAAAATAATTTCAAAAGAGAGACAAAAGCTGTTATTGAACAATCTGCAAAGAATTATGATAAACCTATCGGGTTTCCTGATTTTGTGATTAAGCAACAAGATTTCCCAATCGGATATATTGAAGTTAAACTACCAGAGGATACTTTGGATAAAGAAAAATTCAAAGAACAATTTGAGAGATATAAAAATTCTTTAGAAAATATTATTTTCACAAACCTGAAAAACTGGGAATTATGGCAGTGGAACAGTAAAGGAAAACCTGTTAGACAAAAAGAAATCATCTTTGATTACATAAAACCGGATAACTTTGATACTTTAAATGAAATATTGGATTTGTTCTTGATATATCAATCATATCCAATAAAAACACCAAAACAATTAGCTTTTGTATTAGCAAAGAAAACAAAACTGCTTTCATCTACTGTAGAAGAACTTCTTGAAGATTATAAACCTCTTCAGAAAACTAAAGATGGTTTTGAAAAAACACTTTTACCAAATTTAACCGATCATGATTTTGCCAATCTTTTTGCAGAAACATTTTCTTATTCTTTATTCATTGCTGCTATATATCATCACGAGAAATATTTAATGAGAGAATTTACTCTAACTACTGCTGTGGATTATATTCCCAAAACAATCCCTGTTTTAGGAGATATGTATCGTCTCGTCAGCACTGCAACAAGACTCATTCCGGAATTGAAAGAATCTGTTGAAATTATAATAAGACAACTCGATTATTCAAATTTGGAAAAGATCATTCCTCAATTCATTAACAACAAATCGGAAAATGATCCAATCCTCTATTTTTATGAACCTTTCCTTAAAGAATATGATAAGACAACTCGAAAAAATCGGGCTGTTTATCTTACGCCAAAACCTGTAATAAACTTTATCGTTCGTTCTATCGATCATATTCTGCAAACAGATTTTGGTTTAGAAAATGGTTTGATGAATAAAGAGGTAAAGGTTCTCGACCCGGCAACAGGAACTGGAGCTTTTCTTGCATTCGCAATTGAATTGATTAAAGAAAAAATTGATAAAAAATTTGGTAAACTGCATCTCGAACAGGAACGATTTAATCAGGAAATGACCGAACATATCCTGGAAAATTTCTTTGCTTTTGAATTTATGGTCGCTTCTTATGCTATTGCTCATTTTAAAATGAACCTTACCTTGAGAAAACTTGGATTCGATCTTGAGAAAAGAAAAAAGAGATTTAAGATATTTCTGGCAAACACTCTTGATGATCCTGATAAAAAACCGAATAGTCTTTTTGGATTTGATTCTATAACAGAAGAAAGTGAAGCTGCACAATATGTTAAAAAGAATGAAAAAATAATTGCAATCTTTGGAAATCCACCTTACAAAGGAAGCAGTGAAAACCCAAGTGAAGAAATGATTCATAGAAAAAAAGGTGATAAATATATTTTTGACTTTGTACCGGAATTTGATACAAAAGGTTGTTTAATATATTTGAAACCGAAAAGTAAAAAGAGAAATAAAGAAGGTTTAGTTAAACAAAAAAATTGGATCGGAACTCAAATAGAATATTATAAATATGCAGATTTTAAGAAACTCGATGAAAAAAATCCAAAATGGTTGCAGGATGATTATGTTAAATTTATCAGGTTTGCTCAAAACAGAATAGATCATCATGGCAGAGGAGTTATCGGATATATTGTAAACCATGCATTTCTGGATAATCCAACATTCAGGTATATGAGGAAATCATTACTCGATAGTTTTGATAAAATTTATATCGTTAACCTGCATGGAAGTTCAAAGAAAAAAGAAAAAGCCCCTGATGGTTCGAAAGATGAGAATGTTTTCCAGATCGAACAAGGTGTTTGCATTATTATTATGATCAAACTCGAAGAATCGCAAAATGAATGTAAAATCTTTTATAAAAATAAATTTGGATTAAAGAAAGATAAAGAAGCATTTCTGAATAAGTTTGATTTAAGTAATTTTGAGGAAATCGGATTTTCTGAACTAAAACCAAAAAGTGATATGCATTATTTTATTCCACGAAATACCGAACTAGAAGATGAATATTCTCTGTTTTGGAGTGTGAAGGATATTTTTAGAGTGTCAAATATTGGAATTGTAACTTCAGATGATAAGATGTTTATTGATCATTCAAAACAGAAATTAGCTGATAAAATTAGAACTAAATTTAATATAGATGAAGAAGGTAAAATTAAAAATATCTCTTACCGTCCTTTTGATAACAGATTTATTTTTTATGATGTCAAACTACTTGAACGAGCTCGTTACAAAGTTATGCAGCATATGTTGAAAGAAAATAGTAGTTTGTTAATTGGAAGAGCAGGCAATGTAACAGGAAGTGATAATTGGGATATTGTTTTCTGCTCAAATCATATTGTTGATTTTAATATTTTTAGGCGTGGTGGTGAACTGGTATTTCCATTATATTTATATTCAGAAAAAGAAAACCATATTTTTGCAGAAGAAAAGGAAGTTAATTTCACAGATGAATTTAAGAAATACTGGGAAAGCGAATTAAAAGAATTTTCGGAAAAGGATATTTTCTATTATATCTATGCTATTTTGTATTCTAATAATTACCGTAGACGTTATAATGAATTTTTGAAAACAGATTTTCCGAGAATAGATTTCAGCTTTATAAAAACAAGAGGACAAGGACTGATAAGTTTTGGTAAACAGCTTGTTGACCTTCATTTGATGAAAGCAGAAATATTGAATAAACAGGAAAACTGGGATTTCAACATTGTAAAGAAAACTTCCGAAGTTTCCGAAACTTCGGAAGTTTATAAAATCAAATACAACCTGAAAGCAGATATTTATAAAGATAATAAAATATATCTTAATCCAAATTGCTTTATCGAACCTGTTAAACCGGAAGTTTTCAATTTTATGATCGGTGGTTATAAAGTTCTGGAGAAATTCATCACAGACCATAAAGATGAAATACTAAAAATTGATGATTTGATGCATTATTTGAAGATTATTGTAATTGTTAAGAAGACGATTGGGTTGATGAAGAAGATTGATGAGATTGTGAGTTATTGAAAAATGCTCAACAAAAACTTCAAGCTGGAATGAAGCTGAACAAATAGCAAAAGAGATTCTGGAAGAGTATGGGATGAGGGTGTAATGGAAAAATTATTTGACATACTAATTTTTAAGAATAACTTGACTTCAGAATTTATAACCCCATGAGAATTTCTCTTGGCCGCAAGGTTGCCGAAAGGCAACCTTAGCTTTTTATTATGAAAATTTGTATTCTAAATCATTAAGAAAAATTCGTGCTAATTCGAGGTAAAAAGGAAAATATAATGAATAAGAGAAGAACAAAAATAACTCGTAATTACCTGATGCATCCGGCAGGATCGGTGTTGATCGAAACCGGTAACACAAAAGTTATCTGTACAGCTATGGTAGAAAAAGGAGTTCCACCGTTCTTGAGAGAAGCAGATCCACCACAGGGCTGGCTGACAGCTGAATACAGCATGCTTCCCGGTGCTCCCAATCAACGGTTCAAACGGGAACGGGGAAAAACAAATGGGCGTTCAACAGAGATCCAAAGACTTATCGGACGAACGTTGCGAACAGCGGTAAATATGACAAAGTTTCCCGGGTTTACAGTGCATGTAGATTGCGATGTTATCCAGGCGGATGGTGGTACCAGAACAGCCGCCATTACCGGGGCTTGTGTGGCTATCAAAGATGCTTTTTTAAAAATGATTTCCAAAGGAATGATAGCTGAAGATCCCTTCAAAGAATGGATAGCTGCCGTGAGTGTGGGCATGATGAAAGGTGAGCCAGTAATCGATCTTTGTTACGATGAAGATTTCCAGGCAGATGTAGATATGAATATCGTAATGACTGAAAGTGGAAAATTTGTGGAAATTCAGGGAACGGGTGAAACAATACCATTTTCCGATGAAGAGCTAAAAGTGATGTTGAAGGAAGCAAGGAAAGCTATCAGGCAGCTGATTAAGTTTCAGAAACGATTGTATGAAGAGTAACATCTTTTACTTGACATCAACTCCCACCCGAACGAGTAAGTATTCCACTTAAATTTGTGGGAAAGGGTATGTTTAGAAAAAAAGAGAAAAAGATTAAGAGAAAAAAAAATATTATCCAGGAATATGTGGAAGCCATCCTATTTGCTTTTGTGGTGGCAATGCTCATCCGCAATTATACTATTCAGACTTTTAAAATTCCTTCTTCATCTATGGAATCCACGCTTCTTATTGGGGATTTTCTTATAGGAAATAAACTGAAGTATTTCTTTGATGATCCCGAGCAGGAAGATATTGTTATTTTCCAATATCCTGCTGATCCGGAAGAACCGGAACCACGTGAAAACTTTGAAAAGATACTTGGTCCCATTTACTTGGATAAAACCCGTTGGATACCAATCTGGCATCAGAAGAAGAATGTAGTGAAACGTGTGATCGGGATGCCGGGAGATAAAGTGGAACTGATCGATAAAGAAGTGTATGTTAACGATAAATTGTTCCATCAAGGATACGAGCAATATATTGATTCCCGCATTATTTCGCGGGAATCCGGCAGGATTTATTGGGATGAGAAATACATGGGTAGCAGAGACAATTTCGGTCCAGTCATTGTTCCCGAAGGACAATATTTTGTTATGGGAGATAACCGCGACGTGAGCGGTGACAGCCGCTACTGGGGATTTTTGCCTCGAGTAGATATCACTGGTACACCAGCGGTGATCTATATGTCCATCGGTGAACCACCCTACAAGGATATACGAGATTACATCTATAAACAGCAGAGAAGGTTCAAAGGAAAATCCGAGATCAGATGGAAGAGATTTTTCAAACTGATCCACTGATAGAGCATATTTATATTCATGTTCCTTTTTGCTTGAAGAAATGTAGTTATTGCTCATTTTACTCGGAAATATTTTCTGAAGAAATAAAAAAAGAGTATCTTACAAATCTAGCAAAAGAAATAAAAGCTTACAAAGATCATTTCAAAATACAACCTCGAACAATATATTTCGGTGGCGGGACTCCATCTCTTCTGCAACCGAAAGAGATCGAATCAATCTTACAAAGATTTAATACATCTAACTTGATTGAAGCTACACTGGAGATTAATCCTGTTAGTGTGACCCGCGAATTTGCATATAAACTTAAACAGACAAGAATAAATCGAATCAGCTTGGGTGCACAATCATTTGTAGATGAAGAACTAAAATTGCTTGGTCGGCTGCATAACTCGAAGCAAATAATAAAAGCCTATGATCATCTTCGGACAGCTGGTTTTAATAATATTTCGTTGGATCTGATCTATGGGCTTCCTCGACAGAAAAAACCCGATCTGTCTTATTCTTTAGAAAAATTCATTGCACTTGATCCCGAACATGTTTCTACATATTGTTTAAGTTTAGATGAGGATGTTCCACTATTCTCACAAAGAGCTTTAATTCCTGATGATGAAACCGTTTCTGAATTCTATTATTTAATTCGAAAGAAATTGATATCAGCGGGTTTTGAGCAATATGAAATTTCCAACTTTGCTAAAAAAGGATTTGAATCGAAGCATAATTTGTGTTATTGGAATGATAAATTTTATTTGGGGCTAGGACCTGCTGCTGCTGGATATATTGATTTATTCAGATATACGAACCCAACTAGTATTAAGAAGTATTTGCAAACGGATTTTTTTCAGAATTGGAAAAAAATATCGAATGAGGACCATGAAAAGGAATTTATCTTTCTGACGTTAAGGAAAACAAAGGGAATGAATCTACTACTTTTCAAAGAAAAATTTGGTGCTGATTTTACAGAGAAATATTCAAAGGTTTTGGAAAAATTCTTTACAGAGAAGTTGTTGGAAATAAGTGATAGTTATATCCAGCTTACACCGGAATCTTATTTTGTATCGAATGAAATATTTTCGGAGTTTGTGTAGAACAGACACTCTTGCCTGTGCAAAACTCCCGTTCAGGAGTGAACGGGAAACGTAGCTAAGACACTCTTGTCTTAGCAAAGAAAAAAGAGAAAACTAAAATGACTCAAGATAATCATCTAAAGTATAAGAAATTTTACAGAAGAAGTCTTCCACATATTCAACCGGAAGATGGAATAATATTTGTTACATACAGACTACATTTTCAACTATCAAGCGAGCTTATTAGAAAAATCGAGAAAATCAAAAGAACAAGACTTGGTAATAGTTTTGATTTTATTAATGATTATTTAGATTTTTGTAAAGAAGGTCCAAAATGGTTGAGCAGGCTACAAATTGCAGCTATGATTATAGAAAATCTTTTGAAAATGAATGACAAGCAGTACAAATTGTTTTGTTTTTGTATTATGTCAAATCATGTTCATGTTCTAATGAAGCCAAAATTCAAGTTCGAAAAAACACCTTATTCTCTTGCAGAGATTTTTCGTGGTCATAAAGGAGTTACAGCCAGACAAGCAAATCTAATCTTACACAGACACGGAAGTTTCTGGCAAGCTGAAAATTATGATCATTATATTCGAGATGATGAAGAATTTTATAATATTGCCTGGTATATTCTGAATAATCCGGTGAAAGCAAAACTTGTTAAAAACTTTCGTGACTGGGAATTCACCTGGATTGATAAAAATTTAGAATATGAGATGGGTTTGGATATGATTGAATAAAAAACATGTAGCTCAGACACTCTTGTCTGAGAAAATCCTCGTTCAGGAGTGAACGGGAAACACGGAGTAAAAATGAAATATATCTTAATTATTCTAATTATTGCGATCACCTTATCAGCGTCTGCTGAAATTCTCATTCCAATGGATCTTACACAATCAAACCACCTGAAAGCTTATGGTGTAGCTTTTTCTGCACTGAAAATGCAGATGACCGTAAAGTGGCTTTTAAACTACCGTGGCGGTTCCTGGATCATTCCAGATTCACCCGAAATGGAAGGACTTTGCAACATTCGTGGAGTGAGCTATGAAAATGTAACTGCTATCGAGATCGCTTCCATTTCCGCAGAGATAAATTCATCCAATATGGATATCGTGGTACTGGAAAAAGAACCGACCATTGCTATTTACACTCCTCCCAATAAACAGCCCTGGGATGATGCAGTTACTCTAGCTCTTACTTATGCAGAAATCGAATATGAGACCGTCTGGGATGAAGAAGTACTTAGCGGAAAGCTTGATAAATATGACTGGCTGCATCTGCATCATGAAGATTTTACAGGGCAATACGGCAAATTCTATTCAGGATTTCGTAATGCTTCCTGGTATCGGGAAGATGTACAAAGTAACGAAGAAATGACAGCAAAACTGGGTTTTGGTAAAGTATGGAAATTGAAACATGCTGTAGCAGAAAAGATACGGGAATACGTAAAGAACGGAGGATTCTTATTTGCCATGTGTGCTGCAACCGATACATTCGACATTGCCCTGGCAGCACGGAATGTGGATATCTGTGAACCGGTTTTTGACGGAGATGGTTTCGATCCGGATTACCAGAGCAAGCTGGATTTTTCACGCACTTTTGCCTTTGAAAATTTCGAATTGATCACCAATCCCTTTGTGTATGAATTCTCCGGAATCGATGCCAGCGATTATGCCAAATTGCGTGGGGCAGAAGCTGATTACTTCACCCTTTTCGATTTTTCCGCAAAATACGATCCCGTTCCTACAATGCTAACCCAATGTCACACCAGCATTATCAACGGGTTCCTGGGGCAGACAACATCTTTTCATAAAGAGTTTGTGAAGAAAAGTGTAATTATCTTGGGAGAATCTCCACAGGTAGAGGAAGTGAAATATTTACATGGGAATTTCGGAAAAGGTACTTTTACATTTTATGGAGGACACGACCCTGAAGATTACCAGCACAAGATAGGTGATCCGGAAACGGTATTAGACCTTCATAAACAGTCACCTGGTTATCGTTTGATTTTAAATAATATTCTATTTCCTGCAGCGGAGAAGAAAAAGTTGAAAACATAAAAACCTTGTGAACGGTTGATAGATTTGTGGGTTAGCAAACATACTACTTAATAAATACATCCTGCATGAAAACATTCTGCATGAAAAAGAGTGCTACATAAGCAATTATAGCGGAAGCAACAGGAGTTATCACCCATCCGATGCTGATCTTTCCCAGGATGTGGAAATTTACATTCTTACCGCCTTTAGCCAGACTGATACCAATAACCGAACCGATTACTGCCTGTGAACTGGAAACAGGAACCAGGGGAAATGAAGGTAACCCGTGTGATATAAGAATGTTTTTCAGACCTTGAGAAGCGAACAGGAATAATACTGTAGAACTGGCCAGTACAACTACTAAAGCAGAAATTGGAGAAAGCTTGAAAATCCTGGAACCTACGGTCATCATTACCTTTCTGGAATATGTAAATATACCGACAGCAATGGCTATTCCGCCCAAAAGAAAGAGTTGTTGAACTCCACTGAAATTGAAAATACTTCCAAGGTTCAAATCTTTGAATGGAGATGATTGCACAAAAACTCCCATTACATTGGCGATATTATTTGCACCAAGACTGTACGAACCGAAAATTCCTGCAAGAATAAGACCGGAACGAGTAAGCGAATCCAATCGTATCAAGTGGATCTTCGAATTATCAAGAATAAATTTTATAATATGAAAAAATAGAAATGCGAAAAGGGCAGATAATATCGGAGAAAAAACCCATGTTCCCACGATCTTGGTGAGGGCAG
Organism: uncultured bacterium; assembly: GCA_965370415.1. Taxonomy (GTDB): domain Bacteria; phylum Cloacimonadota; class Cloacimonadia; order Cloacimonadales; family TCS61; genus JACNIV01. The sequence goes on along the minus strand of CBDUTJ010000039.1, from coordinate 805 downwards.
AAATATCAGTATGAGTCCCGGAAAAAAAGTTCCAGCCAAGAATAGCTCCAACAATAGCCTGTGATGTTGAAACCGGTAAACCGGCTTTCGTCATCCACATCACGGTGAAGGCAGCTGCAAGAGCAACAATAAATGCACCGGACATAGTATTGATAGCACCCAGTTTTCCAAGCGTATGAGATGCACCGGCACCGCTTATAGTTGCACCCAGAAGAACAAAAATACTACAGATAATTGCGGCTGTATAGAAACGGACCATCTTGGTACCCACAGCCGTTCCAAAGATATTGGCAGCATCATTGGCGCCAAGCGACCAACCCAGGAATAGTCCGCTGGAAAGATAGAATAATATTTGTAACATTAATTATATCCTGCGTTTTATAGCGTAAATGGCAAGTCGTTCTGCCACTGATTCGGCTTCATCAGAAAGAAATGCTATCTTCTCGGCAAAATAACGTAAATGTACTCTTTTACTGAAATCTTTTATTTTTTCGCTATTGAATATCTTTCGCTTCAGTATCTTTTCCAGTTTATCAGCTTCATGTTCATAAAAATGTACTTTGTTCACGTAATTATTCACCAGCTTCAGTTCAGTAAAAAAAGCCCTGGAAGCTTTGGCCAGCTCTTCCACAGATTTAAATGAAAGTTCTGCTAGATCCAGAAAATCATCTTTAAGGAATTCGGGGATCTCCGGTGTTTCAATAGAAAAATGTTCCAGAACTTTTTCTGTAGTATCAATAACATCATCCAGCGTTTCCAATACACCCAGAACATCACCTCGTGATTCCGGGATCAACATGTGGGC
>CBDUTJ010000038.1:0-24011 GCA_965370415.1 uncultured bacterium | reverse complement strand
GTCGAATTCAATGATGGACCTACAGATAGAACCGAATGGCTGGTTACAATGGTAAATGAAGGAATTGATATTTTTGACTATGATCCTGTAGATATTTTTTATACAAGCGGACATGGTGGTTATAATTTCTGGCAATTGCATTATCCCACTTCAGGTCAGGAAGGATTTTTCCGCTCTAATAATGGACAGGCTTATGGAGATCCTTATAGTGGACCTGATATTAATATAGATTCTGATAATCCAAAGATATATTTTGGGCTAGGTAATTGCAATATCGGTCAAATATTGGGTGGAAGCAGCATGGCACCTTCCTGGATTCATACAGGTGGAGCCTATCAATATACAGGTTATTTGATCGGGGAAGGAGGAAGTTCCTGTCAGCATGGAGGAACAAAAGCATATTTCTATAAAGTGGCAAGGAATAACACCTGGGCAGAATCATATTTCCTAAGCAATATTGCTTTGAAATTCGATATGCTGAATAATACGCCCGGAGCAAGTCCCAACGATCTGAACGGTTCTGCTTTGTATGGTGATCCTGGAATGAATATCACAATGTCCAATGAAGGTGTGTTCATGGAACCGCTATTTACAAATGAACTGACTATAAATGAAGGAACCGAAAGAGATAGCATAACATATAAGATCACTATGAATCGAGAAGGTAATCCCGGCTTTACCAGTAAATGGGGTGAACGGCATCCGTCCATAATCCTGCCTCTTAAAGCAGAAGATATTCAAATTATCTATACAGATGCAATGGCAGTTGTGGTTGAAGATAATTTTGCTTTGATGTATATCTGGTATCAAGGTCAACCTTCCCTTGCCGAAGGAGAAACCAGGGAAGTGATTTTCACATGCAATCATACGGTAACAAATATTGATGAACAGATCATTCCGGAAATCACAAAAGCCAAACTGTATCAGAACTATCCTAATCCGTTTAATCCAACCACTACAATCTCTTTTACAACCACAGAGAGCACGGAGAACACGGAGCTTGTGATCTACAATATAAAAGGGCAGAAAGTAAAGTCACTTGTAAATGAAAAACTGGATGCAGGTACATACCAGGTTGTATGGAACGGCAAGGACGAGAATGGTAAACCTTCTTCTTCCGGGATTTATTTCTACAAAATGAATTCTGGAAAATTTACAAACACAAAGAAAATGATCCTGATGAAATAGTATCATAAACCAAAGAAAACCATTATAACGCTCCAAAAGTTCGGAGCGTTTTTTTTATAGATTAACATTAACCACAAAATATTTGACAAATAATCTTGGTCTAATTATTTTTGACCAAAATAAATTTAGGAGTTGAGAATGATTGAAAATGTATTTGTTATAAATAAGCTCTCTCAGATGAATACCATCAAATTTGTATCAAAATTACAGATAATGAATGAACTCATTCTCTATCCGGTAACAATACAAAAATTGTCAATGATGTTTGGACTAAACAATGTTCTTTAAATTTCGTATAGAATACAATAAATGAAAAGTAAACTGAGGTTTTTATGAAACAAGAACTGTTATTTTAAAAGAAATAATTAAAAACTTCGAAATTCAATTTGATTATGAAAATTCACTAATTTCGTTATTTAATTTTTTAATCGTTACTATCATAATTGAGGTGTTGTTTATTTGATTTTTTAATTAAGGTATTTTAAAAAAAATATGGAGAAAAGTATGAAAAAATTAATTTTGCTTTTTACAATTATGTTATTTACAGTAAGTTTAGTGTTTGCCCAGTGGACAATAGATGAAGGCTTTGAAGGGGGAGCAATTCCTGCAGGTTGGACTACCAGTGCATGGGGTGTTTATAGCACTGCTGGTTATCCCCATACTGGAACTTATCTAGCGGCAAGCGGTATGGGAAATGATTGGTTAATTACACCACAAGTGTATATTCAATCAGGAGATTCATTCATATTCTGGACAAGAGCCTGGATGGGTACGGAAGGTTTTAATGTTAAACTTTCCACAACCGGAAATGCCACCGGTGACTTCACTACGACTTTGGGAACCTATACAGGAGTTGGAGAGACATGGGTAGAATATTCGTACGATCTGTCAGCTTATACAGGAAATATTTATCTCGCAATTGAGGTGGTTTCCGGAGGGGATTACGTGTTAGCACTTGACGATGTACTAGTAGGTCAAGACGCTCCTTCCTGCCCAGCTCCTTCTAATCTTAATGCAACAAATATCCTTACTACTCAAGCAGATTTCGGTTGGACTGAAAACGGAAGTGCAACTATTTGGAATATCGAAGTAGGTGCTCCCGGATTTACTCCCGGAACTTCAACTTATATTCAGGCTTATACAGGTATAACATCAAATCCTTATACAGGAATAGGATTAACAGCATCTTCCAATTATGACTTTTATGTTCAGGCAGATTGTGGAACAAGAGAAACCAGCAATTGGGCAGGTCCCGAAGCTTTTTCAACTCCAAGTTTGCCGTCGGGACTATCAGCAGGAGATATTTCTTTTACTGCTATGAATGCAGATGGCGATGATGATTTTGCTATTGTTGCTTTAGCTGATATCCCTGCGAATGTTATTTTCTACTTCACAGATAACGAACCCAATGCAGATGGCTCAGGTTTTGCTGATTTTAATGAAGGTACTTTGGAATGGGCAACTGGTGGTGCTGTAATAAGTGCAGGTACGATTGTAGTTTTTACCGACACTGATTCGGGTACAAATCCGCTTTTTGGTGCTTCGGTTGGCACATTATCAGTTCCTTCATTTGATGCAGGGATGAACCTTTCAAGCAGTGGGGATGCGCTTTATACTGTTGAAGGTAGTCCTGAATTCGATGGTATAACTACCTGGCTTGCTGGTATTCAGAATGAAGCTAATAATCAAGGTGCAAACTTTACTGCAACAGGCTTAACTGTTGGAACAACGTTTATTAATTATTACACTACAGGCAGTCCTGACGGGGGATATTATAGTGGAGATAGAAACACTCAATCATCTTTTTCGGATTATTTACCATTATTGGGGGATAATTCAAACTGGACTATTGAAAGTAGTAATGGTGAAAACATTTTACCTATATCCACTTCAGCTTTTTCAACTTTTAGTGGACCGGATAATCCTGCCGGTTTTGCTGCTGTTCCAGTGTCACATTCTGAGATTGATTTAGACTGGACACAAAATGGCAGCAGTGATAATGTTCTCGTTGCCTGGAGTTCTGACGGTACTTTTGGAACACCAATTAACGGATCAACTTATAGTAATGGAGATCCAATTACTGGTGGCGGAGCTGTTCTTTATTACGGCTCTGCACTTCATTATGATCATACAGGTCTAACTGACTACACTCCATATTTTTATAGAGCCTGGTCTTATGATGGTAGTGAATATTCATTTGGAGTTACTGATAATGCCACAACATTATGTATTCCTTATACCGCTGATTTCTCTGATAATTTTGATAGTGAAACTCCACCGGATTTACCTAATTGCTGGTCTTATTTAGAAATTTCTGCGTCTACATTCGGATATGTATCAACAAGCACAACATCTTCTTATTCTCTACCAAATAACGTGAGAATGTATAAAATTGATGCAGCTGATGATCTATTATTGATAACTCCGCAACTTGGTGATCTTACTTCGCAATCTAACCAGATCAGGTTTATGGGAAGAGCAAGCGGATGGGCGCAAGATCTGATTATCGGTACAATGTCGGATCCGACTGATGAAACAACCTTCACTGCCTTCGAGACAATACCGATTACTATATTTAATGTTTATGAGGAATATACAGTTATGTTTGATGAGACTTATACTCTTACAGATGAATATATCGCTTTCAAACATGGCGCAACAATTAACTACAGTTATTTGAATATCGATGATTTTATTTATGAAGCGATTCCGTCAGGTCCTGCCCCAATTGACTGGGGTGCAGGAATGACCGGTTCAGTAGATGTAGGCGTTCCTTCAGCACCTGGTTCAGGTTATGGCACAGGTCTTCTTAATGAAGATCTATTAGCTAATCCTGCAAATGTAGGTTTGTATTTCACTTTAACTATCGACGATGGTGCACCTGTTGATGTAACAATTTGTCTTGACCTGACCACATTAGGATACAGTCCATTAAATCTTGCATATTGGGTTAACGGTGATTGGGTATATTATCCAGTTCCACCTCCAATTGTTTGGACAGGTGACTGTGTAACATTTACGCTTGATCCTACTGTTACTAGAGGTGGAAGAGCGGATGTTGATATTCCTATCGTATTTTCTAGTGTAGATGGTCCACTTCCCGTCACCCTCACCAACTTCACAGCTCAATTCATTAATGATAATCTCACCATCCTCTGGACAACCCAGAGTGAGTGTAACAACCTGGGCTGGAATATTTACAGGGGAGAAACAGAAAACGCTCTTGAAAATAACACAACTTTTTGTATTAACAACTCCGGGCTAATACCGGGTGCCGGAACTACCAGTGAACCTACAGATTATCAATTTACCGATGAATATGATGTAACGGTGGGACAAACGTACTGGTACTGGCTGGAAACGGTAGATGGTGGTGGAAATACGGATACTTACGGACCTGCTACTTTAACTGTTCCGGAAGAAGAACCGATCCCGCAATTGCCGCTGAATACTTTCTTATGCAGCAACTATCCCAATCCATTCAATCCTGAAACAAAGATAGAATTTTCCATAAAAGAAGGAGAGAACGGTTCACTCAGTATCTATAATACGAAAGGTCAGCTTCTGGAAACTCGCCACTACGAAGCCGGTGAACATAAACTTACCTGGGATGCTATACAGTATGGTTCCGGTATCTATTTCTACAAATTGGAAACACAAAGTTACACCGAAACCAAAAAGATGATAATGCTGAAATAATATGCATAATTCATAAAAGGGCTGAGCGCAAGTTCAGCCTTTTTTAATATAAAAAATTCTTTCTATTTACACTTTCAGATTTCTCTTGATACTGGCTAAGGTTGAAGTTAGAGTTCCTCTTAGTTGAATCAATTTTTGTTCATCGAGTTCACCTGTCCATTCGTCCATAAATATTTTTTAAACTCGATAGCAATACAGCATGCAGAATCCGAAAAATTCCGATGTTTCCACCTGAAAATTTTATATTGATACGAACATCCAGATTCCTGTCAAAGGAGTCAAATTTATGTTGCATTTCTGATAAATGCAGTTTCAATATCTCATAGAATTTTCTTTATTTTTCATATGTAACTTTTATAATTTCGTTTGATAGTGAGCTTTTCCACACACTTAAATCCCAGGCATCTTTCAGCAACTTGAAAACGCTTTTTCCCCGGTGACCAAGTTGATATTATAATTTTTTAAATTTTTACTTCAGTAAGATCATCTTCCTAACTTTCTGATGATCAGTAAGAAAATAAGCGCCACTTTAAGCACAGGCAAATACGGAAAGGCAATCAATAAGAGAAAAATATTGTTCTCCATAATTAAGTCTAATAAACGATAGTTAATAATGAAGTTATTCTTAACAATTATCCAAATCCGTTCAATTCGACGACGACTATTTCGTTTTCATTAAACACCGAAAACACTGAAAACACCGAATTGGTAATCTACAACATCAAAGGTCGAAAAATCAGACAATATTCAATTTTCAATAATAAATCTTCAATTATTTGGGACGGAACGGATGAAAATAACCAACCTGTCTCATCAGGAATTTACTTTTACAAATTGAAAGCAAATAGTTTTGAACAAACACAAAAATGATCTTACTTAAATAAAATAATCTGAAAGAAACTGTATAACACTCTGAAAATTCGGAGCGTTTTTTTTTATAGATTAACATTAACCACAATATATTTGACAAATAATCTTAGTCTAATTTTTTTTGACCAAAATGATGATAAGGATTTTTGAATGATTGAAAATGTATTTGTTATAAACAAACTCTCTCAAGTGAAGGTAATTAACTCAGAGCTAAAAATCAGGATAATAACTGAACTGATCCTTAATCCTGCAACCGGGCAACAATTGTCAAAGATATTTGGATTAAGCAAGCAAAAAATGCACTATAATTTGAAAGCACTTCTCAACGCCAGCCTGATAAAGATCATAAATATCGGGAATAATAAAGAAGTATATTATAGAGCAAAAGCAAAAAATTATGTTTTAGATTTTTCTCTCAACAATAATAATGGAGAGAAAAGCGTCAATAATCGAACTTTGATAAACCAGATATTAGAATCACACAACATCGATCTTGCCAGGATTGCGGCAAACCTGTTGGAAAGTTCCCTGAAAATGCAAGCGAAAGAAAAACTGTTGATCGTAAGCGGCGAATACAATATGCCACTTGTAAAAAAAATTCTTACAGAAGCTTCCAAAAGACAGATTGAAACAACTTTGTTGTTCAGAGATAAAGAGTTGTTGGAAGCAAAGCATAATGTATTCTCTCTGGCTACTTATAGTTGGGATTTTGAGAAGTTCAACAGAGCTCTAAAAAATACTGATGTTTACCTTTATCTCAATGGTGAATCCAGATTTATTCCACTGAATAACCCTGAAAAGAAAAAGATCCAGCAGAAAGCTCTTGCAAGAAGCAGGGATATTGTTAAGAAGAATAACGTCCGAATTGCTATGATGGAAGGCTTGATGCATGATGAACTTACAGAAGAAAATATTCTCTCCGAGATAAATTTCTGGAAATCACTGGATATAGATTATAATAAACTTGTCCGGGAAACCGAAGAGGCATCAAAGCAATATCTGGATTCGAAGACAATCAGGATTCAAAATAATGAAGGTAGTGATTTTGGATTCGAGATCCAAAAAGTATTATGCGATTATGGTTCTTTCACAGATCTTCCCAGGCAGTGCCCACTTATATTCATCCCCGGCGGAGAAGTTTTACTTATCCCCAAAGAGCAGAGTTTCAATGGTGATATTATCGCAAAAACCGGGTATCTTTATGGGAAGAGCATTCAAAATCCAACTCTTAAAATAATTAATAATGAAATTGTAAATTATCAGGCAGAAACAAACGAAGAACTAATTGCAAAAGCGATTTCGGAAGGTGGCCCTGATGCGCGTAAGATTTCATCGATCAACGTAGGAACCAACTATAATATGAACAATGTGAATATCGATCCTCTTTATCGAAGCAGGTCAAAAGGAGTTATTACCATTAAATGGGGAGAAAATGTCTCAATTGGCGGCTCGATAAAAGGTGGTGTTGAATGGCAGATTCAATTGGCAAATCCAAAAATAGAAATGAAAATAGGAGAAAAAAAATGAAAAGAAAAAATGTTATTTCGTTGATAGCAATAATGATGTTATCAGTAACAATGGCTTGGGGACAATGGAGCATCGATGAAGGATTCGAAGGCGGAGTTATTCCAACAGACTGGACGGTTTACGATGTGAATAACGATGGGTACGAATGGGTAGCTTATGAAAATGCTTCTGCTGCTCATTCAGGTGATTGGGTGGCTGCTGTGGAATGTTTTGATAATGATGGCCATGACTGGCTCGTTACACCACAAGCGACTATTCAATCAGGAGATTCATTTATATTCTTTGCCAAAGCATGGTATGGTACAGAAGATTTCAATGTTAAACTTTCCACCACCGGAAATGCGATTGCTAATTTTAATATTACTCTGGATACGATCACCGGGATCGGAAGCAACTATGTGGAGTATTCATACGATCTATCATCCTATGCAGGAAGTGATATTTACTTGGCAATTGAGTGGATTCAAGTTACTTATGCTCTTGTGGTCGATGATGTGAAAGTGGGACAGGCAGAACCGAACGATGCAGGTATGGTTTCAATTGAAATTCCTGAAGATCATCATTTTTTAGATTCGGAAATTTATCCTTCCGGCACTATATTGAATTACGGAACTGCCGATATTACCGATGATTTTGATATAAATTGTGAAATTGTTGATTCTCTTTCTACGATTGTTTACACAAGTACATTTGTATACTCTGGAACCCTGTCTCCCGGCGCAACGGAAGTTATAGATTTCACCGATGTATGGCTGCCAACTGAAATCGGAAACTACACTGTGACAATGACAACATATCTTACCGGAGATGCAAATCCGAATAATGATTCCTTTTCAATTGAAACCGAAATAGTTATTCATTACGGAACAGGTGGTCCCGACGAGTACGGCTATATGTGGATTGATAGCGAAGTAGAAGGCGGACCGGTTTATGATTGGATTGAATTAAGCGAAACCGGAACGTCAGCGATTATGCATGGTGTTCCTTTTTTTGATGGTGAGGATAATTTTTGCGAAGCTATTGATTTTGGATTTGATTTTCCTTTTTATGGAACTGACAGATCATATTTTTATGTAGATACAAACGGAGAAATTCTTCTGGCTGAAAATGGCTGGGTTCAACCTTATCCAGATCCTGATTGGGGAAATGACGGTTTCTCTTTTAATGCCACATTTCCTATTCCGGGTTATACACAAATGCCGGGGCTGGTAGCTGTTTATTGGGATGCACAAAGAGTTAACGAAGGAATTGGCGATATCTATTATCAGACATTCGGGGAAGCTCCTGATCGATATTGTGTAATAGAATGGCAGAATTTTGAATTTGATTATGAATACAGTGGTGAACCTACTCTTTGTTACGAAGCCATTTTTTATGAAACAGGTGAGATTATCTTTCAATATCAAAACACAGATAACGGACAAACCGGGTATACTACACCACATGTTAACGGACGAAGCTCCACTGTTGCTATTCAAAATGATGAAGCAACTATAGGACTTTGTTATTTACAGGAGATCGTAGAAAATAATAACTACGTGGGCGTGGAACCACTCGGCAACCTGCTTACAAATGAATTAGCTATCAGGTTTTATCCTTCAGTTGATTATTATCCCCCCACCTTTATCTATGAAGAATGCGGCAATACTTTTAGTAGTGATCTTACGTTCAGCGTTCAAATAACGGACATGTCGGAAATTGAATCGGATACTCTTTATTACGATTATGGAAATGGCTGGGAAGGTCTTTCTCATACCGGCTTTGAAGAACCGAATATTTATACTTATGAAATTACCGATGTTCCGAATAGTACTGATTTCAATTATTATTTTGCTGCCACAGATGATTCTCCAGCTCAAAATAGAGGAACTTTACCGGCAAACGCTCCTGCTGAATATTTCTCTTTTAAAATGTTACCAACCGAGGGAATTAATATACTTTTTGCTCACGCTGGGATCACCCCCGGTTACCAGGATTGGAATTATATCGAGTATCCAAAATACATTATGGCCCTGGATAATGCGAATGTAACTTATGATATTTACAACTGGGATGAATATGAAGATTTTGCTTTCCCCGATAATTATGATGTGATCTTTACTTATGCCAATAGTACTAATTTTGATCGAGCTAATAAAATAGGTCAGGCATTGATGGATTTTGTAGATTTGGGAACGAATGAAAATCCTAAAAATGTCTTTTTTGCTTCGGATAATCATGCAGATAAACAACATAATACCGGCTGGCTGGAACCGAGAACAATCTTTATGAGAGCTTATGTCCGTGGCAATTTTTTCCCTGATATTTCTCCATATTATCCAGATGACGGTGGTACAAATGGAATCGGTGGACCGGATGTTTATACCGATATGGAAGGTAGTTTTGATGTTTTGAATAATTCTCCCATTGGAACTTCCGGACAGGAAATCTTCGTTTTTGCCAATTCCCCCGATGTGCTTATAAATCATGATTCATGCCCTGCGTCTTATGTCGATATGGTTGTTAATCCAGAAATTGGTTCTCAAAGTGCTTTTGAATTTCTTGGCGGACCTTTTGAAGAATATGGTTACGGACCTGGTGATTTTGCTTATGCAAATGATGAATGCTGTGGACTGTGGATAGATAATCTGATTTACAAAATGTTCTTTTTCAGTTTTGATATTTCGCAAATAAATAATGATAATGAAATAAATATGTTCATTAACGATGCTCTTGAATGGTTTGAGTACGAACCTGTTGGAACTGAGGATGAAGTAACCGAAATTCCTGCTAATTTCTCTTTGAATCAGAACTATCCTAATCCGTTTAATCCAACCACTACAATCTCTTTTACAACAACAGAGAGCACGGAGAACACGGAGCTTGTGATCTACAATATAAAAGGGCAGAAAGTAAAATCACTGGTAAATGAAAAACTGGATGCAGGTACACACCAGGTTGTATGGAATGGTAAGGACGAGAATGGCAAATCCGTAACTTCCGGTATTTATTTGTATCAATTGAAAGCAGGAAATGATTTATCCCAAACAAAACGAATGCTGCTTTTAAAATAAAGTGGAGAAAAAATGAAGAATAAAAACGTAATTTCTTTGATAGCAATAATGCTGCTGTCAGTAACATTGGCTTTCGGACAGTGGAATATAGATGAAGGCTTTGAAGGTGGAATTATTCCAGCAGATTGGACTATTTATGATGTTAATGGTGATGGTCATCAATGGGTTGCTTTTGAAAATACTTCTCATGCTCATAGCGGAGACTGGATTGCAGCAGTAGATTGCTATGACAGCGATGGTGAAGACTGGCTGATCACACCACAAGTAACTATTCAATCAGGAGATTCATTCATATTCTTTGCCAAAGCATGGTATGGAACAGAAAATTTTAATGTTAAACTTTCCACCACCGGAAATGCGATCGGAAATTTTAATGTAACCCTGGAAAGTATAGTTGGAGTGGGAGACGAATATGTGGAATATTCATACGATCTATCATCCTATGCAGGAAGTGATATTTATCTGGCAATTGAGTGGATTCAAGATACTTATGCCCTGGTCGTTGATGATGTTAAAGTAGGTCAGGCGGAAGCGAACGATGCAGGAATGGTTTCCATCGAAATCCCCGAAGCTCATCATTATTTAAATTCGGAAATATATCCTTCAGGCACGATCCAGAATTATGGAACTTCCAATATTATCGAAGATTTCGATATAATCTGTGAAATTGTTGATACACTTTCTACAGTCGTTTATAATAACACATTCGTGCATTCTGGGACAATAGTTCCCGGTACAACTGAAGTTATTGATTTTACCGATGTATGGCTGCCTACTGAAGTCGGAGACTACACTGTAACAATGACAACATATCTTACCGGTGATGCTAATCCGAATAATGACTCATTTTCAATTGAAACAGAAATATTCCAACACTACGGAACAGGCGGACCGGATGCTTTCGGTTATCAATGGATAGACAGTACAGAAGAAGGCGGACCGGTTTATGACTGGATCGAGATAAGCGGATCAGGCACTTCTGCCATAACTTATGGTGTTCCTGGATTTTACGGAGATGATAATTTTTCCGAACCTATCGAGTTTGGTTTTGATTTCCCGTTTTACGGAATCGACAGAACTTATTTTCATGTGGACATAAACGGTGAATTTCTATTAACAGAAAATACCTGGTATCATGCCTATCCCGATCCTTACGGTATCTGGCAAACAGATGGTAATATGTTCAATTATGTATACCCAATCCCAGGTTATACTCAAATGCCGGCATTAATTGCTGTTTACTGGGACGACCTACATGCAGATGAAGGGATAGGAGATATTTATTTCCAGACTTTTGGAACAGCTCCAGATCGCTACTGCGTAGTAGAATGGCATAATGTAAGATTCCATAATGGAACAGGTGGAACCCCGAGCCTCTGCTTTGAAGTGATCTTCCATGAAAATGGAGATATGATCTTCCAATATCAGAATGTGGCGACTGGACAAACAGGTCAGGTATGTCCTCAGGATTACGGACAGAGTTCTACCATCGCCATTCAAAATGATACAGCAGATATCGGTCTTTGTTATCTAAGAGAAATAATTGAAAATGGGCAATACATCGGGATTGAACCTCATGGCAATATGCTTCAGAACGAACTTGCCATCAGATTTTATATGGGAGAAGATTATCAACCTCCGGCTTTTGTGTATGATGAAATAGGAAATACTTTCGATAATACACCTGAAATTTCTCTTACCATAACTGATATGCATCCCATATTATCCGACACTCTTTACTACAATACGGGTTCTGGCTGGGAAGGTATTTCTCATACTAATTTTATTGAACCCAATTTCTATTACTACCAGTTTCCGGAGATTCCAAACAGCACAACAGTAAATTACTATTTTGTGGCGACTGATGACTCTCCGGCACAGAATAGAGGAACTTTACCGGTAAATGCCCCACAGGAATTCTATACTTTCAAGATACTTCCTACAAACGGAGTTGATGTCCTTCTGGCTTGCTCTGGTAATCAGGATTATCAAAACATCGAGTATACAAAATACATTATGGCTTTAGATAATGCAAATGTAGCTTATGACATCTATGATTGGGAAGAATTTGACTATTATGCGTTTCCCGATTGCTATAAAGCAATATTTGCTTATGGTAAATCTTTTGGGCATGGTGATGAGGAAGATGCTGTATCGGCTGCGTTGATGAATTTTCTTGATTACGGAACAAATGATGATCCTAAGAATCTTTTTATGGCAGCAGATGATATTGCTAATAATGCCTATTCCTTATATAGTTTCAATTTGTTTGATAGACCTTTGACTAAATTTTATTATGCATATTTACGTGGTGACTACATTCCCACAGGATATGGTGGCGGAACAGATGGAATAGGTGGTCCTGATATTTATGATTATTCGGACGGGAGCGCATTGATCACAGATGAATCTGTAATTGGAAATGTTAATCTGGAATTGCAAACTTATTCTAATAGTCCTGATGTTTTAGATGTAAGAGCTTGTCCTGAAGTATATCAAAACGAAGTATTAAATCCCGAAATTAGTTCAATATCTGCTTTCATTTTTGAAGATGGCCCAATAAACGGACAAGCTTATGCTTATCACGAAACCTGTGCGTTATCTTTAGATAACTTGATCTACAAATCGTTTTTTACCAGCTTTGATCTTTCCCAATTCACAAGTGATGATGACATTAATATGATCATTGGCGATGTTCTTGAATGGTTCGAGATCGAACCTGTTGGAAGTGATAATGAATTGATCGATGTTCCCGTTACTTCATCTTTGAAACAGAACTATCCTAATCCGTTTAATCCAACCACTACAATCTCTTTTACAACCACAGAGAGCACGGAGAACACGGAGCTTGTGATCTACAATATAAAAGGGCAGAAAGTGAAACAGCTTGTCAGCAGTCAGCTTTCAGCAGGTCAGCATTCTGTGATCTGGAATGGCAAGGATGAGAACGGAAAATCTGTTACTTCCGGTATTTATTTCTATAGACTAAAAGCAGGTAGTTTTGATAAAGTAAAGAAGATGATTCTACTAAAATGACATAAAGATAATTTCACTTAAGCCGTTGGATACGAATTCAACGGCTTTTTTCATTATACGTTCATATTTACAATAACCCATAAAATTAATCAAATTCTTGGAATTTAATATATTCAGTAGTATATAATTTTTGTTTAAGTCTAGCATTCATTATTACAGATTATCAAATGTTAAAAAGATAATTTTTAGAGTCATCCTCTCAACGAAGAAAATTTTAATGTGTTGTAAGAAAATAAAAAATCATCTTGACACGAAAGTAGAAAAATTACTCTTAACACCATAGCAATGGTGGTAAATATTAAAATGTTTATATTAAAGGAGTTATGATGGCAGACAATTATGTAGATTTACTTTTAAATATGGGACTTTCCTCTAACGAAGCAAAAGTCTATCTGGCATTATTGAAAAAAAAAATATCAAATGTATCGGAAATTGTTACGATCTCGGGTGTTCCTCAAAAAATGATCTATTATGTGTTACAAAAACTTATGCAGAAAGGATTATGTACCCTGATCCCCGGTAAAATAAAAAAATATAAACCTGCTAACCCTGACACCGGGATCGGTGATTTTATTAGTCAGGCTCAGCAGCAGATAAGCTTATCTCAAGAAATGCTATCCGAATTAAAGAAAGATTATCAAAAAGGACAAAATAAACCGGGTTCTTTCGAACATATAGAAATAATACAGAACAAAACACAAATTACAGAAAAGGTGATTTATCTGGAAAAAAAGGCTAAAGAAGAAGTTCTATCCTTTAATAAACCTCCTTATGCAATGACAAAAAGAAATGTAGAAGAAGTTAAAGGATTAGAAAAGGGGGTTAAGTATAAATCAATTTATCAATTTGTTGATTTGAGAGAAGTTATAGGAAGATCTGTTGTTGAAATGTATATGAAAGGAGGAGAGGAAATAAGAGTAACTCCTGAACTTCCAATTAAGATGATGATATTTGATAACAGAATTGCTATGTTTACGTTGGAAGACCGTATAATCCCCGGAAATGATTTTTGCGTAGTAGTTATCCAAAATTCCAATTTAGTGAAAATTCTAAAAGAAAGTTTTAATACCTACTGGCAAAATGCAATGACTTATGAAGAATTTATCACTAAAGAAAAAATATCAGTTCAGGAATTTATTGAAAAAGATCAGGTGATTCGAAAAAAATAATCTATTATGTTCAGCAAAACTTATTATCTTGTTCCCATGCTCCTGCGTGGGAATGATTGAACTGACGCTCCTGCGTCAAAACAGAGAAAGATGAAATGAAATCAATAACCCACTCCTTTAGGTGTGGGAATCAACGAAACTAAAAAGAAAAAAGGAAGAGATTAAAATGTTAATATCGAAAGCAAGAGACCCAACAAAAAATTTTAATTCGGGTTTTGAATAGTTATAGCCATTTAATTAAAAAAATGTTCAAAAAAAAGAAAATTAGGAGGAAAAAAATGAAAAAGAGAAAAAATTTAATTCTCTATATGGTCCTTCTCGGACTAATGCTCACATTGCCGCAAACAGCATTTTGCTGGTTAACCGGTTGGGAATATCAAAGGGAAATTACTCTTGATACTGCTACGATTATAGACAGTTTCCAGGTAAAAGTAGAATTAACATCAGCGAATTTTGATTATTCGCATGCTCAAACCAATGGTGAAGATATCAGGTTCACAGACACCAGTGACAATTTACAGGATTTTTGGGTCGAAGAATGGGATGCTCTCGGAACTTCTACTATCTGGGTTGAAATTGCAACATCAGCAACATCTATATTTTATATGTATCACGGAAATGCTTCAGTAAGTGATGCCGGTAATGGTGATGATACCTTTGAGTTCTTTGATGATTCTTTCGCTACAGAAACTATAGACGCAAAATATCTTACTAACTGGACAAAATCAGGAAGTAATCCTTTACAGGATAAAACCTGTCAGAACTGGATCATTAGTGTTTACAGCAATTATAGTAGCGAAGATAAAATATACTTATTTGAGCAGAGAGATGCACATCCAAGTAATGATATAGAATGCTGGAGTTTCTCCAGAGCAGACGCCAACACACCTGCGAACTGGACAGATGAAGGTGTGGTTTTCACAGGCTCACAAGCGTGGGCAAATGGACATATAGAACCGCATGGAATAATATTTGAGACACAAGCAATGGCTGACGCCAGAGAAGGAGTTGGACCCGGCGTAGGAACACAAATGTGGAGAATGTATTACTGTGGTAAAGAGGACGGAGCTCCAAGTGGAGGAATACATTATGCAGCAGGATTTGCTGTTGCATCAGAAAGCGATCTGACAAGTTGGACAGCATTTGCAACCAATCCGGTATATAATTATGATGCAACTCAAGGATATGCTGATTCCAAAGCATGCATTTATAATGAGGAAGTGTGGTTGGGAGAGGCAGGATATCATTCCGGAGTTTCGGCAGATCCACAGTTTCTTACAGTGTCATCTGACGGTATAAACAGTTGGAGTGACAAGACAAAAAACTGGAATCCTGAAGGTATGGTACTTGGAACACTTGTTCCTTTCACAGAAGGTATTTTAATAACAGGAAGAAATTCAGATAGAACAGAATTTAATGCATATTTTACCACAGATGGAGATAACAAAGCAAGTTATTCAGGTAATCCTATCTTAACTGCTGGAAGTGGACAATGGGATGAGGATCTAGCCTGGGCAACGATTGTTGTAGATAAGAATGGAAGTTATGATATTGGTGGGTTCGGTACATATTATATGTATTACACCGCATGGCTTGGTACTGATTTCAAACTTGGTTTAGCAACATCTACCACATTGACAGAAGAGAGTGGATCAAGTGGATTTGTGAAATGGAATTCTACCGGTACTCCAATTATTTCCGGTGGAATTGCAAGTCTTGATGATGATGTTGCTGTTGGAATAATTGCGAAAAGTACTTTTGGTATGAACCACAGTCTTAGATTTAGAGCCAATTTATATTCACCGATAGGTACAACTTACTCTGATTTTGGTTTGCATGGTTGGGATGACGCATTCACTGTTGCTACACCTTATGAAGTTTTTGTTCAGCGTTACGCCAGATCTTATATGGATGTTCTAACTACTAATACCGGCTACATAGCAGATTTAGGCACAACATATATGGATGCTTTTCATAAGTATGAGATTACAAGAAAAGCAACATCACATGAATGGTTTATCGATGATATTTCACAGGCAACTGAAAGTAATCCATACACAGCAGATTTATCCCCAACATTTTGTGAAAACATTTATCCACCTGCATCAGGATATGAAAAAGCTGATATCGATTGGGCTTTGGTTCGAAAATATTATGCTCCTGATCCTTTGGCGTCAGTTGGAGAAGAAACAACTTCAGGTGTGATACCACCCTCAAATGTAACTATAACTATCAGCGGAGATGATGTAATTCTGAACTGGGAATGGTCTGGAGAAAGAACAACTTATAATGTATATCGCTCCACCAATCCATACGATGGTTTTGAAAGTATAAATATTTTCTCTGTTACTGGAACTACTTATACAGATGTAGAAGCTGCAGCAGATGAAACAAAGTATTTCTACTATATTACAGCAAATGAATAAATGAAAAGACCTTGCGAACCGTGTCAGGCTTTTGACTGATGGTTTGCTCCCCTTTGTAAGGGGAGATTTATAAGCCTCTGGCTTATTAAGAGGGGTTTTCTTAACCTTAAACCTTCACAATAGTTGAACAAGGAAAAAGGTAAAAGGTTCAAGGTTCAAGGTTAAAGGTTAAAGGTTAAAGGTTAAAGGTTAAAGGTGAAAGGTGAAAGGTGAAAGGAATCAATAGCCCCGCTTGCCTTGCCGGAATTTCAATGAAGGCAGGTTCTTTAGGGCGGGGAATTAAAAAAAATCCGGCTTCGTTAGAAAGTGATGATACACATCATCACCTACTTCGCCGGGATAAAGGAGAAAAAGATGAAAAGAAAAACAGAAAAACAAAGTAAAGGATGGTTAACAATAACTATTCTTTTGGGATTTATGATGATAATTCCACAATTGATCTGGTGTACAGACATCAGCGAAGGATATTACTATTCAACTAATTCAAGCGGACATAATCCCCAGGTTATAACGGGTGGAAATTTCAACCCCCAAATTTACTACTATTCAGGAACTCACAACAGAACATATTTCTTATGGATGCAGAAAGGCGGAGCAGGTTATTCTATCGAGAATATGGTTTTCTATTATGACCATGATACGGAGGAACTTTCCGAATCTTATGGAGTTGGACCGGGAACCCAGGGAGCAACAGATTGTCATGCACATGGAGCGATAATGGTGGCAGATGACGGGCATATAATAGTTGTTCATGAAAAATTGTGGAACACAGGACCAAGTGCTCATAATGGCGAATACCAGATGAAGCGTTCAATCAATCCGGAAGACCCTTCAGCAGGGTTTGAATTAGTTCATACGACCGGATTCGGTAATTCCTATCCGCATATTTGGAAAACAGCAAATGGTGACTTATTCGTATCTTCCCGGTATGGAAGTGATTATTTTTATGATCACTACAGGATAATGCTTTATAAATCTACGGATAATGGTTTAAACTGGGATGCTGGAACAGTAATAATTAATTTTGATGGTCCGAATCCAAATGATTATTGGGCTTATCATGGCAGGATAGTCCAGAGTGATAGTGATGGTATAAACATGGTAGTGAATCGATGTGACCGTGATCCGGATTATGGTTATCCTGATTGCTATTATTTAAGAAGCGAAGATGGGGAAACCTGGACAAATATCGATAATTCATATTCAAAAAATACTTCAACCCAAGGTTCATTAAACAGCACGGAAATGGATAATTATTTTCTTATTGAACATTCTGATAATACGCAAATGCTGGTAGTAGTGAATAGTGGTTGTGTTTCTCCGAGTGGTACTGTTTATTTAGCTCAAGAGAATTGGATTCGTTATGACCCCCAACCCTATGACTGGTTTTTGAGATACTGGGAAAATGATGAATGGCAAAAAATTGAAATTCCTCATAATAACATGCATGTTCTACCCTCGGCAATATATGCTTATTCAGAGGATGAATTAGATATAATTGTTGAAATACAGGAAACATCACCTTATGAAATAGAAAGATGGAAAACAACAGATAAGGGTCAGACCTGGAATGTTGTTGAAAATATTACAAGTAACAGTAATTATGATCATATGTTTGCCCAGATAACAATGAATCTTCCTGATTCTCCATATTTTGCTTTAAGTGCCAGTTATTTGAATAATTCTAATTATGCGGATATCTTCATAATGGGCAGGGATAATCCAACAGTTGGAATTGATGAAGAAGTATTACCGTCTATTGAAACTAATGTTATCCTAAATCAGAATTATCCCAATCCATTCAAACCGTCAGGAGCCGGTCGCAGTCCTGCAACCACGATTTCATATTCTCTTCCTTATTCATCAAAAACTTCTCTTTCAATCTATAATATAAAGGGAGAATTAGTTAAAACCCTCGTTAATAAGAATCAGCAAGCCGGTGATCATTCTATCGTCTGGGATGCTGAGGATGTGAGTTCAGGAATTTATCTCTATCAGATCAAAACAGAAGGTTCTGTAGAAACAAAGAAATGTGTGATAATGAAATAATGCTAAAACCTTGCGAATGGTTTCCCACAGAGGATTTCTTTCATATAAACCTTCGCAATGGTTGAAAAAGGAAAAAGGTTCAGGGTTCAAGGTTCTGGGTTCAGGGTTCAAAGTTCAAGGTTTGAGGTTCAAGAGTGAAGGAATGAATAGTCCCGTCCTTTGGGGGGGGGGAAAGTTAAAATAAATGAATTATATAAACTTTGGAGTGCATTAACCGTGTTAATGCAAAGCGATGAAATCGCTTCCAAAACGATGAGTTGCATGCAACTCAAAAAAATAACACGGTTATTTTACTCCAAAAAACAAAGGAGGAAAAGATGAAAAAGAGAAAAAAATTTATTCTATTGGTGGTCCTTATGGGACTAATGGTAACATTACCGCAAGTGGCAAATGCCTGGTTAACAGGTTGGTACTATCGTAGCGAAATAACCCTGAGTTCTGCAACTTCTGTTGCAAATTACCAGGTAAAAGTAGAATTAACATCAGCAAATTTCAATTATTCGCATGCTCAAACCAATGGTGAGGATATCAGGTTCACAGACACCAGTGATATATTACAGGATTATTGGATCGAAGAATGGAATGCAAGCGGAACTTCCACGATCTGGGTTGAAGTAGCAACTTCGGGAACATCAACTTTTTATATGTATTTCAACAACGCAACTGCAATTGCTGCTGCTGATGGTGATGCAACTTTTGATTTCTTTGATGATTCTTTTGCCACAGAATCTATAGACGCAAAATATCTTACTAACTGGACAAAATCAGGAAGTAATCCTTTACAGGATAAAACCTGTCAGAACTGGATCATTAGTGTTTACAGCAATTATAGTAGCGAAGATAAAATATACTTATTTGAGCAGAGAGATGCACATCCAAGTAATGATATAGAATGCTGGAGTTTCTCCAGAGCAGACGCCAACACACCTGCGAACTGGACAGATGAAGGTGTGGTTTTCACAGGCTCACAAGCGTGGGCAAATGGACATATAGAACCGCATGGAATAATATTTGAGACACAAGCAATGGCTGACGCCAGAGAAGGAGTTGGACCCGGCGTAGGAACACAAATGTGGAGAATGTATTACTGTGGTAAAGAGGACGGAGCTCCAAGTGGAGGAATACATTATGCAGCAGGATTTGCTGTTGCATCAGAAAGCGATCTGACAAGTTGGACAGCATTTGCAACCAATCCGGTATATAATTATGATGCAACTCAAGGATATGCTGATTCCAAAGCATGCATTTATAATGAGGAAGTGTGGTTGGGAGAGGCAGGATATCATTCCGGAGTTTCCGCAGACCCACAGTTTTTCACAGAATCTTACGATGGAATAAGCAGTTGGAGCGACAAGACAAGAAACTGGAATCCTGAAGGTATGGTACTTGGAACACTTGTTCCATTCACAGAAGGCATCTTGATAACAGGAAGAAGTTCTGATAGAACAGAATATAATGCATATTTTACCACAGATGGAGATAACAAAGCAAGTTATTCAGGCAATCCTATCTTAACTGCTGGAAGTGGACAATGGGATGAAGACCTAGCCTGGGCAACGATTGTTGTAGATAAGAATGGAAGTTATGATATTGGTGGGGCCGGTACATATTATATGTATTACACTGCATGGCTTGGTACTGATTTCAAGCTTGGTTTAGCAACATCTACCACACTTACAGAAGAGAGTGAATCGAGTGGATTTGTGAAATGGAATTCTACAGGTTCTCCCACTATTTCTAATGGAATTGCAAGTCTTGATGATAGTGGTCCTGTTGGAATAATTGCAAAAAGTACTTTTGGTATGAACCACAGTCTCAGATTCAGAGCTAATTTATATTCACCGATAGGTGCAACTTACTCTGATTTTGGTTTGCATGGTTGGGATGACGCATTCACTGTTGCTACACCTTATGAAGTTTTTGTTCAGCGTTACGCCAGATCTTATATGGATGTTCTAACTACTAATACCGGCTACATAGCAGATTTAGGCACAACATATATGGATGCTTTTCATAAGTATGAGATTACAAGAAAAGCAACATCACATGAATGGTTTATCGATGATATTTCACAGGCAACTGAAAGTAATCCATACACAGCAGATTTATCCCCAACATTTTGTGAAAACATTTATCCACCTGCATCAGGATATGAAAAAGCTGATATCGATTGGGCTTTCGTCAGAAAATACAATGATCCTGAACCGACTTCCACTGTCGGAGCAGAAGTTCCACTACCAGTAGTGCTTTCCAGTTTCTTTACTCAATATATAAACAGTGTTCCTACTGTTTACTGGACAACTCAATCTGAAACCAATAATATGGGTTGGAATTTATACCGTTCCGAACCTGAGAATCCAGGGCAAATGATCCAGATCAACTTCAATCTTATTCCCGGAGCAGGAACAACGTCCATACCGACGAATTACATCTATGAAGATGAGTATGAGGTAATTCCCAATAATACATATTGGTACTGGATCGAAAGTATTGAATATTCAGGAGAAACGGATATTTATGGACCTAGTTCATTGACAATTCCCGAAGAAGGGGAGAACATTCCGGAATTACCAACTACAACAGTCTTAAAAGGAAATTATCCCAATCCATTCAATCCTGATACAAAAATTGAATTTGATATTGCAGAAAACGAAACTGCCAACTTAATTATCTATAATGCAAGAGGTCAAATTCTTGAGAGTACTACTTTTGAACATGGTGTACATACCTATCAATGGGATGCATCGGAATATGGAAGTGGAGTTTATCTCTACGAGCTGAAATCGGATAATTATGTTGAAATTAAAAAGATGCTTATGGTGAAATAGTGTTATAAATTTCATCATTTTCAACGCAAAGTCTCTCAACATGAAAATTGAGTAAATAAAGACAGCGATTTTCATAAATTTCTTCCCTCTCATCCTTTGGAAACCCTCCTGTCTGGGAGAAGAGTAAATAAACTACACCGGATAGGAGGTAGGATGAGGTTGAAATGGATGAGATAACAGGATTGAACAATGGATTATTTTAAAAGAATAGTAATTAAAGGGAAACTTATTACTTCCGGTATTTATTTATACAAGATGAGTTCTGGGAAATTTACAAGCACGAAGAAAATGATTCTCCTAAAATAATGGTGGATAAATCTTACTCAAGTAATAGAAATAATAGTTATTTACAACCACCGGAGAGATCTGGTGGCTTTTTTATTATATTTTACAAATAAATGTTTTACAAATTAATAAAAACAAAAGACTTTACAAAAAATAACTTCTATCAAATTTCATATATGCTTTATAAAATATTGAATTATGACTACTAAAAAAAGGAGGATAATATGTTAAATTTGAAATTTTATTTTGTAATTTTGTTAGTTCTATTTTCCGCATTTTGTTTTTCCGAGCAAATCGATCCTATAATAGGAAACAAAACAGGTTATCATTCATCACAAGTTTCTTTAGAGAGTGCCTATATTCGGGCATATTCATCACGTGATACAATACCACCGTCTTTTACAATTACCCACATAGAGGATGGAGATGTTACGATTCAGGTTACTTCCGATGAAGAGCTCTTTGCAGGATGGGTGGACGAAAAACTAGTCTGGTCAGAAACCAATTTCGATTACTGGTGGCTGAATACTCGATTAGGAAAAGATAATCAGAACAACGTTTATGCAGGAATTAAGCTGTATGAATATTCGACCCCGAATTCAAATTTCGATATGTATAAGATGTACAATAATGGTGAAGTCCTTGAGGTACATCCGGATTGGAACGGACCCGGTGGTAATCCTTTGATTATAAATGATCCCGAAGAAAATGTCTATCTTGGTCAACCCACTCTCGATCCGGAAGGTGTTGTAGATAGCGATAATATCACCTATATCGCTTCCAATGCCGGTGGCAGTAATGTAATCTTCACCAAGATCGATGCTGATGGTACAATACTTGTAAATAATCAAACTGTTATTACCGGTGCAAATGCCTGGACGAACGAGATACGAATAGCGCTTGATACAAATCACAGGATCTATCTTGTATGGTCTGCAGATATGCACGATATCACCTATGCATATTCTGATGATGGTGGAGATACTTGGTCAATTCCTGCTTCTCTTTGTTATAATGCTTCTCAACAATTAAACAAACCTCAAGTATGCTGCGACAGCAACGATAATGTTCACATAATCTGGCAGCACTGGACAGGTTCATCCAATTTATTATCTTATTTAAAATTACGACCGGATTGTACAATAGCGATCGATGAAAGTTTCTTAACCCAATCGAATAACCAGGTCTGGTCAGCCAAAATGGATATTGATGAGCAGAATAATCTTCATATTGTTTGGGCAAAAAGTAGTCAGCAGGTAACATCTGCCTATTACACAAAGATCAATGGCAACCTTGATGGCAATGGTCTTCCCATGACAGATGAAGAATTAACACTTGTCCCGGAACATCCATATCTAAGTAACCAGAATATCCGTTATCCTAAATGCGTGGTAGATAACTATCAAAATACTCACTCGATTTATGAACAGGGTAATTATGGCTGTAATGAAGACAAATCTGTGTATTATAAGAAAATGAATGCAACTCCACTTCTTAGAATTGTTTGCCCGAATGATTCCGTTCTGTTTGTGGAAATGACAGGAAGCGGAACTTCCTGGGAAGGTGTATTCACTCCCCCTGAACTGGGAATTTATAATGTCCGGGTATCAGCTTCCGATATTGATGGAAATACAGGAGTAGATTATTATCAGTTTGAATATACCGGTGTGAATAATGATGATAATGAAATACCGGGTAATAGAAACGTTCTTTATAACTATCCAAATCCGTTTAACCCGACCACAACGATCTCTTTTAATCTCACCGCAAAGGACTCCGAGAAAAACACCGAATTAATTATCTATAATTTAGAAGGTCAGATAATAAAAACTTTCGTTACGTTCCCAAACAGGGGTTTAGGAACGAGGAGTGTGGTTTGGA